>NZ_JBUZVP010000050.1:0-25541 GCF_055409485.1 Pseudomonas sp. A125
TGAATGGTGGCGCGTTCTTCAACGCTGAGTTCGGAATAAGACATAGGGGCAGCACCGTACCGGAAAGGTCAGGTGTTGCACTCAGTTTTTGCCGCCGCCAGGATTAAAAGTACCTGACTGTTAAGGCTTAGTGCTGACTCTAGGTTTTAGATAGGGCCGGGCTCGCTCAATCGTTCTGTCGCAATCCTCGATGAGGTCCTTAACAGCTCTTTGCATAGCCTCTTCTGGATTGCATGGTTTTGTGAAGTATTTTGCTGACTCAGCTAAGAAAAACCTTTCCTTTTCAGTTAAGAATTTAGCTTTCAGGTTGATAAGTGCAGAACCTTTAAGGCTAGTGACCACTATCGAATTATCAGCATCATCGATATTTATCGCCAGTTCCCCGGCTTCAAACGCTTTCAACAAACTCTTGTAAAACATGACACTCTCCTTGGGAAAATTATGGGTGTCTAAAAGTTGTCAACTTGTGATTGGCGATGACGGGCTTTTTCATGGGTTATAATTAAGTTTAGGTTTTGATCAGTCATTAACAGGCCCTTTGACTGTAGATCAGCTTAGCATGGTCATTGACGGGGAGTCATTGATCCAGACTAAATCGGGCCTCTCCATCATTGTTCTGCCGCTTGCTTGTTCGGTTCAGGGTCTCCACCACACGAAATCGCTATTAGGCAGGTTAACAACAGAATAGGGCCTAGGGCGGGAAGGATGGTAACTAAACCCACCGCAGTCCTGATGGCGAATGGTTGAGTGGAGATGAAGTCCCGTGTCCATTCCCCGCACACTGACATCATCGCGTAATACGAGGGAATCACGCCCAGTAGAATTGAGCTTAATGTCAGCACTCCAAAGGGAATGCACCATAGGGAATGTTGTATACCCAGTTTCAATGCGATGCACAGCGACCAGGCCGCGACTAGGAAGGTTACCCATTGAATGTAGGCCGCGGGCATCAAGCTAGTGCCGCCGTCGGTGATGATCCCCGACACGTGCTGCCACATTTGGGCGCGCCATTGCTCGATAGCGGGCACTACAGCTATGAGCCCGGACAGCATAGCAATACATAGAACACAGACCCCTACGTTAAGGGTGCAGGACAAAACTGTATTTCTCACCAGGTTTTCTTGATTACTCATAATCATCCAATTTTGATTACATGCTCATGGTTCGCCCAGGACAGGCAGAGTTTTCCCAGAGTCAGTTGTTGTCAGCTTGTCCTGAAATCGGTTCATGGGTGGGTTCATCCGTAGTGCAAGAACATCCACACTCAGGACAGTCTGCGAAGAAACCAATGGCGGTCACCTCGGGTTTGAATCCGTTCCAGGGGCAACGCGAACATGCGAAGGTCCACCGCGCTGTTGTTTCGGCGTTTGTTGCATCCGAAATCGTGTCCATCACTACTCCTTGCACCGATCAGGGTGAGCGCCAGGCAGAGGGCTGAATGCTGGTTTGGTTTTCTGCTTTTCACGAATCCGCGCCATCACGTCTGGGCGGCTGATTCGATAAAGCTCAGCTTCGCCGCACTGATGCATTGCCAGCTCGTGGGAGTGACACAGTGCAGCCAGCGTCACCATAACGCCGCCGACCTCTTGCGACTGCTCGCCAACATCCCGTCCAAATACGTAGTCGACCAACTGGTGAGCCTCGTCTGAGGTCAAGGAGCATGCTTGAACCAACTCAAGGGCTTCTTCAAGAAACCGTTGGTTGCGCTCTTGTGTGTCTTGGGCGATCGCATCTCCAAAGCACTCGACCAGCCAGGGTGCCACGCGCGATTGGAATGAGGCTCTTTGCAGCGAGGGCCATACATAGACCGGCCCTTGTTCGTTAAGCCAACCTTGAACGTCACTACCGGACCACATTTTCCGAAGCATGGTCGGAAACGCCAACTGAGCCAGGCCCTCACCGCGGAAACGAGGCGACGGCTGACTGGTGTACAGGCATACCTCTGTTCCGGCGGGGAGGGCATCAAACTGCCGGGCAAACTCGGGGCTGAAGGTCACCATAGGTTCGTCAACTTCATTGCCTCGGTGCACAACAATCAGCTTCACCGATACCGGTTCATTCTGAAGGGCCTGAAGTTGAGCGAGTGCAGCATCACGTTCTGCCTCTGCTCGAGCGATAGTGTCGTTAAGGATGCCCCGGATCTGCTCGGAACCTGGGCGCTCAGCCTCGAGGGCCTCTTGGAAGTGATCAACCGTTTCTTGGAATAGGGTAGCTGCGCCCGGTCGGCGAACTTCGTGTTTGTGTAGCGCCTGGCGCACGCGATCTCGGTAGGACGGCGTCATGGACACACTGTAAATCCCTGCATCGTCGCGGGCCAGTGACTCCCGTAGTAAGGAAAGCAATTCATCGTTTGCTGCCTGCAGCTTTTCGCGGGCCTTACCGGTGTTGCGAACCATGTCGTTAAGTCGAGCCACCTGGCGCTGAAGGGATTCAGTGCGTGGATCCTGGGGCGACTCAGGTGCAGCATTGCATGCCGCCTCCCAGGCATCAGCCATTTCAACGTCATCAATGCAGCGCCGCTTGGAGTACCAGGCCTCTGCAAATGCCACTTCCATGTCAACGGTGAGCGGTAAAGGCACGGTGATCCAGCGTTGGATGTCAGTCATGATGCACCTCGTGAGTGTGGGTTGTAGGGGAGGCTAGGGCAGTCGGTTAGATGCCATTGATGTGTCTCTTGAACTCGATGCACCAAACCCAGGGGTTTGCCTCCCAGCTGCCGGGGCCGTGCTTCTCTTCCCACAGGTCGATGAAGGCTTCGCGGGCGGTCAGCCATGGTGTCATTAACCGTCGGGGGCCTTCACGGCCAACCCAGCACCCGCTGCCATCACGCGCCTGACGCACGCCCTCGCCGATGATCTCTTGATCACTGATGTCGTGTAGGCGTTGAATTTTGAGCCCGGTTATCTCGAGGGTCAGTCGGCTTGCTTTCCGCGGCATGCAACGACTGGAGCGCCACCTGAAAGGTACGTGCTCATCATGCTCTGGACTGTAGATGCCTCGGACTCCGTCCTTTTCATCTATCTCATAGCTGCGATCGTCATCCGCGCGATACCAAGTGGTGGTGAAAGGGTAATGGTTAGCGAAGTCCTGGCTCCAGGCTTCGCGCACCCAAAGCAGATCCCCAGCTTGGCCAAAGGGGCAGAGCTCATCAGCGTGGCTCGCAACCCATGCTGGGGATTGGTCGATCAGCCACTGTCGTGCAGCGCCTTTAACGATCAGTCTAGTGACGTTGCTGGCACCGTTCTGGAATGCACGAACCTTCTGGCCCGTAAATTCGATTGCGCGCTCTCGCCGCTTAGCCGGCGCTGCGTTCATTTGTAAGCCGCCGGCTGGACGGGGGCGTGTTTACGGCTCACTGCATTCCAATTCACGGGCAGAGCTTGTTCAGTGAACGCTTGGACAGATTTGTTGCAGCCCGGGCAGCGAACTGCGAATGCTGCCATATCGGCACCGCAACGTTCACGGCCTAGTGGTCCTGGGTGTCCACAGTTACAGGGGGAAAACTCACCGGGTGGTTGAGGGTGCTCATCGGTGGGACTCAACCGAGTGTTCTCGTACAAATGAATGGGGCGCATGGCATGTTCCAGAGCGAATTCGGGACGTTCATACTGCGGGGCATATTGGTGTGCCAGAAGCATCGACCCCAACTTGATGGTTAATAAACTAACGCGGGAACATCAGAGAACAGAGTCAAAACCGGTGTGCGGAATCCGATGCCTTGGCTTGATCACCACCAGCAACTGGTAACGGCGGAGCAATCTCAAGGAGCAGTGCAGCTGCCGCGGCGTTCAGCGTGCATAGCGTTGGGCATAGGCTAGAGCAGCTTTACGGGTGCCGTGGCCACCGTCGTTCCATACGTGGCCATCTACGAACTGAACGGTTACACGCCAGTCGCGCATACGAGTCCGCTTGCCAGTACGAAAATCCCGAGGGCAGGCATAAGCCTCGATTTTTTTCACTTCTTTCTCGTTGATGACCATCTGATGCCCCTTTCTGCTGTGGCGTCCATTATCGTGGTCAATAGGTGTGTCAGAAGCCCACGGGGCCCCGATCCAGCAGCGGATTGTCCAGCAGCGCGATTCTGTAAGCTGGGATATCCTTGAACCAATTCAAATCCCTCGTTTCTGAATCAGAGGTAACAGCAGTGGACGCAAAGAAGCTCAGCCAGATTGCAGATTTTGTTCGTGATGAGCGCCGTCTAGACGCGGCATTCGTCAATGTCCTGGAAGGCATTGAGAGTGGTGCCATCGCTGCTAGTGACTTGCCGATCTCGGCAGCGCCTGTGCAGCGAGTAACGTTCGGGCAGGGTGATGCTGAATATGCTGCCGGCATGGTAGAGAAGGTTTCAGGTGTGGCCCTGAATGATTCTCAGCGCACTGCTCTGTTGAGAGTTGTCCAGGACATGCCTTCAGGCGGCACCTTCTCTGCTCTAGTGGCTGAAGTGGCCAAAATTGGGTCCCTTTCTGCCCTCGCTGAGGGATTGAAAGAGGTTCTGACAGCTGGGATTTACGACAGCATCTTCACTCAAACAGCTAGCTAATCCCGAAACGTCAGCCCTTTGTCCCTTAAGGGGTCAGCCTGAAGGCGCTCCGATGCTCCCTGCGTATCCATGTCGGTTGAACAGATTTTCAGCCCCGCTTTATGGCTTCAGGCACGCCAGACTAGGCGGTATTGTGTTTTCTCTATCAGCGCCGTCCTCTTGGTGCTGAACCACAACTGACTGGAATCAACCGATGGCATGGATCACTGCAAAAGACCGACTTCCAGCACCAGGCACGACCGTCCTGTGCAAGCTTCGCCACTGGAATACCAAGGCAACCGTTGAAGAGAAGCTCACCAGGGTAGATGAGGGTGACTGCACCTGGCGTACCGCTGGCGATGGCTGCGAGATCAGTTACGACTGGGATGTGATCGAATGGGAGGAATAAGCGAAAAGCCTATCGAGTACGCCGTGATGTATCGTGAACACTTCACCATTAGGTGCTTCTGGCACGCGGCGCACTCAGTTTTACTGTCACCATCAAAATGGACATATGGGCGGGATGAGGTATGAGTTTGCCAGAGTGGGTCAAAGTGAAGTGCAGGGCGGTTATTCGCCAGCCAGTGAATTGTATGAGCGACAGGGTAGACAGCGTTCGTGCTGAGGCCTACAAGCACGGTTACCTTTGGGACCACCTTGCTCGGGAGTTCGTCTACGTCGGTGATACACCGCCTCAACCAACTCCATTGCCTGCCAGTAACTTCAATTTATAGGTAAAGAGTATGAAATCAGCACTGGAACTCTGCATTGACGCGAAAGCGGATCGCTTCCTTGTACAGGATGATGGCGTTGTGTTTTTGCAGACATATGGCGGAGCGACTGTTGAACTGGTTGGCACAGATGCAACACCTTACCTCAAGGTCGCTAAAAATATGCGTACTGGGGACCGCAAAAAGACGAATGAACTCGTTCCGATCAGTTTGCGTTCGGATTGGAAATTGAGCGTCCAACGGCAGGATGGGTACACAGTCTGGACTGTGTATAGCCAGATACTTCCGAGTATTTCTGCCGAATTCCTTGCCTCGATTGAGGCTCAAACCAACACGCCAGGCTAGCACTGAAAAGAATGCTCCACGAGCAGGGTGGTGGCACGTGTAAAGCGCAGTAAAATATTACCATCTCAACAAGGGCTGGATTGGGGAGTGGCCTGGAGTACCGATTGACCGGGATAGCCTGACCTTCATCGGGAAATCAAACGTCATGCCAGGCCGCTCCCCAATACAGCCCTAACTACAGGAATCGACCGATGGATAATTCGACCGCTGCCAAAAATGCACGCGCTTTTCCACCAGAGCTGGTTGCCAAACTTGGGCTCATTCCAGATTCTGTTATCGCGAAGCTGGCTGAGGCGCTCCCGCTGCATGGTCATAACTTCGCAATGCTTAAGCCTGCGGAACTGGAGGTGTTCGACTTCTTCCGCAAGCAAGGCCGCAAGTATGGTGTCGTCGCCTCAATCGTCAGCGATGCTGACCCTGTTGAGTTAGCTAAGGCCTCCTCGCAGAAGCAACAGGACGAAGTCATGCGCCGTACTAACAGTTCTGTTTCAATCGTCCTGAGCTAAAGAGTCAAGTCAAGATGAAGCCTGCCCAGCGTAGAGCAGCTAATGCAGCGTCCGCTAAGGTCACAAACGAGATCGCTCGTCTAGATCGGGCTCTCCAACGGTTCACGCTCGGCACTCTCCCTCATGGCAAGCTCAGTCGTGAGTTGGAGAGCCTACGCAAGCAGGGCATGTGAGCATTTACCCTTCGTCCACCTCTGGTTCGAAACTACGGTCGAATTCCTAGCTGAGTTTCTAACCATCTACCCCGACACAATTAGCGATAGCAATAGACTATTTGTGTGCCGCTCCCGGAATAATACCAATTTCCGCCACTGTAGCTGAGCGACTTGGCGTTACCGCTTCCATAGTTCAGAGTGCACATTTTCCATGCGCCCAGATTTGAACCGGTCACAGCGTACGGCCCTTCAAGACCTCCGTTACCAGCCCATTGTCCGTTCTGGCAAGATAGGGTCATACCGGTAGCATCCCTCGCCAGCGCGCCATTTTCGGGGCAAGGTGTCTTGGCTGTAACAATCTTTGTTAGAACTACAGAGTCATTGAATACTGCTTTTTTCATAAACTGAGACTCGCCTTCTGCGGTCAGCAGCCCATGTAACAGGGTCGCATCCTTTACCGAGAGATTTCCGCTGAAAACCCCCGATACAGCAGCTATCTCATTTACTTCAGAAATATCATTTCCGCCGAGAAGTAATTCGGTTCTCATACGGTTGAGTTCGGCGTTTCCAGTCGCAATCCTGGAAAGCTTGGAATCAAGGGCAGGCTCGGTGCCAGGGATGCCGATTGTAGTGCGAATGAGCGATTTTGACGTGTCGACCTCCTTTGTCGATGGCAAAAGATTGGCAACAACTCCTGACCAGTCCTTGATGATGGTTTGATCAATGCTGAATGTATATTGAGTGCAGGACGGCGTAACCAGAGAGTTAAATCTGTTTTTATCTGGTGCCCCAGTGAGAAATGGAGGTACTGTATTTTGAAGAACCAAAAATGCATCTGCGCAAGTCGCGTTTCCTGGCCATTTCCCTTCTCGAATTCTGTAAGTGCGGGCTGCATCGATCAGCGTTTGTGTCTCCTGAGCTGTGATGTTCGCACGTTTCTCATTCAGATCTTCGATCAAGTTAGGCGTGGTGTAGATAACAATAATTGCCATTATTGCTAGGCCAATTGACAGTTCAAGCATCGTGAAACCTGCTTGATTCTTAATTTGAGTCGATTCATGCCGGGAGATATGTTGCCTTGACTGTACCTCTGCATGGCCAGGGCCAAGGTCTAGCTTAGGTCGCATTAGAAAGATATCCAATTGATTGAACCGTGAAAATACTGGATCCAATTAATATGTCATCCCAAAAGACCTACGTTAATTTCTAACATTTTTTAACATATTAACTTTTCGCATGACGCCGCGCGCTTAAATTACCAACTGGTTATAATGTGGTGTTCTCAACGAACTTTAGGAAATGGCTTTCCAGGAATAGAATCCTCGGTTTCGGGCTGAACACGAACATACGCTTGCCGTTTAAGGCTTGATACTCAGCATCATCTACGGAGTTGGCTACCTCTACCCTGAGTGTGACCGGATTGATTGTTATCAGGTGCGCATCGAACAGGCGGTGTAGATCTACCCGCAACAGCAGCCCGTTTCTTACATCATCCGTTTGATCTCCGCGATAGGGAATGATGTGGGCAGCTTCCAGCAGGGTATCCACTCTGCAGCCAGAGATGCAGCACTCCCCTCCGTACCTGGCAAACATGGTCCCCCGAAAATTGGCTTGCCCTGGGCGAATAACTGAAACCTGCGTGCGCACTGTTCGCCGGTCGACCTTGAGCATGGCCAGCTCGACTGATGGCGACGGCGCAGATGCTTCGCTTTCGCTTGGAAGCGAATCCCCAAGCTCCTGTATCAGTTCGTGATCCATCATCAATCGATAGCTGGACTTCTCCAGCTGAGCCGAGTTGAGCGATCGGAGGATGGCCAGTGTTTCTGCAGCAGCCTCAAGTGACGCGAAGCTATCCGGCCTGTTTGCCCAAGCGGACTTAAGCTGCTCCGTGCTGAGGTCTCGAATGTCGCCCAGGCTGAGCAGTGGTACTTCCACAGCCTCTGGCAGGGTATCGATCACCGGGCCCTGCACGTGTGCCGCTTCCAGATCGACCAACACTTTCTGAATTGTCGCTTCTGCCTCGGCGATCGGGGTGAAGATGGCCAATACGTCTGGGTGGTAAAGGTAGGTGGTTGCGCCGGCATAAAACTCATCGTCCCCGATCAACACCCTGTAGAGGGCAAACATCTCGGCCGCAGCTTCTTGTGAGCCACAAGAGTGGGCACGGCTCTCCCAGGCCTGCACGACGTCATCACCCGTAAAGTCGGCTATGTCTTCAACGTCCAGGGCGTACAGGTGCGTAGGAAGCGTTGATAAATCCTCCTCGATGACGGTGTCGGGCCGGGAAGTGATGAGGCTGGAGAAGTTGATTGTCGAGGTGAGGGTTTGAGCGTCGTGGTGAAACGCACGCGAGCCCAGTACGCCCCCGTCGAACCACTGAGCGTATTCTGAGTGGTCTGCTGTACTGGTGCTTTCATCCAGATAGAGAACGTAAGCCACTTTGAATTGAAGCCATGCCTCGTAACCAGCGTATTGGGCGCGGCTCAACCGTCCCGTTGGTTTCTTTGGCTTGGCTTTGGAAGTCGGGGTGGTTTTGCGCCCCCGGGCCAGCGTGGTCATGGGTGATCCGTCACTCGTTAGATGCGCGCTACAAGTGCTGTAGGGCAGATGGCCACGAGTATCGGTGATAACCCTGGGATTGGATAGCCGGCGACAGAGCCCCGGCCATACCAGCCCGGGGTGCATATCAAGTGAGGAAGTGGCTTAGAACGATTGACCGGCAAATGATCCCAGGCGGATCTCGTAGGAGTCCGGTCCATAGTGCTCATCCATCAACGCTTTCAATTGAATAACGTTGTCGTCTTCAATGAAGCGCTGGTACTCCTTCTTGAGCGCTTCGAAATCCCCGTTGCGGACTTTGAAGTCTGCCCAGCGGTCCCCGGCAGGCAGATTACCTGTGCCTGTCATCTCCTGCCCGAACCACCCGCTGGCACAACCGTATGCATAACGACTCGTATTTTCATCTTCCGCTTGAAAGAAGCGTCCAGCCAACGTCTCATCAATTGGTTCGACCAGGTCGTAAAGGCTGGAAGTTTGCTTGCCCTCAACCGTTTGTGGCTCTACGCAGAAGTAGAAGCCGAACGTTACAGAAATTTCCCCAGCCAAGATGCCCCCTCATAATTCAGAATTGGGTGCCACTGCATCCAGTTGATCCAGCGGCACCGGAGATAGCCAGCATGACGCCGGCGCGACGAATGCCCAGTTTAAGCCGCCGCGCTCCGTTGCGCGGATTTCTTGAGCTCGGTGAAGTAGTGGTCAACCACGATTTTCTCGCCGCCAGTAGAGTCTTGCAGCCACATAGCCACTGGCTGGCCATTGGTGGCGGTGTAGCCTTCCCGGACCTGCTCCTCGTCCAGGTCGTCACGGTGATGGCTGATGAATGCCACTTCCGCCGGTCGCTCGGCATAGATGCCGTGCAGTGCGCCACCAGTGACATCTGCCACAAGGCGGACTGGGGCAGTTGCTGCCTCAACCAAGGATTCGAATGCTTCCAGCACCTGACGCACGCTCGCCTCACAGGTCCCGACGTTGAGTTGAATGGCTTCGTCCGGGGTATCAGACAGGAAGCCCACCACGCGCCATACGACACCGGCGTAATGACCAGTTGATAGCATGTGCTCAAGATCGTTGGGGTCGCTGGCCAGCGCGTACAGGGGGCTGTCCAGGGTATCCAGCACGATACTGATGGTCTCGTTAAGTTCGCAGTGAATGAGCGCCAGGCGGGCGGCGTCTTCATCAGTCAGCCTGGTCGCATTGGCAACCAGGGCAAGGATCTCTTCGCGCTGGCGGGCGTCCAAGGGCATGTAGTGCTCGCCGCTGTCGTAGATAACGTGCAGGCAACGCTCCATGGCGAACTTCGTGAATCGCAGACCCGCTGCGGGAATAGTTCGTGGGGTGTTCATCTAGTGGCCCTCTTGTGAGCTCGGTTATGAGTTCTCATCGTGAGGGCAACTATCATGTGCCAGAAGCACGTACACCGCGAGGAGGTGCCGGCAGTCAGCTACTGCTAACCTTGCCCAAGGTGAGGACCACGTTCTGCAGTGCACGGTCGAATGCTTCATCAGCAGCGTCTTCGAGAAGGCTGATGTTTTCAGTGCGATTGAAAGCTACCGGTGCGCCCCCGCTCGCCGAGTAGCGCCAGCGCAGATCATCGCCGTAGACGACTTGCGTGACGGAAGGGTGAATGCTTGCGACGTGGGCCAGGGCCTGTTCGACCAATCCCAAGGTGCGGAATGGATGGTCATCGCCGATGTGCTGCCCAGCACTCGCTGCTACGAACAAGGGGTTCTGCTGCTCAAACCAGTGCCAGACATCGGCGACGTCGTCTCCCTTGTCGAAGTGCAGAAAGGAATTGTCCAGTTCAGCACCATCATCAGTCAGGCATACGGCGCTGAGCACATTCCACAAGGTGCAGAGTTCAGCCAGCGTTCGGAAACCGTTGGTGGCTTTAGTGGCAATTGGGAAAGGGGAAGGGCGGTAGCTGATGTTACCTTGCATGATGACCTCGATGGTGTCCGCTGGATGATGGACACATTGTGAGGTCGCTCTGAGTGTGCCAGAACCTACGGCACACTCTGTATTTCCAGCGCTCCCTAAGACCAATCCGGATGGTCGGGATCGATCAGAGCACGTCCCGGCACAATCATTTCTTTTCCGGTGTCGATGCGGGCAACAACCCAGTTGCCACGTCCGCCGTAGTCAGTGGGTGATTTGGTGCGGACAAGGTTGCCGCTCTTAGTGAACCGATACGTTGTTTCGGGTTGAATTTGCATTGGGTTCTCCTCAGTACGCGTTAAGTGGATTCTAGCCCGGTACCGCGCTCGACATCTCGGAATTCGACGATAACAATAGTTGCCGAATACCGGCGCTGGTGGGCCAGCGGTCAGAGTTTCAACTTGGGGCGGTGGAGCGCTCTGCTGCCTTGGCGAAGAAGGCCTGCATCTCCTCTGTTGCATTGTCGCGGTGATGCCAGATCGCCGCAGTCTTGCCGGCATTGTCCTTGAACCACTGTGCCTGTTCGCTGACACTTCCATTGCTTTCATCCTCGTGGTCGAAGCACACAACGATGGCCTCGACAGGTTGTTGGCTATGTATGCCCACCAAGCCGCCATCGGAGAGTTCCACTACCACACGAGTTGGGGAGGGTGCAGGTGCTGGCGAAAGAAGCGACTGGAAAGCGCCCAGGGCTGCCCGCACGCCTGCTTCGTCATTACCGCTGTTCAGCTGCAAGGCATCGCCAGGACGGTTGGAGAGGTAGCCCACAACGCGCCACACGACGCCTCCATACGAACCTTCTGAGAAGATGTGCGAGTAATCGTCGGATTCTGCATTGGCAGCCCGCTGGTAGAGCTCCCATCGATGGTGTCCATAGCCGCGTAGGAAGCGCCACCAATTTCAATGGTGATGAGATTCAAACGCTGGTGGTCTCCGATGCTCAACGATCCATCCAGGGCAATCGGCGCTAGAATGTCTTCACACTGCCGAGGGTCAATCGGCAGGCAATGTTCGCCGTCCTCAGTCACGATACGAATGCAGCGCTCGATGTCGAACTTGACGAAGCGCAGGCCTGCGGCCGAAGTCAGGGTGGATTTCATTGGTTGTACTCATGAGTCATTGGACTAGATGATCACATGCTGATGCCATTTTCGTTGTGGCAGAACCTCAGGCTTTCACCGCAAATGAACTAAATTGTTGGGCTCGGATTTATCCTTGCAGTTATTGGATTGCCTGGGTCAAAAACGCCGTGCTACAAGGCTGTTCGATTCAGAAGGTAGATTTGAGTGAGCAATCTTTTAGAAAGTAGATCCATGTACGAAATCGGGCTTGATGGTTCACCAGAAGGCTCGGCTTCAAACACCAGGCGCGGGAATCGTAGTGGCCGTATAGCTCCGACCAATGCTGAGGTCTTCGACTTTGAATCATGTGAGATTGTGAGTGAAACCGCTTTGCGTCATGCCTTGATGACGCGCAGTTCAGTAGCTTTGGATTACATCGCAGATGTGGTGCCGGATCTAGCAACCCATGCGGAGGTCTGCTCCCACGTCATCAACACGTTACCCCGCGCTCCAGATGCGATCACCTTTCTTACTGAAATCAAGCGCCGCTGCCTGATAAAAAATGTCTATACCCATTCGATATTCATGCAGGCCGCTTTTCTGCATGGGTCTGTAAGGGTCAGAGTCAAAGACTCGACGGAGAAAGGGGCCAAACAAGCAGCTCATATTGCATTTGTGAAGCAGCTTTGCGAGAGAGTGTTGGCCGGTGATGAGTTTCAAACGCCCGGGAAAAGTCCCGTCCAGCATCCAATTGAACAGTCGTGCCCAACGGCATTTATCTAATCTTCATCTGAGTATTCGCAAGCTTGAGTTCCCCCGAACATCCCTGAGTCTGGGGTGGGCCTGAATAAACTCGCCCGTCTCTACCAATCCCTCAGCTTAGGGCGAATTCCTCACTGAGGATTTAAAGGCGAGTCCAAGTGCAGGTCACAAAAAGCCCGGACAGTGCCGGGCTCACTCATTTGAAGCAACGCTTGCAGCGCTTTGACGTTTTTACCAACTCAGGATCCCGATCTATCCCTGGAACAGCTACGCTGCCGCACTTTGAGCTGTAAATATGCGATTCCTGTCCCGTCCCGCCTGAAAGCACCTCGTGGAAGAAACGGTGAATCAGATAGCTATTGCCGGATGAAGCCATGGCCACGGTGTATTCGCGTTGCTGTGTCGTAATCATAAACTCACTCAGGGTCTGTGATGAGCATCCGGCCTGGCACCGCTGGCGCGGTTTGAATTTCGGCCAGACCTTTGGCAGTTCTGAATCCGATCTCGGTCACTGAGACCGGGTATTTAATTCCGCCATCCGGATTCAACACCACGAGGCCAAACTTGCGGAGCTCGCTGAGCGTTGCTTGATCCAGGTCGGACGCGCCGTTGATCAGGTCTTGCAGTTTCTCGCTCGCTACCGCACCCAGTTCAACCGCCCACTCACGGCCGTCGCGGCTGTAGTGGAAAGCGAATGACTCGGGCCTGGCTTCGATTGCGAGGAGCTTCAAACCTGGGCGTTCAGTGGTTGCGGGATTGTTCACGAATACACTCCGAAGTTTATGCGCGGTGGCCATGATCGGCATTGTAACTGGCCACCGCACGATCGACCTGAATTCAGCCTGCCAGGAAACTCAATTGCTCCATGGGTGCTTGCTGCGGGGTAGGCTTTGCCGCGGGCTTGGCGTCGATGACCCAAGTCGTGTTTGCGGCAGGGAACTGGGTGAGGGAGTAGATCTCGTCCTGACCTTGCGGCATAGCGAAGTGGATTTCTTTACCAACAGAGCTGTGTTCAACCTTCGCCAACAAGCGCTCAATGGTCCGCTGCTTGTAGTCTTCGACCTTCACGGTCGTGTCGACGATAACCCTTACGCCGGTGGCAGGCATCGGCTCTGCGTTTTCCACCGAGGCTCGGAGTGCCTGAATGCGTTTGCGGTAGCTGCCTGGCTCCTTAACCTCTGCTTCCCAAAGCGAGGCTACGAACTGGGCAACGATGCTGTATGCCCAGCCCTCACAGCGCCACTGTCCGTCACTGCCCATCATCAGGACGTTGTCATTGTCCCGGACCTGCATGCAGCGCGGCGATGTAACGTCGTATGCCTTGGCCTTCTGAGGCTTGTAGCCCAGGCTTTCGTCACGCGGGTTGCTCAGTGGGATGTTGTAGCTCTGAATAACCCGGTGTGCGCCTAGAGTCATGCCGTCATACAAGGTGCCCAAGAGGTTGCTGTCCGCGTACAGGGAAAGCTCTACGGATTCGCCGGCCTCAAGCGCCGCGACCTGTGTCCCATAGCCCTGTGCTTGCATCGCGGGCTTGGAGTCGTTGAACGCGCTCATGGTCAGCGGAGAATTCCACTCTTTTCCAGCTTTAAGGATGATGTCCAGGTTGGCCATCGCGACAGGGTTGGCCATCTCTGCTAGCCAGCCCGCGATATAGCTCTCAGGCGTGATTGTCCGTCCGCCAGCACCTACCAGCGATTGGCCTTCGCAGGCCGAGGCAGAACGAAAGATCGCGCGAATCATCTGCGATGACGATCCAATTGCCCGGGCGCTCCAGCGAGGGGTGTGGGGGTAGCAGTTCGATTCGTAGGTTTGCTCAAACATGACATAGCAAGGCTGGCCGTCTTGACCGCGGAATGCGCCAATCAGTTTGCCGGTGGTAACGGTTGAACTCATGTTTGATACTCCTGAATGTGTTTAGAACCTGTGTTTCGATAGGGTCAGTATCAGGGTGCTTTGCGTGTGCCAGAACCGCCCAAGCAGCGACGTTCGGGTTCAACAGCACTACTTGGAACCTGCTCTGAGGAGTCGAATGCACCTGCTCGTGCCGGACAACAAAAAGCCCGGCATATGCCGGGCCTTGTGAAGGACTCTGTGTGTTAAAGCCCCATGAGTCGGAGGCGAAAGTCTCCCCACACTGTCCATCGAGTAAGGAACGAAGCGATCGCACCTAGTGCAACGATGATAAGTGCGCTGATCACAAAGTTAGTAGAAATGCCCTGAGGCGGGGTGGGGAGCTGGGGATTCGATCCCTGAATGCACAAGACGTAGCCCAGCCCATAAACGACTACCAGCGCGGCACAAAAGGCTCGATCTGCTGCTTTGCGGTAGTACAGCTCATAAACAAGCCCGCCCGAGCATTGGAAAACCCATACGAGCAGGGTCATCCCCAGGAGATATTGACCAATTGTTTCTGGCAGGACATGCACGAGAGTAACCATGCCTCCGATCAAATACATGTTAAAGCCAGTGAAGGCTGCCACGATGAGCTGGCGTCGTGGAGGAGGCTTCGGGGTACCAAGCGTAGGTGAATATTCAGTCATGTCTCTTCCAGATATTGCCCAGGACAAGCTATCAATTTACCTCAGAACAACGGGTCCTCATTGAAAACCCCCTTGCGGGTTTTTATGGGTATATGCCTTATGGCATGACAACGTCTGTGCTTGGGTACGCCGCTTCCGGTGCCACACTCAATTCAACTGGCACACTGACCCAGTCCCCGAACTTTGTGACAACGACGGCACGGCAAAGCGCTACGAGTTCATTGCGCGCAGGCTCAGTGGTGTATTGTTCGCCGCCGCTGTAGTAGATGTTTGCAATCCAGCGCTCGGAGTTCTCAGTGCCTTCGGCCCCGTAGTGAGCCTCTGGATTGAGCGCCACCTGGTATTCGCGCAGCAACGGGCCGGCATGAGCCCAGTCTGCGCTCGGCTTGAACAGGCTCAAGCCCCGCGAGGTAACGCGATAGGCTCGTGTGAGGTTCTGGTATTGGGGGCACTCTATCTGAACCTTGATCCCGGCCGCTTGACCAACCGCCCAGTCCAGGGCTGGACCGTCCAGTTCCTCAAGATAGATTCGTACGAAACCCGAAAGTGCTTGGGACTGGTCGGGCAGGATGGGAGCGTGGGCGGTCATTTCGGTGTCCTCGGCTGGAATCAATACCTCTATGCTGCCTTGATTGGCGGTGTGCCAGAAGCCGAAACATCGCCGACATTTCCATCGTTCCAGGTTTAGGGTTCGCCCGGTTAGTTGGGGTCGACGACTTTCTTGGCTTGTTCCAGCAGCTCACGCACGCGCTGAATTTCTTTGGCGCTATGCGGCGTGCCGCCCGCGTTCAAGTCGAGGTATTGCGTTAGCAGTTGCTCGCGGCTGGTGAAGTCATAGACAGCGACCTTCACGTAGAACTTCCGTGCGCTGTACGCCGTGCCCATCAACTCCTTAGCAGTGAACCCGAATGGCTTCACGTTGCCTTTGACGAACTCGGTGATTGCAGTAAAGCGTTGCAGTCCGTCAACGCATTGCAGTCCAGGCGGGAGATCGGTATCTGCTTTGGCGATTTCGTTCCAGCTAGCGCTATTGAACTGGATCAGCAAACCGCTGACAGGTACAACGCCGCGCAGACAGTTTTCGATGTAGTGGGCTTGCTGATCGTGTGTCCAAACATGCCCGCGCTGGAAGTCCGGGATCATCTCCAATCCACCATAATCTTCACCGAGACCACTCAATGCGCGCTCCAAGCCATCCCAGCGGTAGTCCGCTGACCAGCGTGCGGTGCGCAGTGGATTGATGAGTTTATTCAGTTGCTGCTCGAATTCGCTGATCTGACGTGCCATTGCTGTAATCCGTATTCAGGGACAACCAGTGTCCGTACTTTTGTGGGGCCAGTATGTCGGTGGTAGCCAGGCTTACACCATCTCAACCTGTACGCGGAAGGTCCGGTCTTTGTCATGCAGATCCAGTCGGGATTTGATCACGCCAGATTCCAGGCTGGTCTTGTGCGCAAACGCGGTTGTCGCATCGAAGAAGTAGGCTTCTTCTACCTCAAGAAGCTCCCGCCCATCGAATGACGTCTGCACCACGCAGAAGACGAATTGACTATCGATCGGGGCGTCCGGGTAGAACTTGAAGAGATCGATGCTCGAGCTGTGCGCCTTGCCGTCTTTGCAGACAGTGAATTCGATCTGCTCTTTCGTAAAGCGGGCGTCTTGGTGGTAGCCGGTTACAGACACAAGGTAGGGCTGGTCGTTCATGTATCCCATAAACAAAGTCTGGCCAACGGATGGGCGATAGTCCGGGATGTGGGCGCTCATGGATATTTCCTTTCTGAAGGGTCGCATTTGATTGGCCTCATATTCGTAGAGGATTCGGTGTGCCAGAAGCCCCCATCTCGTTGAAAATGACGGATTGGCATGGCCCGAATCCCAGCTATGAGCTATGAGCTATGAGCTATGAGCTATGAGCTGAGAACTGGGTATTCGGTTTCGCAAATTGGGTCTGACGAACTGAATCGCTAGCCACCGGTGTTAGGCCGCAAGCCCCAGGTCTTCACACTCCTCACGCCATCCCGCCCAGAGATCTGCTTCAATCGACGCATAGGTGTCGTGAATGTCCTGGCAGTACGCGCGGTGGGCTTCCTCCTCCAACATTTCCTGGTTGCACTCGTAGGCATCAATGCATTCCTCTGCCGTGTCGACCGGCGACTCTCCATGTGACCATTGGTGCATCACTGTGCGGTAATGCCCTTGGCGAATGTGTGCAACCGTACCGACACGAGCGTCCATGAGTTGAGCGATAGCCATATCGACCGCAGCAAGCCAGCTTGTGTAAGAGAAGTGTTCATGTGGCTCAGGTTGCAACCAACTGGCTGAGAGCCTGCCAATCGATCCGCTCTTAACGTTGGTTTCATGCAGTTCTGTATAGAGCTCGTGAGCAAGGCTGTATTGGTCTGCCAGCTCAGGGATGTCTTGAAGCAAGACTGGCACGCAGGGGCCATAGTGGCGGTAGGTCAGAACATCATTCGACGCAAGATCGTGCACCGCGTTGTAGGCAACCTCCAAGGCGGCTTCGGTTTGAGCCTCGCACCCTTCGATGCCAGCAAAAGCAGCGACATTGATCCAGAGCAAGCGGGCGGCGAGGGCTTCTTGAAATGCTGGGTTCATGGTTGAGGCTCCGAGTCTGTTTGGACAGTGGAACCATCATCAGGGCGTACTAAGTGTGCCAGAACCTCCCAAGGGGAAAATAAGGCTGCCGCCCCAACGTTTGGAATGCACGCCTAATCGAACCTCCAATACCTCAGGTGGGGTACCAATGCGGTCGTTATCCAGCCCAGGGAATGGTGTGCTGGGGTCGCTTGATCCTTGGTCGATCTGTATCGTCATCGCCCATTGACACTGATTCGCCGGAGCAAGTACCAATGCACGAGTACATAGACGCTTTCAAGGTAGCCATGGTGCGGACCGATGCGATTGCAGGTGGATTGTCGAACTACCCGCTGAGGATCACTCCAGGGTTGAAGATCGACATACCTCAGATTGTTGATGCGATCGCTCGTGACTTCTCGGAGTTTCTCCCGCATACCGACGTGCTGCCAGGGAAATGCTTCAGAGTCGCCCGTGAGCTGTCATACATCCTGCTTGAGTTGGGTGTCCGGCATACCGTCACTGTTGGAGACATCGAGCTGGTTGATGGCCTCTATGTGGGCCTTGACCTAGAGCAGCTGCAGCGCGACGTCGCCGGGGGCTATGGGTTGGACTTTCAGGATGGGCGTCCTGTAGGCCGGCCGATAAATGCTCATGCCTGGATCACCTTGGAAAATGGGTGTGTCATTGACACCACTATCCTTCCTTCTCAGCATCGCAAAAGCCAAAACCCATCTGAGCTTCTGAGTTTTGCTGAGTCGGTCTATTTTTCCGGCAAGCAGCACACTCCAGTAGTCCGGCACATGCCGATGATGACCGGGCTTGTGTATCACCAGTTGGTGCTGATAGGGGAGGGTGACGGTGACGCACAGAACTACTGCCAGTGGTCAGAGGATTACGCGAGGTTGATGGGGAGGCTGGACTTGGTCAGGTTGGTGCCGGCACTCAGACCTAACTGATTTCAAAGAACTCAACCCGGGTCTCATTGGCACCGGGTTGGAATTTGATGAGATGGCTCAATTGATAGGCGTAGAAGGCAGCATAGGTGCTTCAAAAAACGGGTGAAGCTCCGTAAAACCCGCATCTCGATAACACTGCCACCAAGCATCTACCTGGTCCTTCACACTCTCGGTCAGCTCCTTGATTCCATTGCGCAGATCTATCGCTAAGAACGCGCATGCCTTGTAAGCGTCTACGGCCTCAAGGTCATCGCGGGAGACTACTGCGCAGGCAGTCAGATGACGTGAACGTACATAGTGAAAAGCACCGGCAGGTATGTCGCCGGCCATGTACTCACTGTGCGCAGCGGCTAGGTTCGCATCGAGGACCGGCATAACACCGATCAAGTTGCTTTTGAGAGATTGAATACTCATGGTCTGACCAGGGTTCATGATTTGAATCCTTGAGACCCAGGCGAGCCCGGGCGTGAGGGTGGGGTGATCAGGCTCAGGCGGCTTGCGGCGGAAGGTCGCTACGTTTGTTTGCGATCCCGATGTTGGATTTGAAGTAATCCATGCACGCTTCAAAGCCTTGCGAGATAAGCGATGCGTAGGCTGCACGGTGATCACCATTGAGGATGTAGAACCCATCCATTTGATCACGCACTAGCGCAGTGGTGTCGCAGCCATAGATCCACATGTCGTGGTCGTTGAAGCTGACGTAGAACCCTTTACCGTTGATGGTCGAGTTGTACTGCACGACAGGCACCGCCAGTCCCGAAGCGAGTGTGATGGTGTGGGCGGTAGCCATATTGAATTCCTTGCATGAGATGAATTTGATATGGCCATCTTGTTGCCACTTACCCTGTGCCAGAACCCTCTTTACGAAAAAAGAGCCGCATGGGCCCCTTTTTTGTTGGACGGCAACTAACTCCGTTGGCCAGCCCGATCATCTGCGCCTCGTGACCAACCGCGGGCGTACAATCGGTCTTCCCAGGTCGAATCCGGATTGGGGAAGGCTGGCCCCGGGTCTCCCTTCTGGCCTGCTTCACGTCCACGCTGATACGGCGTCTTCTCGTCCGCGGGGCCCAAAAGCGCTGCTAACTTACTCATAATTCCTACCTTGAATAGCCGGGGCCGGCCAGTACAGCCAGTTGGTTGGGATTCAGAGTGGGGATTTCAGCTGCTCAACCCGAGCCTTTTGTTCCAGGTCCATGCACTGGCGGACCTGCTTGGCCGTCGCCTTGCCCTGAGCCCACCAGTTTCGCAGTGATTTCATTGTTCTTTCTTCAGCCTTGCTCATGATCTCTCCACACTCTTGGAAGTTAATGAGGGCAATATTGAGGCGTTCGCAAGCGTGCCAGAAGCATGCTTATGGAGGATCCACGAACCCGGCCGGGGGTATTGTGAATTGCAGGCACAAAAAAAGCCGCCCGTCAGGGCAGCTCTTTGGAAATCAATGATGCTTGTCAGCCAGCGAGGCGGCCAACGGGCTCGAAATCACGGCCTTTGGACATTGCTACGTCCAGAAAACGGCTGGCTTTCACGGAACGATTAGCAAGGACCGCACGAGCTTCTGCTTGGAAGCGTGCTGCCATCATTGGTTTCGGTTCGTGCTTTGGCTTCTGCATAGACACCTCTCGGGTATCGGGATTTAGGTGGATAGTATTACTGCTCAATAGAGATGACAAGCCGGTCCGTCGGATCGAAGGCGAACCCCAGGCTCTCATAGACCGGGATAGCACCTGCTGCAGGCTCCTGGACCTCGATCTCCGTACAACCGATCATAAGGGCGTAGTTCTCGATTGCGGTCAGCGCCAGCGCAGCCACGGCACCTCGTAGGGGGTGCGACTTGTCTGGCTTGCCCTCGAGAATCACGATCTTGATGCAGATCTTGCTCTTTCTAGGTGTGGCGTAGCAGAGCCCACAGAGCTCCTGACCAAACCATAGCGAAAGATCGAAGCCGCGCGTGTCGTCCTGCTTCCAATGATGCACATCGTACCAAGGATAGAGGGTAGCCTCATCACCCCAAAGATCCGAGGCTTCGATCTCCACTGGCGTGATGCTATCGAAGCGGATTTGAGTAGTGTCTATTCCCCGGGCCTTAAGGTTCTCGTTTGAGTGCGCCAGCGCCTGGGCTGCCTTGCGTGCTTCAGACCTCAGGATCTGGTAGCGGTATTCGTTGCCACGATTCTTGGACATTGGTAACCAGCAGCGGGATTCGGATCGTGGCTAGGATAACGGCTTTTCTATACTTTCACAGGGGTTGCGCGACGTGCCTGACTGGGGATGTGGCGGGAACGGACATTTCCTGCTGCTGGATGTCCGTTTTCCTTCCTAAGTCCGCCCCCAGCTATTCAGCCGCTCACATAGGAATTGAATCGGAGTTAGCCGGCGACTCTGACTTAAGAATGGTCGGTGCAATCGCAACGTAAGTGGTGGTCTTCTTGCTGGCGGACATCTTCAAGATCCCGGGCAACTTCATGCATGAACTCTTCGAGCTCGATTTCACCCAGCCCACCGATATGGCGCTTGTAAGACTCATGGATCTTTTCAGCTGCAACAGCTGGCAGGTCCTGGTTTCTCCATGAATGGAAAAAGTCCTCATCAAAGGAATACGTAGCAACCGCGGCTTCGGCACAGGTCATTTGCATCAGATCGGCAATCGCGCGAGTAACTGCGGCCATCCATTGGGAATAGGGAAGGTCCAGCGGTTTGACTGGTGGTAGCCAGTGCGACTGCATCACCTCGATAGATCCGTCGTGATAGTTCTTGTAGTAGAGCTCTGAATACATCTCGTACGCGAGATTGTAATGGTCCTCCAGCAAGGGAACATCCTGCAGCAGGAGAGGGGCAACAGGGCCGTAGTGGCGGTGGGAAAGCACGTCGTTCGAAGCGAGCTCATCTACTGCGTTGCAAGCGGCCTGGTACGCGGTATCGACCTGAGGTTCCGATGCTCCAATGGCTTCGAGAACGAGGTAGTCCGTCCACAGGAAGCGGGCGGCGAGGGCTTCACGGAATGCTGCGTTCATAATTTGTCTCCAGAGACTTGAGTTGTTCAATGGAGCAATCATGGGTGGCCTTTGCGTGTGCCAGAAGCAGGCACCACTTCTGGATCGCTAGGGAATCTACAAGGCTGCGCTCTTCGAAACCGCAGATGGGGTGTCGTTTGCTATGTGGTGGCGCAGGCCAATCAACCCCAATGCTGGGACCCATATGCCTACGAAGTCGGAAAGCAGCTGTGCCCACTGGATGTATCCCCGAGGAGGACCTTCATAAACATATTCGTGAGGCTGGATCCCCACCTCCCATGTGAGTGACCAAATCCACATCATTCCTGCACTCATGAGCGCCGCTTGCGTCGGCCGGGTAAGTGAAGGCCAGTCCCTCACATACTGCCGCAACATGACTGAGCCTATGAGGTAGAAAGGGATGACGATGGTGCAGATGAACTTTCGCAAGCCATGCTCCATCTGGAAAGGCATCCAAGTGGGCCATGACAGGAACAGAGGAAATCCACACAGGCCCGCCAATGCGACCATAAGGTTGGCGCGACGGCCTCGTTGCGTGGAAAACGACCGGATCAAAGCCCACCCTACCAGGGTGCAGCCTGCGAACCCCACGCAGTGTGCAAGCTCCCTCGGACCAAAGCCCCAGGCGGGGTTTGAACCGACGAAATACATCGTTGCGAAGGGGCGGGTGACTGCAATATCAAAGCCGAGGGCAATCAGAATCACGCCGAAACATCCCACAGCCAATATCTTTCCTGAATTCATTTGCTCGAATAGCCCTTGTGCTGTGCACGTCCGAGGATCTTGCCTGAGCGGGGGTATTAAATTCCTGACTAAGGATTCTGACTCTCTTGAATTCGCTCAATGATTACCTGGTGGCGGGAGAAGTTTCGGATCATGTAGTTGACCGTCAGCAGAGTTGCCGTGTACCCAAGACTAACGCCGATCGTGCCTGCAATAAGCAAGGGCCAGTCGTAGGGGGCTTGAGAAAAGAGTGTCAGCGCGGCGAGCAAGCTACCCAGCGTTAAGCTGGCCCCTAGATGTACCGCATTTCGCGGGCGGCTTACCCAAGGCCACTTTATCCGCAGCATAATCAGAGCGAAAACTGTGAGGAAGTAGAGCAGGATTAGGGGTGTCAACCGGTGTGCCTCAAGAAAGCTCTGACTCACACTCCAAACTAGCAGTAACGCCATCACCCCAATAGGCACCAGGTGATATTTGGCTCCTTTGGTGTCCCAGAGAGATGTGAGTATCGAGGATACTGTGGCCACGATCCCAGCCATGCTGAGCGCGACTAACAGCATCTGAGCGCCCCCTGTAAACCCGCCAGTCTGGAAGGCAATGCCACCCACTGCGGTGAGCCCCCCACCGATGAGTGCGATGGATCGAGTAATCACCCGATTCAGACGCTGTGGGTCTCTGAGGGTTGTGCATGACTGCCGCGCCCGTTTTATTGTGGGACTGGACGTCCGATCAACATAGTCGATGGAGAAATTGGTTTCCGAATCTGTGTGCCGAGCCGCTTCAATAATGCTCTTGATCCCGTTTTGGCCTGCGTCCAGGCACGGCTGCGCAACTTGGGCACCTGCACCGATCGCAGTCGGGTGGGCAGTGACGTCGCTGATGTCGACGGGTTTTCCGGGAAACACCTTGAGGCGCCAGCAGTGACTTTCAGTCAGGATTAGAAACGATGCGTCCTGATTATGGATTCCAAGAATCGCCGTTGCGTGGGCCGCGAGATCGGCCTCCAGCGGAGTTGAAGGCCTAGTGATACCAGCAGGCAGGTTCCGGTCAAGCAGGTAGTCAACAATCAGGTTGCTTACTAGAACGTTTCCGGATGCGCCCACGGCGACGATAGGCGAGTGCTCAAACGTGAGGGGTTTAACTGGGACCCAAAGCTTGGATTTCAGTGACCAATCCCGTTGGGCGATGAAGCCGGTCTGCACCATCGCTGCGCTGTCACTCACCAGAGTGTCGGCGCTGAGGGTTTTCAGATCCCATGTGATCGTTGTCAAAAAGCACCTGCGATGAAGTTGATGGGAGGGTTGACACCGTCACAGAGGTGCCAGGTAGGGGCTGCTGCGGCTGGCCTGTTATTCAGCCGGGAAATATTCCAGAGTTTCTGTATCAAAGCGAGTGTTGATAGCGTTCATTACCGCCTCTTCAAAGCTTTGGCCCTTCGCTTCGCACCAGCCGAAGCCTTCCACGTGCCAAACGGCACGGTGTTGTTTGTAGGTGTGGCGGTTGAAGTCGATTTGAACGGAAGCGAATCGACTGCGCTCATGCAGCCACTCCCAGCATTTTTGCATATTGTTGGCCATGATCTGTCCAGTCCGCGGCTGCTATGCGATGACCAATCATCATGATGGCCACCTGTGTGTGGGTTATTCGATGGACAAGAGCCACTCACTGACAACTGACCTAACGTCAGCACCGTGGCCCAGCAGGGCTGCTGCTAGGCTCCCTGAATCGATGGCATCAATACGGCCAAACCAAGCCGTGCCATCCCAGTCCTCACCTTCATCTGTGCTCTGGAGGGCGATCTCGGTTGCGGCCTGGTCGGCGAGGGTGAGGATGCGTGCATAGCCGACACACACCAGCGATTCGTCAGTGCGCTCCTCGTTCGCTTCAACGTAGCGAATGAGGGCATGATTCAAAACTGCGACGTCTTCGAGATCTTTGGTGCGGTCATTGGTGGAAATCATGTTCAAGCCTTTACGTTTTGGCGAGGGTTGGTTACCTCTTGATAAAGCAAATATTGAGGGTGATCGGCGCGTGCCAGAAGCGGCTACCAAATAAAATCGGGGCCCGTCGTGAGGGTGTAGAACTAAGCGGATGAGGGGGGGGACGCTGAAATGACAAAGCCCCGACTGACAGGGCTTTGAGTTAAGGGAGCGCAGCGGCTGGTTACTGCGGCGCCGTATCCCGAAGTTGTGTGGTGCGGAACATAGTTGCAGATGCGAGGTGTGCCCAGTCACGAGGTGTGACCTCGAGGCAGTCGCTTTCAAACAGCTGGTTGATGGTGTCGATTAGTGCGGAAAGAGCCTCCTCTGTTGGTGCGCTCTCTACGGCCTCAAGGGCCTCATCGAAGTCACAAAATGTCAGGGTGGCCATTCCTTTTCCTTGTAGGCTGTTTGACTGGTTTCTTTTTGGTTCACACCCGCCGAATGATGTCGTTTATGCATTCGACATTCGAATAGAGGCGCCCGCTGCGATGCCAGCTTTCAGCGATCGCCGCACTATCCTCACCATAGAAGCCGTTGCAGTCGAAGCTGTGGCGCTGGGTTGCACGAACTACCGTGACGCGTTCGCCGCCCCGAGTGATGTACGCACCTGGTTCGGTGATGACTGCCGGAAGGGTTACGAGGGGCCAAAGGTAGACGGACATTGCGAGCACTCCATAGCTGATGTGCCTATTTTGCAGGCGACTGATGTGTGCCAGAAGCTAACAATTACGATAGTTTCCATTCCCGCTGTGAGGGTGCGGCGATTTACGCCCGGTCCATTATCTTGGATCTGTCCAGGTGAGATGAGCCCACCCACCAACCGAACAGTCCGCTTTGGAGCACCTGCTTGTGGTTCGCCCCCATATTCAGCTCTCGAACAGTAATGTTAGAGATCACAGGCATTAATCATGTCCTGAACCATAGCTAGAACGAGGCTGCAGATGTATGGGGTTTTGTACCTTTCTACTTTGTTAATCCAAAACATAAGTGCAGCAAGGCCTGCAGGGCCAATGTCAATGCCCTCGCCGAGAGAGAAAAAGCCTGAGGTAAGTCGTGGGACATCTGAATCGCCCCTAGTTTCGTAGACACCTCCAAGCCTTAAAATGAGGCCCATTAGGAGGTGCCATGAGCAACCAGCGATATCCCGAAGAATTCAAAATC
>NZ_JBUZVP010000051.1:0-23860 GCF_055409485.1 Pseudomonas sp. A125
CGAAGTTATGGGTGAGGTGATGCAGAAGGCCATGGCTATGCGGCATGATGCTCCAGCTTCAATTCAATGACCGTGTTGCACTCAGCTCCTGCAACCGCCCCTTATATCGAGTCGGAATGAAATGTCGAGATCATTGGCAATGGTTGAATTTGAGGATGGCCGTAAGCTTTACCTCATTTATGACTGCACCGTTTGCTATGCCTTCCGCCCCCTTTTTGAAACCGCAAAAGCTGCCTGGGATTGGTACGTAGGCGGTAAGCCCGATATTCCGGAGCCACCTAACGCATCGAGCACAGAACTACCGGTAATCGTAACCACGGACGTGCATTTCGAAGGGCAGGAGCACTGGCAGTACGAATCGAGAGCTTCAGCCGATTCAATGTGGCTGACTGGGCCGCGAAATTTTGAAGAGCGCATGGATGAGCTGAGTCGAGACGATGGCCCCTGCGACGGGTACTACTCGTCTTAAGAGGAGACAGGCAGCCCAATTTGAGGGCCACCTGCAGGGCTGAATCAATGCGAGGCAGATTTTTTAGGTGCAGGGAAGCGGGGCTGCAGAAATGCCTGCTCGTAGCCTTCTTCATCTGGGAACAGGTTGTGTTTGTCTGCAACCAAAACCTGATAGACCCGCTCGACCTCACCACGTACATCGCAAACATGCGTCTCCATGGCCGCTAATGCGTCAACTGGCACACACTTCGTACGCAGGCCCTGCCCGGGCACTGATGACAATTCAACGAGGTCGGTGCGCTCTTGCTCAATCACCTCGCCAGCCTTTGCCAATTCAGCGTATGCGTTGACCATATAGGCATTCAGCTGATGATCCATCCCGGCCATCGAGATTAGCTCAAACCCTACGGTGCCAGTCAGGCCGACTGAATAGGCAAACGATGGAGAATCGTCGCCTCCGAAGACTGGTTTCACTGCATAGCCTTGAGCGCCGATCGCCGCATCGATCTCCGCGGCCATGCTTGGCCCAAGCAAGGAAATGCGAATAGCCCGGACCACATCGACAAGGTTTTCCTCAGTCACCAGTCCATCTTGAACCAGCTGGTTGAGGTGGAAGCCTACGGTCACCGATGGCGCGAGTTCAAAGGTCATATTTGCGGCAAGGGTGCTCATCTGGAAGTCATTGATGTGATTGGCAATGCCGGGCACTTGCAGCTTTAGCGCGGCGATTTGAGCGGGTGTAGCTTTGGGGAGGTCGGTCATGGGAACTCCTGAACGGTTCGTTAGGTGTGTCTAAAAGTTGATGTGCCCATTTTGCCCTGCCCTGCCTGTGCCAGAAGCATCAACATAGATTCCGATTTCTCTTGTGGGTGGTTGCATCTCTACCTGACGATATACTCAACCCAACTTGGCGGGATGATTCGCCTGAAATCCGATCTGATGGAATGAACCATGTTCTACGAAGACATCAAGACAGCCATGCTTGCCGGGAAGCTAAAGGTTGGCATTTCCCCGCTGAACAGTATCTCGTACCGCGATCAGATATCCATCGATGCTCCAGGGCTGCTCGGCATTAAGGCAAAGCTTCTGACAAAGGCTGATCGGTTGGCGCTCGTTAATCTGGTGAAGCAAACCGCAGGTGATGCAGCGCGTGAGTTGAAGGCCTCGACCGTTCAGCAATGGCTTGAGGAACGCAAAGCCGTGCTGTTAACCGGTAAAGCTGCCAGCGGCAAAACCACTTTCCTTCAAGCCGCACTGCCCAACGCGGTCTACTTGAATGGACGTACGTCGGACTGCTCGAACGCAAACTGGTTTTGGTACCAGGTGAGCAAAGACCCACACCTCCCCGTGGTTATCGATGAGCCTCAAGCGTTCCCTGAACTGGTTCTCGGCGAGATCCTCAAGATCATCAAAGAGCAAAAGCGTGGGTACGTGCTGGTTAGCCAGGCCGAGGGTGGTTCGGGATTCAATGAGCTATGGGCGTTGATGACAACGGCGCCGGTCGGTTTCCCTGGCTACCCTCAGATTGACCCCAATTTCGTCTGGGTCAAATTTCAGCGCAGCCGAGATGTCACCACTGCCATGTGGGTCGGCAAGATCGTTTAATGCAATGCCGCGGGAGGTGATGGCAACGGTCTATGTGCTGACCCCTTGAGATTGGCATCGCAATAGGAGACCAGGGCAGCATCTAGATTTATCAACCACCGTGGCCGCATCATGCCGCCACGATCAGTTCTATAAGCTGCCCGTGCAATCTGAGTACGATCAACATCGAGATGCTGATGATTAGAGTATGTTCAGCGGATCGCTTTCAGTAACTCGATCGCCGCATCAATCGCTCTGTCAGGCCGTTCGATGATCGCGAATATCCTTTCGACGGGAGAAGAGAACAAGCCGGTTCCGATCAAGCTAACAATGAAAGGTGCACCCTGATCTAGATTCGCCTTGGCTTTACTCCACCCGCCTCGCTCATCGGCGTCCTTGACCTTCCCTTCGAGGATGTCAGCAATAGTAGTGACATTGAAACCGTCATTGGACAAGGATTTGATTCCCAGCAATGTAGCCAACTGCATTTCGTGACTCATGTAGCTTCCAGTGGCCGTGGTAGCTGTATTCATGTCCGCAAATCCTCATGTTCTAGTTCAGATGCTTTCTCTTTGAACGCAAGATCGGGCTAACTGAGCCTGATCTCAGGCAGACCGCCATGATGCCAAAGGTTATCCGCCTGGCAACTCAAACCCCCGCAACGGAATTCATTCCAAGTGATGCCTGCAGCTGGTGGCACATCCAGAGCAGACCGACACTGGAAACCATCAAACACACTGGAGACCACGATGGATATCAAAGACACCTGCTGGAGCCTGGATCAACTGGCAAACTCAACAGTAATGGCCCAATCGAACCGGGAAGCGGCCAGCTCTGCTTCTAACGCGATCCTTACCCTTCGCAATATGCTGGATCTGCCGGCAAGCGCAAAAGTGGATGAGATCGTCGCGAAGGTCCATCAACTGATGCAGCAGATCCCCAGCGCCAGCTAATTCAGACCTACTGCTGGACAGTGAAGGCCTTGGCACTGCCACCCACCGAGAATCCAGCATCGCAGTGACCTTTGGGGTCTGGCATTTTTTGGATGTCGACCATCGACAGGCCATTAGCCCCGCTCTTGTAAGCCTTCATCTTCAAGCCCGTCAGGATGTAGTTTTCATCCGATCCGAAGGACGTTGAGTCGCTACCACAAGCGGCCGCCATGACAGAGCGAACCCCGATGGCGCCCTCTGGAATTGACTTGTAAACCTGAACCGATCTGATAGCGGTGTTTTGTTGGGCCATCGCCGTATCGTATGCAGAGGACTCAACGCTAGCCGGGCTGGCGGTGCAACCCACCAAGATTAATGCCCCAGCTGCGGAAACGAGGGTGAAGCCGAATCTGCTAACTGCAGTCGACGAAAACCGATTCTGGTGCATTGTCAGTCATCCTTAGAAGAGGCAGGCCAGTTTAAACCCTAGGGGGTTCTGGCACACCCAGGCCCACGTGATGATTAACCCATCAAATCACTCACGGAACTGCCCATATGATCCCTACCCCGCATATCAACGAACCAGGCCAACCAGTGTTCATCAAGTTCGAGGTTCAGCGCTGCATTCGTGTCATGTACGGCATCGAATCTCAGTACATGCCAATCGACCCGCGCCAAGTGGAAGGTGTACTGGAGCCAGTTCGCAACGAAGTGAGCCTGGCCGAACACCCTAACCTGTCTCTGATCCTGTCCCAGCCGCCTGGAGGCGCTCAGATGGCCATGATCGACCACTGTGACGGCGACGTATACCTCGCGGCTGATGCAGGGCAGGATCCACACTCCGAGGTGAGTATGGCCCGCTTCGCCGGTGAGGCCTGGCGCGTCGTCGGGTATGAAGATGGGTTTCCGGACGAGCCCTATCAGCTCATGACGTCGGAGAGCATGCTGGCGGCCCAGTCCGTATGCAATGGACTGCTGGCGCTGCTTAAACCTGTACGCGTTGCCATGGGGATGGATGGTGGCGCTCACACCTTCATCTTTACCGATCGGCCGGCCGAGGTCCTGGTCATGGACAGTGCCCATGCGGCACAAAGCAAAGAGAGTGGAACCCTCGTTATCAATAGCCCATACCTCGGCCACGAGAATGAATATGCCGGCGACGTATACCGCGGAAATCTGGCTCGTGACGCAGTCAGCCATTTCTGGCGGCAGGTCGAGGCGCACGAAGACGCTAGCGCTGAAGTGCTTCCAACCTCTTAATGGCGCCTCGCCTTCCACAATCCTGCGCTGGATGAGGTTGTCTCTCCGGCGCTTGCTGGCTGTAAGGTCTGAACAGTTTCAATCTGAACCTGTTTGGTCCGAGCCTCCCCCTGGTAGATGCCACGCTCTACTTGCCATAGGTAATTGCGCCACTCATCTTCCTTACCATCCTCATGCGGTACGTTGCGGCCATGGACCTTCAAATCCCGCTTGAGCTTGTCCCGACTCGCCGCATCCATCGCATAGTTGAGAATTTCGTACCCATCCTTCAACTTGTCAGAAACCTTTTCTTCCAACAGTTTGCTCAGTTCTGCCTTATTCATCGCAGGCCTCGAATGAATGGTGAACAACATCAGATGCCGGTGTGATCTCTATTCAGCGTAGGCCTGAGTAGCCCGGTGTCAATCCATCCCGTTAAACAGCCCAGGCCACCCTAACTGCCTGCAGCAAGGGCACACTTTGGGCTAAAGCCACCTAGGTTAGAAATGATGACACTGGGTGGTTCTGGCACGGGTTAAAGGGCCAGAGAATTGCTCCATCGTTACCCAATGACCAGGAGCAAATCCATGAACACTCAAACCGAGTCACCTCTCACTGCTATCGCCGGCGCCGTCGTCTGCACCGCTCCACTTTTCAAGCACTTCTGCTGCGCCATCTGTGAAGATACTGGCCTGGTAGCCACCGAGCATCAGAACGAGGCTGGCGATTACCTCAACGGTCGCTGTTGGAACAGCTGTGAAGCTGGCAATTCGGTGGTGTGGAGTTCCGAACAAGAACAATGGGTCAAACCCTCGGAACAGGTTCGATTCACGCTGCGCAAGAACGAGGGCAGCACCAAGAAGCCCTGGATCGTCGAAGACACCCATGCAGATCCTGCTGAGGATGCTGTGATTTATCACTTCGCCAGCAAGCTCAAGGCTGAACGTTTCAAGTCGGACATGGAAGCTGAGTACGGATCCAAGCAGCTGGGCGCCTAATCGTGTGTAATGTCGGCTTTAGCCACAACCCACGGCGCTGGCTACCACAGGGAGCACCGTGAAAGGTGAACCGTCAATGAATCAAGAACGTCGTTCCGCCCTGCTTAATGCCTTGTCTGATGAGGTCAGAGTACCGTGGGAGCACAACTGCGCCGGTGAGATCTTCGTGCCAGGTAAGTCAGAGAACGAAACCCTGCGCATCGGCCACTTCCAAGGCGACGCGGCCCTAGCGGCATACGTGGTTGCGATGCATAACGCGACACTTGCAGGCCAGAGTTGACCCTGGAGGTATGAGCATGACCAGCAAAAACGCCATTAACGTCACCTTTGAAGACCTGAAGCTGGAAGACACAGTCATCATTTGGGATCGTGGGCACGACGCGCATGGCTCACGAGGTACAGTTTACTGGCTCGATCCCGATACTAGGATGGTCTCAGTAACCACAAACGGCATGGCAGACACCTGGGAAGGCTTAGCCGATGGACTTCAGAAAGTCATACCCTGAGCCCGGCCGGTTAATGTGAGCCATCCTACAGATATCGGAGTTTATGACCATGACCGCTGTAAAACTCTCAGCCGGCGAAGAAGCGCTGATCGCCTCCATCATCGAACACATCTACCCCGCCCCCCAAGCAGGCACTTCGCTGCCGGTTGAGCCCGGGGAAAAGCGTGCTGCCCGAGGACTTGAGCGTAAGGGTCTCGTGGTGCTCGGTGTCGACACTCAAGGCCGCGACCAGATGACGTTTACGACGCTCGGTCAGGCCACTTACGAGGAGATCAATTCCACCGCGCGGGAGGGAAACAGTAGTATAAGCAAGTCAAAACTAGTTCGACCAAGTGGGCTGGATACTAAGCTGATCGGTACTATCAGGGCCGCGGTGAGAACTGCTGAGATTGCTACCACCTGTGATTGGCTTGTAAGTGAAGGCTACGCATCAGATGATAGCCACGCCCGCGAACTGATTCAGTCGGCATGCAGCACCTAGGCAGCCAATTTGATCCAACCTAAATCATTGCGAAACATCAGCGTTAACGGAACAAGGTAATCGAAGGCTCGGCCTTCCAAGGGTTACTCTGTGAAACGTTAATATCCATACTGGCAAGGTACGACTGGGGTGGCAGTAACATCCTGCTTTATGGTTGCGAGAGTTTGATTTCTACGCAGCTCGACGTCTCCAGTCTCAATCATTGCCGAAGAGTAGGTTAAATCATGAACGATCGAAAAACACTAATTACGGCTGTTTGCGGAGCAACTATTGGCATCGCTGTAATGTTAGCTGGCAAGTCTTATGTCCTGGAGCCATACCTCGCTTCGAAGCGCGCGGCATCACAACAGGACCAGGTTGATGTTGAAAATCGCCAACGGGATGAGCTTGTTGCTGCTCAGATTGAACAACTTGATCCTGGCTCAAAGAAAGCAGCGTGCGAAGGCTATATCGGTGGCCTTAAGGAGCAAGGCATCCCGATTTCAGCACTAATAAGTACAACATGCTCAGGAAGCTAGAATGCTTCGCTTTCTCTGAAGTCGATGCCTCGCTCTACTGGCACACTACAAAATTGAACCTATATGGCTGAGGACGCGCAGTGTCATTGAAGCGTATTTCCAACGAGCTCGAGCAGCTCTGCACCGTCAAGGATCTGTTCGTATACGAGGTGCCCGCTGGCGATCGTCGGGAGGTCTATCCTGTCATCACTGAATACACCCGTACATCCTCAGAATCACGGCACATGGGCAACTACGAGTTTTACAGGGCACGCGCAGTCCACCCGGCAGCTAGTGGATCCTCATTCCATACTTGGAACAATCAGGTATCAGTCGTCATTTGCCATCAAACCCGACGCGTGAAGTTCGGGCCTACTGGTCAATTGATCATGCACAAAAAGGGCGTAGGTCTGGGCCCAGCTCTCATGTCCAACGTGATCGAGTGGCTCACCAAGCAGGATGTTGCGGGCTACGCAATTGACCCAGGTTCCCTTGCTGATATCGACGCCAGCACTGAAAAAGCACGGGAGCAACGCAATCGGTTCTACATGGCTTTCGGCTTCGTTCTTTCCAATCACGATCAGAGCAGGACAGGTATCGAAGTCATTGGCGGAACCTTCACTGCAAAGTGCGTGGGGGACCTGTTCGTGCCTGATCGCTACTATCGCCGCCTGAAACCTTGGTTCGGATTTGAGTCCGAACTGCGCGATGAGCGTGAGTGTGGTGTGAAGAGCCTGGCGGAGCTCAAGCTAATTGATAGATGGACCGATAGTGCCAGGGGTTTTGGCAGGTGGATCTTGAAAAAGATGGGATGGCCAGCTCGATTTACCACCCGGCATATGCACAAGCGTAAGAGCTGGGAGCCGCAGCCAATCATGACATCAGTACAAACCCCAGAGTGATTGCAGCCAGCTGAATGCCAAACGGACAATTCTCCAGAGAGGATGTCCGTTTTCCATTAAGCCATTTGCGCCCGGCGGGCGATTGAATTTGGGGTCATGCTTATGAGTTGCATCGACGTGCCATGATCCGCACCCTTGGCTGATCCAGAACAGCCCAGGTAGAAGACCCTCATGAAACGCCTCTCCCTTAGCCACCTCATCCTCTGTGCGCTCATCGCTGGCAGCATCTCGGTCATTCTCACCTCACCGGCCAGCGCCAGCCAGACTGCCCGTGACCGAGGCCCCTCGCCCACACCGGCCGCATTCGCCGCATGTGTTAACCACAAACTCGGCGATCGGGTGATCGTCAAAACAGCAGCCGGAAAGTCGCTGAACGGGACCTGCCGCAAATACAAAGACAAGCTGGCCGCTCGCACTCACATCCGGCACAAGAAGGACAAGAGCTGGTGGAAGTCTCTTACTTCCTGGATCTAACCAGAAAACAAGAGGCATGCTTGATAGGAGTCGCTTTCAATACCTCGAATAGTCTAGGAATAGTCCTCGACTAAGGCAGCCGGTTGCTTTCGTTCAAGATCGATATGAGTCCGAACTTCTTAGCTTTCCGTGAATTGATCCGGACGATTCTTTCAAGAGCCATCTTGTGAGCAGACGATTGACCAGAAAAAGCTACTGCGTGTGCACGTGTTTCTCGCACTAGGAGCTCATTCGCCAAAGAATCCTCGCTGCCGAGCCAACAGAGGGCTCGGTGCCACCAGTTGCGACGATGAGCATAAGTGAATGCTCGCTGATACTCCTCGATAGCGTGGCGCACTTGGTGACCTATGACGCCATCTGGCTCAAAGGGATCCGCCTTCTGTTTGTCTGTCCCGGGCTCAACGTTGTGCGGTCCTCCAGATGACTCAACCAAAGCCTCACAGCCACTCAGGTCGTTCGCCAATTCATTTTGAAGGAACGTGCGTAGCCGAGAAGACATGTAGATGTCGTACTCTGTCTTAGTGGTCCGGGACAAATCCACACTGATTTTTATCATCAAGAAATTCCTGTGAAACTGACACGACCGTTCAGGCCACGCACCGTGTTTAGGCTTGGGATTACCCCGCGGCTTTGTTTAGCGGGTCTTTGCGAGTACGCACGAGCTTCGCTTTGAGGATTATTGCATTTATATCCAACGTGGTTTTCTCAGGAACAGTCAGTTCGGCAGGTCAAAGGACTGGTTGGCTGCAGTGGGACCGGAAGAAGGGCCGTGCACTATATTGTGACCCTCGAGCCAGGCCTTAATTTTGCCTAGGCTGACGGAGTTACCACTGGCAACCGAGAAGACGAAACCAGTCTGAAGCAAGACCAGCACGCTCCGATCATCAAACGCAAAGACCATGAACTCTGCAGACTCTTCGTGATGGATCATCTTGGCGGTACCTGCTGCCTCAGGTAGAAGCCAGTCGAATCCCCGCCCAGCCTCTGGATTCACAGAGTTGGTCAGCTGTATCGCCCGGCGCTCTTCTCCAGGAACAGACGACTGTCCAGATGCAAGCATTGCCGCGTCGAACTGGGCTAGCCGATCGAATAGTGACTGTGGCACTTGATGGTCCTCATGGTGCTTACTTAGTGCTGGTTAGGATAACGCCTCGGCCCCGGCCGGCCATAGCGCAAGAATCAAGCTTGCTGACTTACCTCAACCCTTTGCCATCTGAGGATACTGATCGCTCTGAACTGGCTAATACCCAAGGAACCACGCTCGTTCCTACTTCTTGAGCCCGGCCTGGTCAGCAACGCCTCGACGTCTGGCCTTTTTGCTTCGAAGATCTGGAATGCGTTGTAGTCGCCATCAAGCAGAACCAGCATCACAATGTCAAAAGGTTGCTTCAGGTCGATTGATCCAAGCCTACCTCCTCGCATGCGACGGTTCGGGAAATACCGCCCCTTGATCTGGATCTTGAGGTCTATGCCATCTTTAGTCTCGATGGCGTCGAAGCCCGCTGTTCTGGCTTGCTTCAACTCTAGACCGAGGATTCGAGATGCTTCGTACTCAGCCACCTCGCCGGTGACGCCCAGAGGCTTTCCAGTCAAATGGTAGTAGCGCCTTGCTAGCAATTTTGCTTCGCTGAGGATCGCGTAAACGTCGTCTGGTTCTTCCATCTTCATGACATTTTGCTTCCTGGGAAACTCGGCTGAATCAAAAGCGGGAAAGCCAACGGCCTAGGTTGTCATGAATGGAGATGGTTTTGTCCATTTCTGATTGAGCAAGCTCGCTCAAAAACGGTGAGGACTCAACAAACAGCCGGCGTAGCTCGCTCTGGAGAATCGAGGCGCTCACTCTGCAACTGTTGAGCAAAGCTGCTTCATCACTGCATACAGAGGCAAGCTGATCGTCGCTCAAACATTGAGAAGCCAGATCTTTCGCCTCACGCTCAAGCTCAGCGCGCCGTGACTGTACGGCAATGATTTGCTCCTTTAAATTCTGGACACGCTCATCTGCATCGTCGATTTTCTGCGACAGTTCAACAGCAGATGCATTCTTTGGCAGGAGGGTCTTGAGCCAGTGCTTCATCTTATCGTTTCCTAGGTAGGGGACTGATCTGAGGCTTATACGGATGCCACGGATAGACATAATCCACTCAATGGACACGTGCCACCAGCTAGGACAGTGAGCAATTGATTTTTTATTAGATGACCAGCATGGAAGTGCAAAGACAAACTAATTGCTGAGGATCATCTACCTGGGGACTTCATGTCTAAGATTTTGTACCAGGGCGGTTCTGGCACACATGATTCGCCCTGAAACTGTGCTCATACCGAAATGAACACAGCGAAGTAATCATGACAACCGCCCACGCAAACCTGATTAACGTTAAACAAGTAGGCCTCTTCGAAGAGATCAAGCTTGAGTCTCCACGTGGGCCGGTTGTAACCCTGAGTTTTGATGAGAAAGTCAGAAGTGCGATCGACGCAATCAAACAGCAAGTAATCAATGGCGCTAACCTGTCCGTCGCCTGGAGCGGTGGCAAGGACAGTAGTGTTACTTTGAATCTTGCTTACAGCGCACTTTCCGAACTGAAAGCTGAGGGCGTTGAAGTCCCCACACTGCATCTTGTCAATTCAAATACAAGGATGGAAAACCCACGAATTGATCAGTACAACAAGGGGCAGATTAAATCTATCGAAGCCTTCGCAAAGTCCGCAGGCATTCCTACTAGAGTATGGATAGCCTCACCCAATCTGAGCAACGATTATCTAGTGGCGATCTTGTCCGGCCGGTCGATAATGAGTGTTGGCGCAAGTTCCAAATGCCAGCAGATGGTCAAGGCGGCCCCTCTTGATAAAATCAAGCGACAAGTCAAGGCTTACATTGCTGAGAAGGATGGCGTAAAAGCCAAGGATGCAAACCTAGTCACTCTCATCGGCACTCGTTTTGATGAGAGCAGCGCTCGCGCCACCAAGATGAAGGCGCGCGGAGAAAGCGCTACAGACGCGGTAGACGCGATGGGCAATGGCCAGATGGTCCTTAGCCCCATTGCCAACTGGGATACCTTCGATGTTTTCACATACATCGGCTATGTTCGGTCGGGTAAGTTCGCCGCCTACGACAACTTTGATGAGCTTGTAGAAATTTACCGTGAAGCGAATGGTGGCGAGTGCATGGTTAATATGTACTTGAGCGGTACTGAGCAAGCCCGGCCAGCATGTGGAGCCCGCACTGGATGCTGGACATGCGGGAAGATATCCAAAGACACTAGCGCAGACAATATTATCGCCACTGAGGGTGGCGTTTATTCTTGGATGGCACCTCTTCGAGACCTTCGATCATTCATGCTGGCAAAGCACTTCGACCCCTCCGCTCGCTGCTGGCTTGCTCGCACTGTTAATGAAGAAACAGGAACTATCAAGATCGTTCCTAATTCGTACAGCCCACAACATTGTCTCGACCTGTTGCGAATCATGCTGACAGTCCAAATCCGTGAAGAGATTGAATCCGGTGGACTGGGGATTGCCCCTCGATTCACTATCCTGGACGAGCGTCAAATTATTGCAATTGACTTCATTAGTGCGCGATACGGGTATCAAAATAGTTTTTCGGCTCTGAGGGCCTACAAAGACATCTACGAGCGCGGAATGCGGTATGAAATTCCTTCATTGGATTCGATTCCCAAATTCACAGAGAAGGATGTGGCGTTCCGGGCTGAAGCTCCGTTTGCCGACGCTGAGTATCACAGCGCCTGGCGAGGTTTCCGCAACCTCGCCCATGCGATGGTCGACTGGGAGTCTACGACCACTCTGGCGGATGGGACGATTGTTCAAAGTGCAAACGTCGGGGATGAGTTTGAGATCGACGAGGAAGGTGCCGAATATTTTATGGGCTTCGATCTCGACTATGCCCTTGATCGTATTGCACCGCTGGATAACCCAATGTTGGTGGTCGACTACTTCGTAGGGCTGGGTACGGCCACCCTTTACAAAGGCGGGCTTGGGGAATGGAATCGTATGGCCAAAATGAGTAACCAGATTTTTGTTCATGGGATAAAAGACGTGCTGCATGACCCGCACGCCCTTTTGAAAGCTCTTCAGTCCAAGTTCGAAACTGATCAGTCGCCGGCAGTCCCCTCAGCCGCACAAACGACCCTTGAGCAGCTTTCGTTCTGGTTGTAGCTGTTTTTCACTTGGGCAGGTTCTGGCACACCTCCCCCACCCTGATACTGGGCTCATCGACAAGGAGCTTAATCAATGACTCAAGCCAAGCCAGCTACCATCACCCGCTGCACCTCGGATACCGACCTCAAGAAACTGGGCGTCCAACCTGGTTGGTTTGTTCGGTTCGCGTGCTGCTCAATCTGGCAAGAGATCACCTATGTCGCTGATGGCTGGGTGCAGTGTGTAGCGCGCGACCCGTCTAAGGGTAAGGATATGGCCTTCGTCGGTAATCACTACAGCGCTATCGACGTCCTGGCTGACGGGAACCCGGGCCAGCACGAGCGCTGGATCGATAAGGACCGGCGGAAATCTTTCTTCGATAAATTTCACCCCGAGCCTGACAACATTGTGCGGCCGGTAGCGGCTTGATAGGCATATAGCGGCCGTTATAACTGCTGAACCACTCTGCATACGGTAATCTGCAGAGCACGGACAGAGCGACGGTTCAGGCTTGGGACGCAGCGGCTCAAGGCTGACCGGTTGGCTTTTTGCACCCCGCAGCAACGTTAGGTGCTTCTGGCACACCTAATATGGTTTGAACATGGTTCCATCTTGAAGCCACTTGGAACAAAGCCATGCCTACTTACGATCAGAGCAGCACTCAGACTTACAGCGTGTGGGAAGGCGAGGTAACACAGTTCGTTGCCGATGACCTGGAGATCTCGCACTCGGACGCCGCGGGCATCGTTGAGGGTCAGCCTTTTTACGTCCAGCAGGCGTGGGGTAAAGGTCTGAACTCCCGCGAGACGGCCGACAAAGTTCTCAAAGAGTGCCGCGATCCAAGCTGATTCCGTTCAACACACCAAGGCACCTCTCGGCGGTGCCTTTTTTGTGCCTGTAAGAACCTGTGGAAGGGGGTTCTGGCACTCCAATACCGGCCGCAAGATGAATCATCAAATCTTGAGGAGTCACCCATGTCACTCAATGCATCGCCATCGCTGAATGTTGTTTCCCAGTGCGTACAAGCAACCGTCGTGATCAGCGCCAGCCATCCAACCCTGGGCCCTGTCTACTGGTGCTTTGTCGATGGCTCGGACCATAACGCCCCTAACTGCTACACGCTAACGACCAATCTTGAGGACGCAATGACGCTGCGCAAAGGCTGGCGAGAGGGAATCATGGCGTGGAGTCATCGCGACCACATGACAAAACTGATGCTCGACAGTGAGCAGTTTCAGCAAGAGCACGACATCGACGAAACCAAAGTGTGCACTTGGTCTACCACCACCCTTGGAGGCGTTCTCAAGTCGTTGCAGCGACGTAGCGGGCAGGATGTTGACGCTTTCACGGCGTGGCTAACCTCAGCCGCCTGGTTGGATGTAGAAGCCCCCGGCGCCGCACTCGACTTTCCCCAGTCCTTTGTTTCACCACAATTGCAGCTCTTACCTGTCTGGCAGCGCTTGCAGGCCTAAATTCAAAGGCGGACGCCATCCCGGCCACCAACCAAAAGCGACGATTCAAAGGAATATCCATGTCTAAGTACATCAGTGGAAACTGGGGTCACATTTTTGAAGCAGACGAAAGCGAGCGGATGACTCGGATCGTGATCGATGCCGAAAGCCAGAAGCTCGTATTTGCTCAAATTCAACGCATCCGCTCTATGGACTCCACCTATTCCGAAGCCAGCCACCACGAGATGGCCGACCTGGAGGAATCGCTACTCGATGCAAACGCTGAATTGTTCAATGACCCAGTGGGGTTTGGATTGATTACAACTGATGCCATCCCCGAATGGGCTGCCAATCTCGCCTAAGTATCGGCGCAGGCAATCAAAGGGCCGGGGCGCACGGCGGCCCAGCTTCTGGCACACCCTAATCCCCGTAACATGGCGCCATTGACCTTTTAGGAGTTGCAAGCCATGCCAATCGAACGCGATGACGAACGCCGAACCCGTACCGGAGTGGTTGTATCTGCCACCCACCCGACGCTAGGCCCTCTGTACTGGGAATTCGTGTCAGAGAGAAGCGTGGGCGGTCCTGACTACTATTCAATTTCGACCAGTATGGCGAGAGCCTTGCTGCTCAAACCCGGCTGGCGCGAAACCAGCGATTTCCGTTATTACGGTGGCCACCTCTCGCAGGTCATCAGGAACCAGGCCCGGGAATATCGTAACCCCGAATACTGGGGCGTAGATCTGGTGGTTGAGCTGGAGGATGGATTGGCGAGCCTGCAGGCTCAATCCGACCAAACCGAGATTGAATTCCTTGCCTGGCTGAGGACTGCTGAATGGATTGATGTCCCGGGTCCGACTGTCATCGAAGAGCTCGTCGATCACGGATTCATGGAAGAGTGGGAGGTTTTGAGCTTCACACTACCTAAGCCGATTCAAGCCCCAGCCTAGGAAACCAGAGCCCAAGCGAGGGATGCGTCGGGGCCTGAGAAAGTTTGTAGGGTGGTTCTGGCACAGGCAAAACGACCTGATCATATGCCCATCGAAACAACACACTCTTTGATCAGGCCTATTCCAATGACCATTTTTACTACCGAGTACACCGCTGTTAAAACCCGCATCGCGGCAGCACTTAACGCCCTTGGCTGGAAAGTCGCATCCGCCCGAGACATGGAAATTAGCTGCCTTATTGCCCGGATGGACTATGAGACTGTGGTTGGCGATAAGACCGCGACAATCTCCCTTGAACCATGGTCTGAAAGCCTGATGCTGGTCAGCAACTATGACAGCGAGGGTCGCAACATCCTTAGCGCCAACATGAAGCGCTTCGATCCTGCCATGACAGATGAAAGCCTGACTGAAGCTGTGACCCTCTACGTCGAGGCATTGGAGAAAGACGTGAATCGATCTTATGCCCGTCGGATCCACCTGAATCACCCACAACCGGCATAAAGACCGTACGGGCTGGATAACACCCCTCTACCCTAGTCAAGCACTCTCCTTCAATCCCTGCATAGGGCGCCATGCCATGACCATTGAACAGCACATCACCGAAGCCCTGAAATCACCCACGGCTAACCTCCCAGCTTTCCAGACTGCAGCAGATGCCTACGACAACGAGCTGGCAGGTCGGACAGATGTGGCCATCAACATATCACCCGTCTCTGTAGTGTTCTTTCGTGATCGCGCACTACACCTTGGTCTGTTTCAGGATGGGGTGATAGACATCGGAAACGCACAGCCGCTCACCGAGGATCTGTGGAATACCCAAGCCCCACTGCTTTCCAACAAATCGTCCGTTATCGACATCAGCTCCCTCAACATTGCGAGCTTCAACTGCGATCAGGTTCGCTTCGAATTTGAGGGTGATGACATCCAAGACCCCACGTTGTCTGAGTGCGGTCGCTTCGACATGACGCCGGACTACTACGGTTTTCAGAAAACCTCAGCTGGGATCTGGTGGAAACGCATCGAGGACGGAGACACACTGATTCTAGATGGCACTTCCTTTGCCCGGGCCAACCCGGTGGGGGAGTTTGTAGGACGTGTTCTTCTCTCTGAGGTCGCTTTCGACTGTGAGTATGATCCGGACGCTAAACCAACCGATCACCTACCAGAAACACTTGCGTGCGCAGCCAGAACCACTTCCGGCATGGTTGAGTACGCAGTACCCTCACTGACCGCTGACGCAATTGCTAAAGGCTTCAAGCTAGGGCTTTTCGAAGTAATCGGTAATGGCTTGGCTCGTATTACTGCCAAGGGTAAAGAAGTGGCCGCCAACGGATCCGAGAAATCGAATGATGAAAGAAGCTGAGAATAATCCTCGCCCGGCCGGGCCACGCTTGATCAGGAACATCTCCCAGTACCTGAATCGCTCATTGTCCCAATGGTACATGTTCGAGCCCCAACTTCATTGGCAGGCTGGCGTTGAGGTACACGACATCTACGGAGCGTTCATGTCAGTCGCCGTATCACACGCGCGGGTGCTTGTTGCCAATGTGGTGATTCCAGACGGTGGTGATGGGCTGGCGGCGTTTCTGAATACACATTGCGATGAGCCGTTTCATTTTCCACGAATGCCGCAGGCATTTTCTTGCTCTGCATTTTTGGCTCGAGCAACGCACGCTGAGTGGCGGATGATTGCCGACGAGCTGGTAATGCCCGACTGGCTCGATGAAGAGATCATTGGTTGGGCTTGTACCCAGGGGCTGATCATCAAAGCGCCAGAGACACCGTCCCCAGTAGTTAAAGTAACGCCAACCACGACAAGGCCTGTAAGCCAGAAGACAGGCGTACCCGGCACCAAAAACCTGTTCAATCCCGAAAAGGTGCTTTGGCTGGCCAACAAGCCTGAGGGTATGCACGTTTCGCCGAAGGAAGCTGAGAGACTCAGCGACCTCGATGAGATCGTAAATGACCTGCATGGGCGCGGGCAGCTGGAGAAAATCCGGTCTGATGATTCAGGTACTTATTTCCGCACGACTCACGCGGGGCTAATTTCACTCTACGAACTGAGGATTGTCTGGCGGGCCGCGAATGGGAAATCGACAGATGATGAAGAAGCACATCTGGAAATGCTCAAAGCTCAGGAGTCTTAGCAATTTGGTTATGCTGGGGAGATCTCTGTCCTAGGGAGGGATCCTTACTCTGGCGTCTTTGCAGAAACCTTTGCAAGCTTGTTGGCGTGGAGATTCCTCCCCTTCTTGAAACGGGTAGATTCCCCTGACTTGCTCCCTGACTTGAATCGGCCACCGTGCTGACCATTTCGGAAAGAGTCGCTGCGCTTGATGCCCAAGGTCCTTGCCTTAGCATGAATCGACCCTACTTTTCGGTTTAGGATGGACGTCAACTCAGCCATTGGAGTGTCCCCGTAGAGTTCCTTGATTACCTTCTCTTCTGCTGTAGTCCAAAACCTCAAAGCCCTGCCCCCGGATTTCATAGTCAATCGACAGATTAACGCGACCGTCCAGTTTGCCAAATCCAAAAAGGGCCATGCTTTACCGTGTATTTGCTCTAACTGGCTAATGATTCATTCCAGCGGCCAGACATCGGGAATTTGCTGGATACCCTTTGGCTTTCACATGCTCAAAGGCAAGGGCACAATGCGTCCAAATCACTAAACAATCAGGAGATAGCTATGGTCGCGAGCACAGTCGGTAAATTAGCCGCCCGATTTTTTTGGTTCATGTCATTCGTCATGTCCCTCGGGGCTCTGGTTAGTTTCTTCACGTGGGGGCTGAATGCGCTGGAAATAACCTCAGTCTTGTCTCGCTTGTATGGCACCGATGCCTGGCCTCCATTCAAGAATCTTATCGGTTGCGGGCTCGGCAGCTTGGTGCTTTCGCACATCTCCACGAATCTCTACGGTCGGGCCATTTTAGTGGCGGAGCAGGAACGTATGCTGGACAAGTAATCACAGATCGACAGTTCAAATGACGATGTTGCAAAACTCCTGCAGGTCAGGAAGCTCTCCGCCGGCCCGCTAAAGAAAATGCACTTTGATGCCAAGCGTCTCGGACGCCGTATTTATCGCACTGCTGGGAATCACCCATCCTCAAGGTAGCTTCCGAATCAACGCTCATATCCCGCAGCCCACTCGAAAATGCTCAGATCGGGCTTTAGAACCCCTATATCAAATCTGAACATGTGAGCATCCAGGTCGGCAAAGTGCCCTGTCAACGCCGCACCAAAGGGCAGTTCCATATTAGGACAGAACGCGACCTAGATCCCTGGCGCCTTGATGGCCTTGATGGCCTTGATGCACAGCACCGCATCTGCATATGTCTCAATAGCTTCCTATACCAACTGGCTCAAAACTGTATCGCTCAGCATGCCGCAGACCTCTGCAAAACTATGCAGGAGAATAGGCACCAAGATGCCACCGGTGCGCATGCGTGCGTAGGCAAAAAGCACAGCCAAAGACCCGATCAGGGCAAATGAGGGCCAATGCGTATATTGGCTATGCATCAGCATGAATAACGAGCTGGTGCACAAGATCGCAACCCACTGCCAGAGCCGGCTGTTCAAAGGGAACAATCTCATCAAAAAGTGGCGGTACAGAAGCTCTTCACTGATCGGGGGAAGTGCCAGCAGCATAACCAGACATACCACCTTTTCCAGGGCAGTTAGGCCGCCCAAGAAGGAAACCATAAAAGTCTCGCGGCCGAACCCCAGCCCCACGTCTAGGCTGGTGCAGACCACATAGATGACGATTACGATTGGTAGACAGATCTTGTAGGTGCGCCCAAGGTCGCGGCCTAAAAGCGCCCTGAGTCCGCCAGAGCCTCTGAGTTGTACTGCGGCAAGGAACAGAAGTGCTACGGCTGTTGCACCGTGTGCGAGCATAAGCCACAGGGAATTCCATTCTTCTTTCCCAACGACAGTGAATATCCAGGTCGGTATTGCTAGCGCAAGAAAGAGAGCTGTGATGCCCATCAAGCAACGCCGCCACCATGAGTAGCGGGCTTGATCGATTGCTGGGTAACCTGGGGAAATGGCGTTGTTCACGCTAAGCATCCTTTCGCGAAAATAAGTGCCTACATCTTACCCGGTCCATCAAATGATCTAGCCAAAGCAAGAGCGCCAAAATGGATGCCCGGCAGGTTAAGGATTTTGCAAGGTTGTTATGGCTTGTGGCACTCATTGCAGTGCTCGACTATGAACATGACCGAGCGGGCACTGTCCGCAATAGCAAGGAATAGCCCACGATGGGAAATCGCCAGTTCGCAGAGCAAATCGCGGCAGCAGTACAACTTCTCGGGGCCGAAGGCGCTGCAAGCTGCATGGCCCGGGCTTTGATCTGCCTTGCCCACGAGGCGAAGAATGATCTGGAATTTGAGGCTGATCTGGGGGTTGTCACCATCAAACGTACAATCACGCCCAATTCCCAGAAGCACTGAATTAAGAGGGAATCCGTCTATGGCTAGCCGCCGTCAGCCCTACACCCCTTGTAAATTGTACATCGACGGAGCTGAAGACTTGAGCGCCGGCGACTATATCGTCACTTCTGGTGGTTCAGCCTATCTAGTCCAAGCAACTCGACCGAGCCCAAGCAAACCTGAACGTTTGTACTTGGACTGCCTGCGCTGGGTGCCGGCCGAGATACCCGCGGATGCCAGATGCTTCAAGCTAAACTGGTATCGCCGTTGAAGTTGATAAGCGGGAGCTAAACACAATGTCATGGGCAGATGCAGCTGCGCCGGTGGTAGCGCAAGTGATTCGCAACGTTGGCCGCAGTGATATGAAAGCGCTACGTAAGGCGTTAATAGAAGCCTACCCCTGGGGGGAGCGAGCAAACACACCTTACAAGGCCTGGCTTGGTGAGATTCGCCGTCAGCTGGGCCACCCGCTGAACGCACCAAAGACAGATACGGCCAATACTCAAGCAGACATGTTCAACAGACATTAAAAGGAATCGGCACTATGCGCTGCAACGATCAAGAATTCACCATCAATAAGGGCCAGGAAGTATTGGACGGTAAGTCCCATTATCCCGACCTTGTTCGGTTGATTATCCCGAAAGACGAAGCCCTAGGTCTGGCTCAAAAAATCCTTCGCGAGCTCGAGCATATGCTGCCCGACCAGACCCATCTGGGCGAAATCGCGCTTTTCGGAAAGCTTGAAGTAGTTGATGACGAGTGAGCGGCTGGACAGCCGGGGCGCATAGAGCGCAGCAGGCCTGTTTTACCTCAGCTCAGACCTGGGCCTCCAAAGGATAAAAACCGCGGTTGTTGAAAAGTCGATTAGGCCCAGGACAAGCACTGATGAAATACCATGCACCAACAAAGCAACTGACTGTTCCACTCGAAAACCTAGAGCCAAGTGCAGCGGCATTTCGATTCGCAATCAAAATGCTTCGGAACGCGGCTGGCCTTCCTCTTGAAGGTGATGAGCGGCCAGTCCATATGTCTGATGCTTGCCATGCCGAGCAAGCGATTCTTCGCGGCGCTCGGTTGCTTGGAATTGATCTCGGAGCGGAAATGCCGGGGGAGCTCGACGTCCGGAAGGCTTGACTTCGGAAGCCAAGAACCAAAAAGCCCGCATCGAATGCGGGCTCTTGGGAGAGAAGCAGAGGCTTCTTGGCTAGTTCCGGCGGTGCCACCCTTAGGGTCGCGGGGCAGGGCCCATAAAGGCTGTCTCTCGCAGCCAGGATTTAAACATATCCGGCAGACCAATCAGAGTCAACACTCTCTCCCCCTCTCGCAGGTGGAGCATTGACGATTCGGCCGATGATCTCGGCAACGCTGGCGGTGGCCTGGTAATACACGTCCTGGGCCCGCTCGAAATTGGCCAAGAGCACTGCACGCCTTGCAGGCGGCGCCTCGCTGGCCAGCTCCTCTAGCGCCACCCGCAAACCTTCTTTGGCCCTTGTAACTTCCCCTACGTAGGGAAGCAAGCCACTTGAAGGGTGATGTGCTGGCTCCCCCTCTACCTCAATGGTCTGGGCTATAACCAGAATCGCCGCGCGTTCTGCCTGTGCGCGTGCCGGCAGCGAACATGCAGCTGGATCGTGTTGAACCTTGTCCAACGCGGCGGCCAGGATGGTCATTGGCGCGGTCATCTGTACTCCTTACAAAAATCGGATCTACATCTGCTGACCCTATCCAGAGAGGGTGGGTCACACCTTTTGGACAGGCGGCAATCAGATGCACTATGTATCCGGCTGAGAAATTCACATCCCATTTCCGGTATTCAGTTGGCCGATCCCTGTGTGGCCCTACCCTCGCCCCGCGACACAACATGTCGCTTGCGGTCTATCCTGTGACGCAACTCTTTGGAGACTGACTATGTGCTCACACTACGAAGCCCCAACTGAAGACCGCCTTCTTGCAGGCTTCGGGGTCGCCCCTACAGAACCATACCAACATGACCTATGGCCTACTTACCTTGGTCCCTTCATCCGACTTCGTGGCAGCGAAGCAACCGATGATGATCAGTCAGAACTCGAAGCCCAAGTTGGCCAGTTTGGTCTCCTCCCCTTTTGGTCTAAAGACCGGAATCTTGGACGACGAACTTACAACGCCAGATCTGAAACGGTCAGCAGCAAACCTTCCTTCCGTGATGCCTGGAAGAAAGGGCAACACTGCGTGATCCTTGCCTCGGGGATCTACGAACCCGATTGGAGAAGCGGCAAAGCAGTGCCCACCCGAATTACCCGCTCTGATGAAGGGGTCATGGCGATCGCAGGCTTATGGGATGAATGGCACAGCCCTGAAGGCCGGCTACTCAGCTTCACAATGCTCACGGTCAACGCACAAAATCACTTCATGAATCAGTACCACAAACCCGACGATGAGAAACGAAGCGTTGTCATCCTTCCTAACGGGCTGATCAACGACTGGCTACGCGCCACCCCAGAGCAGTCCATGGAGTTCATGCGCTTGTATCCAGGGGATAAGCTCAAAGCCGAAGCCAAGCCGAAGAAAGGCAACAAATGAGATCCTACCGACGGATTTGTGACGGTGCACCCCATAGTGTGGGGTCGAAATTCAGACCGAGCTAACCATTCGCCAAGAAACTGCCAGGCGGTGAGCTCGTTCTGGTGGCACACCGCGGGGTTATCATTAGGATAGCGACCCTCAACGCATCCCCAATCAGAGGCCCTACAATGACCAAGCCGGCTGAAAGTACCCGGAAAATCCTCTTCCTAGATGAATTTGTCGAGGTCGACACATACCAGCCAGTACATTGGCCCGAAAATCAAGAACTGGTCGCAGGGCGGTTTCCCCTAAATCCCACATTGCGTCGTTGCTTTGACCAAACTCCAAATGAGGACCGCGAGTCGCTTGAGACGGAGCATTGGTGGGACCTGCCCTTCATCATCTCCCGTGACTGGGAATCTTGCGTTGAGATCATCAAAGCCAATCAGGCCCACCATCGCGAGCAGGCAAACGACTACGTTATTTCCGATGATGAGCTTGAGGCCAAGATCCAGGCGGAAAAACTTCGCTGGTTTGCTGAATTCCCGGACGGTGTTCGTTATGACGTCAGATGCCTTGATGGCGGAGCGTGGGACAGATCTACCTGGTGGGGTTCCAGCGGGAGCCTTGATGAGGCGGCCAAACTTGCCGAAGCGGGGCCGGCCTGGCGCTCAAAACTCAGCTGAATGCCGGCCCAGGTTGGCATTTAGGCTCTTAGAAGTTTTTTGCGCAAAGGTAACAGTGCGGTGCTCACCATCAGAAGCGATGAGATGGCGCTCCAGGTGTCACTACCTCCCCCCATAGACGCAAGAGCTACCACTACGGTAAGTGCTATCAACACGGGTTTGAAATAGTCGGACAGGTAGAGCAGTTCAACGGGTGTGTCTCCGTGGATTTTGAAGCTCCAGGGTAGACAGTTCACGACCAACAGCAGGACGGTGGCAGCTATCCCGAGCATGATGCTGTCTTCGAAATCGCTGATCAGTGAGCTGGCAACAGTTGTGCCCAGCGTTGCGAGCACAAGCCACAGGCATGTGCGTCGCGATTTGGTAGTTTGGGCGAGGAGCCCGACCGCTGCGGTAGTCATTAGCCGGCACGCAAAGGGAAATTGAACGCCGAGCTTATGTTTCAAACCTGATTCATGCACCTCAAACTGGCCTAACAAAAACTTCACGTTTTTTGCCCTGGGGCTGAGCGGTGCTACTTCACCGGACGAAGACCCAGGCTCTGGTGGTGCAGCCTGACCCTCGCCTGCTCCATCGACTCACCTGTTCGAGCTGACTCAAATATAGGCTCCAGTACGCCAAAGCCTCGTTTATTTAAGGTCTCAGCCTCCATCACCCGGATTCGCAAATGCCCAAGGCCCTTGAGGCTTTTTAGGGTCTGCGTCGCAGCTGGTGCGACCGTGATTGACTCAAGGTCCTCGGACAATGGCAGTTCCAAAGTCTGTGCAATTATTCCAACCCATTTGGCATGCGCGAGATACAGCAGTGACAGGTCGCAGTAGACGTGGCCATCTGGAAGGGTTGCAACCTGACTGCCCAAGTTCAGGGCCCGCACTTCATCCAAGAAGATCTTCATGAGATCTTGGCTATGGACATCGAGCCCGTCACGAGCAAAATCGGCTTGAAGGACTGCGCAGGCCTCCGTCAGGTCGATAGCTGTCGGGGCGCCCGGAGCTGCAGGTTGTTCTCGGTCAGGAGCCTCACCAGCTTGATGCAAGCCTACCTTCTCAGCATAAACCCGGGCATTTGCTTGGTGCTGGTCTTCGCCGGTGGCGACAACCTGCTTGAATACGTCCGTCACTCGGTACCCGAAACGCTCCATTGAGTCCCGATCAAGGGTTCCGATCGCCCCTACGGCGATCTCGCGCACGGTCGAAAACTGCTCGTTTAAGTTGGGCATATCCACGAACTCCCACCGTCCCAGATGTCCCTTCGTGCAGGCCACCCCGATCTTTGCTCCGATCAGAGGTGCAAGCTTGAGTTGAATCGCGAATATCAGGGTCAATGGTCCGGACACGTCCCCTGCGGCATCAGTCACTAGCTTCTCAAGGAGCCCCGCTTCCTTAGCCAATCTTTCAATAGACTTAATAACCCACTCGGCCATGATTGATCTTGAATCTTGCACCACTGCATTTTCAATGCTTCTGGCCATAGAGGTAAGGTTCAATACTGGGCGGTCTCAAGGAGCAAGTGCAACAGTCAGTTAATTTTCTGAGCTTGCTAAGCGAAACAATCCCGCTTCCAAAACATCGTTATCAATGGGCGTCTGAC
>NZ_JBUZVP010000052.1:0-22648 GCF_055409485.1 Pseudomonas sp. A125
GTGGTGAGCGGGCTTGCCCCGCGCTGGGCTGCGCAGCAGCCCCAATAAGAACCCCGCATTTTTCCAGATAGAACCCTGTGGCAGGTTTTAGGGCCGCTGCGCAGCCCAGCGCGGGGCAAGCCCGCTCACCACAGGGTTTATTACTGCCTGTAGGGAAGAGATGTTTCTAAGCCGGGTCCGCCTGTTCAGGCAACTCATACAAGTCCAGCGTCCGATCCAGGCGGCGGCGTGAAGCGAGGCTGAATCGAGTGGTGGATTTGGACTGTCTTTGATCATGGTAAAGCTCCTTCAAAATAGGCGCTGCCAGCATCACTTGCAGATGATGGGTGGCAACTGTGCGCGGGTCTGCAAGACCGAGGAAGGAGCATCCCGGCAGACCCAAAGGTCTCCCGCGCACAGCCACCAGAAAAACGATGGCCATGAAAAGCGCCACGATTATGAGCGCCAAACATAATTTCGGCGGGCTTGCAGTCCCGGTCACTGAATTGGCAGCGACTGGCGAAGGTTAGGTTCCGAGCGACAACCTGAAAGGCTTGTCAGAAAAATCCGAGTCGCTCGACCGGCGCTATCGCAGCGGTGCGGCGACCCGACAAGCCAGCCCCCACATTTGATCGCCACCAGCCATGGCAACGCGGTCAAATGTGGGAGCCGGGCTTGCCCGCGATGAGGCCCTCACAGCCAACAAAAAACCCGCTGACCCTCCAGGCCCAGCGGGTTTCTTGTTTTCACAACCAGCGAATCAAAAATCCGCCAACTGCCACACCTCATACGCCGGTGTCTCATACGGATGGCTCAGTTTCAACGCAGCCACGACGGCCACAATCAACTCATCCGCCACCACCAGCTCAACCTTCCATTCTTCAACCACTTCAACCTGCCCCACCTGTCCGATAAACGGCTGGCTGCCGTCCATCGCGCGAAATTGGCCCTGGCCCAGCACCTGCCAGGCGCAGCTGTCGTAGTTGCCGATGCGCCCGCCGCCGGCTGCGAAGACGGCGGTTTTCACCGTCTCCACATGGCTGTCGGGCACAAAGAAGCTGAACTTGTACACCGACTTAGTTCACCCAGACGCGAGCGTTACGGAACATGCGCATCCACGCGCCGTCTTCGTTCCACTCTTCCGGGCGCCACGAGTTTTGCACGGCGCGGAATACACGCTCCGGGTGCGGCATCATGATGGTCACGCGACCGTCGCGGCTGGTCAGCCCGGTGATCCCGCGCGGCGAGCCGTTCGGGTTGGCCGGGTAGCCTTCGGTGACCTTGCCGTGGTTGTCGACGAAACGCATCGCCACGCAACCCGACAGGTCGGCTTCCAGCAACGCTTCTTCGCTGGAAAATTCCGCATGGCCCTCACCGTGGGCGATGGCGATTGGCATGCGCGAACCGGCCATGCCCTGCAGGAAGATCGAGTTGGACTCCTGCACCTGAACCATCGCAACACGCGCTTCGAACTGCTCGGAACGGTTACGCACAAAGTGCGGCCAGAACTCACTGCCCGGGATCAGTTCGCTGAGGTTGGACATCATCTGGCAACCGTTGCACACACCCAGGGTGAAGCTGTCGTTACGTTCGAAGAAACCCTGGAACGCATCACGGGCACGGCTGTTGAACAGGGCCGATTTGGCCCAGCCTTCACCGGCACCCAACACGTCACCGTAGGAGAAACCACCGCAGGCTACGAGGCCTTTGAACTCGTTGAGGTCGACGCGACCGGCGAGGATGTCGCTCATGTGCACGTCGATCGCATTGAAGCCGGCACGGTCGAACGCAGCCGCCATTTCCACCTGGCCGTTGACGCCCTGCTCACGCAGTACGGCCACTTGTGGGCGGATGCCTTTCTTGATGTAAGGCGCGGCGATGTCCTGGTTGACGTCGAAGCTGAGTTTGGTGCTCAGGCCCGGGTTGTCTTCTTCCAGGATCACCTCGAATTCCTGCTCGGCGCAGTCGACGTTGTCCCGCAGGCGCTGGATCTGGTAGCTGGTCTCGGCCCACTGGCGTTGCAGCAGGCGGCGCTGGCCTTCAAACACGGTTTCGCCGTTGAAGACGATGTTGATTTCACCGTTGTTGATCGGCTGGCCAACCACCGCCACGCAGTCGCCCAGGCCAGCGGCGCTGAACTGTGCGAGTACGTCTGGCGTTGCGTCCTGGCGAACCTGGATCACGGCGCCCAGCTCTTCGTTGAACAGGATTGCAGCGATGTCGGCAGAAGTTTCTGCCAGGCCATCGAGGTTCAGGCTCAGGCCGCAGTGACCGGCGAAGGCCATTTCCACGGCGCTGGTCAGCAGACCACCATCGGAACGGTCGTGATACGCCAGCAGGTGACCGTCGGCGTTCAGGCCCTGGATCACCGCGAAGAAGGCCTTCAGGTCTTCGGCGTCATCGACGTCCGGGGCCTGTTTGCCGAGCTTGCCGTGCACCTGCGCGAGGATCGAGGCACCCATGCGGTTCTGGCCGCGACCGAGGTCGATCAGGATCAGGTCGGTGGTGCCCTTGTCCATGCGCAGTTGCGGGGTCAGGGTCTGGCGGATGTCGGTGACGGGCGCAAAGCCGGTGACGATCAGCGAGAGCGGCGAGGTGACGCTCTTGTCCACGCCTTCATCGTTCCAGCGCGTGGCCATGGACATCGAGTCCTTGCCCACCGGAATGGTGATGCCCAGCTCAGGGCACAGCTCCATACCGACCGCTTTGACGGTGTCGTACAGGCGCGCATCTTCACCCGGGTGGCCGGCAGCCGACATCCAGTTGGCCGACAGCTTGATGTCGGAGATCTTGGCGATACGTGAAGCCGCGATGTTGGTCAGGGTTTCGCCGATGGCCATGCGGCCAGACGCCGGGGCGTCCAGCAGGGCCAGCGGAGTGCGCTCGCCCATGGCCATGGCTTCACCGGTGTACACGTCGAAGCTGGTGGCGGTGACAGCAACGTCAGCCACCGGAACCTGCCACGGGCCGACCATTTGATCACGGGCAACCAGACCGGTAATGGTGCGGTCGCCGATGGTGATCAGGAAGCTTTTGCTGGCAACCGCCGGGTGGTGCAGTACGCGCTCCACGCAGTCGGCAATGGCCAGGGTCGACGGATCGAAATCATCGCCCAGTTCGCTTTCACGCACGGCCGAGCGGTGCATGCGCGGGGCTTTGCCCAGCAGCACTTCCAGCGGCATGTCTACCGGGCTGTTGCCGAAGTGGCTGTCGGTAACGGTCAGTTGCGGCTCGGCCGTGGCTTCGCCGACTACGGCAAACGGGCAGCGCTCGCGCTCGCAGATCGCCTGGAAGCGTTCGAAGTCGGCAGGGCCGACGGCCAGAACGTAGCGCTCCTGGGATTCGTTGCTCCAGATTTCGTGCGGGGCCATGCCCGGCTCGTCGTTTGGAATGTTGCGCAGTTCGAAACGGCCGCCACGCTCGCCATCGTTGACCAGTTCCGGGAAGGCGTTGGACAAACCACCGGCGCCGACGTCGTGGATGAAGCTGATCGGGTTCTTGTCACCCAACTGCCAGCAACGGTCGATGACTTCCTGGCAACGGCGTTCCATTTCAGGGTTTTCACGCTGCACGGAAGCGAAGTCCAGGTCGGCCGAGCTGGTGCCGGTGGCCATGGAGGAAGCTGCGCCGCCGCCCAGGCCGATCAACATCGCCGGGCCGCCGAGGACGATCAGCTTGGAGCCCACCAGAATTTCGGCTTTCTGTACGTGTTCGGCGCGGATGTTGCCCATGCCGCCGGCCAACATGATCGGCTTGTGGTAACCGCGCACTTCATCGCCACGCGGGGTGGTGATGGATTGTTCGAAAGTACGGAAGTAACCGGTCAGGGCCGGACGCCCGAATTCGTTGTTGAACGCGGCGCCGCCCAGCGGGCCTTCGATCATGATGTCCAGCGCGGTGACGATGCGCTCAGGCTTGCCGTACGGCACTTCCCACGGCTGTTCGAAGCCCGGGATCTGCAGGTTGGACACGGTGAAGCCGGTGAGGCCAGCCTTTGGCTTGGCGCCGCGCCCGGTTGCACCTTCGTCGCGAATCTCGCCGCCCGAACCGGTGGCTGCGCCCGGGAACGGGGCAATCGCGGTCGGGTGGTTGTGGGTCTCGACTTTCATCAGGATGTGCACCGGCTCCTGCACCGCACCGTACTGGCGGGTTTCAGGGTCCGGGAAGAAACGGCCGGCGACAGAGCCGACGATGACCGAGGCATTGTCTTTATAAGCCGACAGAACGCCTTCGCTGTGCATCACGTAGGTGTTCTTGATCATGCCGAACAGGCTTTTTTCCTGGCTCTGGCCGTCGATGTCCCAACTGGCGTTGAAGATCTTGTGACGGCAGTGCTCGGAGTTCGCCTGGGCAAACATCATCAGTTCGATGTCGTGCGGGTTGCGCTTCAAGCCGATGAAGGCGTTGACCAGGTAGTCGATTTCATCTTCCGCGAGGGCCAGGCCCAGCTCGGTGTTGGCTTTTTCCAGCGCGGCGCGGCCGCCACCGAGCACGTCAATCGCGGTCAGCGGCTTCGGCTCGGCGTGGCTGAACAGACCGGCGGCCTGTTCCAGCTGGCCGACGATGATCTGGGTCATGCGGTCGTGCAGGCTGCTGGCGATCAGCTCGGCCTCGGCGTCGCTGAACTGGCCGGCTACATAGAAGGCGATCCCGCGTTCCAGGCGCTGGATTTTTTCCAGGCCGCAGTTGCGGGCGATGTCGCTGGCCTTGCTCGACCAGGGCGAGATGGTGCCGAACCGTGGCAGGACCAGGAACAAGCGGCCGGTGGGCTCTTGAACGGGAACGCTGGGACCGTACTTCAGAAGGCGCGCCAGCACTTGCTGTTCGTCGGCGGTCAAAACGCCGGTAACGTCGGCGAAGTGAGCAAATTCAGCATACAAGCCACTGACAGAAGGTACCTTCTGGCTCAGTTGCTCAAGGAGTTTGCTGTGGCGAAAGGCAGAAAGGGCAGGAGCGCCGCGCAGGATCAACATCTTCGGGACAGCCTCGGGAAGGGGTGTGCTTTGAGGCCGTGCATTCTAGCGTAAACCGTCGCCAACGGCACCCGAAACGGCACCCGTGGCCGCTGCCGGACGTCAGTTGGCATAAATCGCATGATATCAGAGAGCCATATAGGCCATTCCTGGCAGTTATTTTAACCGTCACAATCGGCTGCCAACCCCCGTTTCTGCGGCCTGGAGCCTAGGTTTACGGGCGCTAGCAGACAAGTGCCCCGCTGTCGAGATATGGCGCTGCGGGTCCTTTGCGTATACTGCGCAGATGTTCTCCCCTACTGCTTTACGCCCGCGATGCGCCAAATGGCTCTTCGTTACCGGACTCTTCCTGCTGCTCAGCGCCTGTGTGGATAAACCCAACACGCTGGAGCGAATCAAGGAGGATGGCGTATTGCGGGTGGTCACCCGAAACAGCCCGGCCACGTATTTCCAGGACCGTAACGGCGAAACCGGTTTCGAATACGAACTGGTCAAGCGGTTTGCCGACGACCTGGGTGTAAAGCTGGAGATCCAGACCGCCGACAACCTCGACGACCTGTTCTCGCAGATCGGCAAACCCAACGGCCCGGTACTGGCCGCCGCGGGTCTGGTCAGCAGCGAGCAGCGTCGCCAAGAGGTGCGCTTCTCCCATCCATACCTGGAAGTCACCCCGCAGATCATCTATCGCAACGGCCAATCGCGCCCGACCACCGCGGCAGACCTGGTGGGCAAGAAGATCATGGTGCTCAAGGGCAGCACCCACGCCGAGCAACTGGCGGCGCTGAAAAAGCAATTTCCCGGGATTGAATACGAAGAGTCCGACGCCGTTGAGGTGGTCGACCTGCTGCGCATGGTGGACGAAGGCCAGATCGACCTGACCCTGGTGGACTCCAACGAAGTGGCGATGAACCAGGTGTACTTCCCCAACGTACGGGTGGCCTTTGACCTCGGCGACGCCAGCAACCAGGCGTGGGCCGTGGCGGCGGGTGATGACAACAGCCTGCTCAACGAGGTCAACAACTACCTCGACAAGGTTGAAAAGAACGGCACCCTGCAACGCCTGAAAGACCGCTATTACGGGCACGTCGATGTACTGGGTTATGTCGGCGCCTACACCTTTGCCCAGCATCTGCAGCAGCGCCTGCCCAAATACGAGAAACACTTTCGCGCCTACGCCAAGGAAGAAAAGGTCGACTGGCGATTGTTGGCGGCCATCGGTTATCAGGAATCACTCTGGCAACCGGCAGTCACCTCCAAGACCGGCGTACGCGGCCTGATGATGCTGACCCAGAACACCGCGCAGGCCATGGGCGTGTCCAACCGCCTGGACGCCAAGCAGAGCATCATGGGCGGCGCCAAGTACCTGGCCAAGATCAAGGATGAGCTGGACGACAAGATTGCCGAGCCGGACCGCACCTGGTTTGCCCTGGCAGCGTACAACGTCGGCACCGGCCACCTGGATGACGCGCGCAAGCTGGCCGAGAAAGAAGGCCTGAGCCCGAACAAGTGGCTGGACGTGAAAAAGATGCTGCCGCGCCTGGCGCAGAAGCAGTGGTACAGCAAGACGCGTTATGGCTATGCACGGGGCGGTGAGCCGGTGCACTTTGTGGCGAACATCCGGCGCTACTACGACATTCTGACGTGGGTGACGCAGCCGCAGCTGGAAGGCAACCAGGTGGTGGAAGGTAACCTGCATGTGCCGGGTGTGGACAAGACCAAGCCGACGGAAGAAACCCCGCAGCTCTAATCCCTCGATTCTCTAGACACCACAAAATACTGTGGGAGCCGGGCTTGCCCGCGATGGCGGGGTGTCAGCCAGCCTATGTATCGCTGACACACCGCCATCGCGGGCAAGCCCGGCTCCCACATTTGATCTCCTTTGATTTATAGAGCGGTGTTCAGGCCGGTAAGCAGGTGCACCACCCCACCCGCCAACACCATCACGCCCGGCACGCCCGCCGCCTTAAGCGCCTGCGCATCCAACCGCCCCGCGTCCTGCAGTTGCACCCGCACCCGGGTCAGTGCCACCCGCTGCTGCGACTTCAAATTATCCGCCCCGCCTAGCGCATTCAGCACGGCCGGTGCCAACTGTGTTTCGCTTGCTGGAGCCGCCTGCGGCGTTTCAAGCACCAGATCCGGCGTCAGGGCCTTCCAGAACGCCCGCTGAAATTTCTCGAACATGTCAGTTCTCCACAACCAATGAGGTTTCAACGGTAGCCGCGTGATACTCGCGCAACGTCTCGCGCACCTGTGACGCTTCTTCCAGGCCCAACACCTGGCGGGCGATGGATTGGCAGCTCGCCAGGTCCAGCTCGCGCACGGTGGCCTTGATGGTCGGAATCAACGGCACGCTGACCGACAACTCATCCACGCCCAGCCCAATCAACACCGGCACCGCCAGCGCTTCAGACGCCAGCGCGCCGCACACGCCCACCCACTTGCCATGGGCATGGGCCGCCTTGACGGTGGTGGCGATCAGGCGCAACACCGCTGGGTGAAAGCTGTCGGCCTGGCTGGCAAGACGCGGATGGTCGCGGTCCATGGCCAGGGTGTATTGGGTCAGGTCGTTGGTGCCGATCGAGAAGAAATCCACATGCGGCGCAAACAGGTCGGCCATCAGCGCCGCCGATGGCACTTCGATCATGATTCCCAGTTTCGGCACTTGCGTCAGCCCCAGGGCCAGCGCTTCCTCTTCAAGCATCTGCCGCGCCAGGCGCAGTTCCGAGAGCAGGCTGACCATCGGCAACATGATGTGCAAACGGGCGAAACCGGCACTGGCGAGGATCGCGCGAAATTGTTCGCGCAGCAGTTCCGGACGCTCCAGGCACAGGCGAATCCCGCGCAGGCCGAGGAACGGGTTGGTCTCGCTGTCCATCGGCACGTAGGCCAACGGCTTGTCTCCCCCGACGTCGAGCGTACGCACCACCAGGTTGCGGTCGGGTCCCAACGCGCGGGCGATCGCGCTGTAGGTGCCCGCCTGCTCTTCGGGACTCGGCGCGCGATTGCGGTCCAGGTAGAGGAATTCGGAGCGCAGCAAACCCACGCCTTCGCCCCCCAGGGACAGCGCTTGCTCCACCTCCTGCAACGACGCGACGTTGGCCGTCACTTCGACGTGATGACCGTCGCGGGTGGTGGCCGGCAACGAGGCTTGCCCCACTTCCCGCTGACGGCGCAGCACTTGTTGTTGGCGGGTGGCTTGCAGTTGTTCGATCTCGGCCAAGTTGGGGTTCAGGTGCAGCTCGCCCTTGTCGGCATCCAGCAGCACTTGCTTGCCGTTGACCAGTTCCAGCACCTGCGCTGGCACACCGCAAATTGCCGGCAAACCAAGGGCGCGGGCAAGGATTGCGACGTGGCTGGTGGCGCCGCCGCCAACCGTGACGAAGCCCAATACCTTGCGGGTGTCGAGGCTGGCGGTTTGCGAAGGCGTCAGCTGTTCAGCAATCAAAATCGCCTGCTCCGGCAAATTCCAGGCGCTGTCCTCAAGCCCGAGAATCAGCCTCAGCACCCGCTGGCCAACGTCGGCCAGGTCCGCAGCACGCTCGGCCAGCAAGGCATTGCCCAAGCCCTGAAAGAGCGTGGCGGTGGACTCGGTAGCGCTGCTCCAGGCGAAGGCTGCGCTTTTGCCCTGGTCCAGCAGGTCGCGGGTTTGCTCCAGCAAGGCCGGGTCGTCGAGCAGTTCCTGGTGAGCACGGAAAATCTCGGCCTGGGCGCTGCCGACGACTTTTTCCTGCAGGGCTTGCAGGGCCAGGTTCGCGTCACTCAGGGCGCGCATCAGGACGGCACGTTCCAGCGCCTCACCGTTGCCGGTCTCGGCGAAGGTCAGTGCCGGTTCTGTAACCTGCACCACCTGACCAAACGCCGAACCTGGCGACGCGCAAACACCACGCAACAAGGTCGCCGTTGAGTCGGGCGCCACAGGCTCGGCGGCCGGCTGATGAGCCGACACCGCTTCCCCGCAGCCATCCAGCAGCAAGGTCACCAATGCCTGGATCGCCGCTTCGGCATCGTCACCTGCCGCGCTGATTTGCAGGGTGTCGCCCTGCACCGTCTGCAACGCCATGATCCGCACCAGCGACTTGGCGTTGGCGCTCTCGGTTTGCCTGTGCAGGTAAATGCTCGATGTGAAACCTTTGGCCGCCTGGGCGAGCACGGCCGCCGGGCGCGCGTGCAGGCCGTTGGCGTTGGGCAGCGTCAGCGGTTTGGAGAACAGGGCCTGGCCCTCCTCCTCTTTCACCTCATCGGCAGTGGTTTGCCGCGTTACCCGCAGCAGCGGTTGCCCCACGTCCACCAGCCCCTGCTCAGGGATCAGCAGTTTGAAGGGCTCGCCACTGACTACGAGCATCAGGGTCAGCAGACTACGGGCGTTGAGCGCCACGTAGTCGGCATCGAATTCAATCAGCGGTTGCCCGGCTTCCACCCGCTGGCCTGCCTCGACCAATCGGGTGAAACCCTTGCCCGCGAGATTCACGGTATCCAGGCCGATGTGCATCAGCACCTGCACGCCGTTGTCGTCGGTGACACTCACCGCATGACCACTGTCCTGGATATTGCTGATTACCCCGGCCAGGGGCGCGCACAGGGTCTGCGAGGTCGGATCGATGCACAGGCCATCGCCGACCAGGCGGCTGGAGAACACCGGGTCAGGCACCTGGTCCAGGGCAAGTAGCACCCCGGACAACGGCGCCAGCAATTCCAGGGGTTGGGTTGTGGTCATGACTTCACCTGCTGTTTTGTTCTGTAAAAAACACCTGTAGGAGCCGGCTTGCCGGCGATGAGGTCGGTCGATAATGCGATGATTTCAAGGACGCCATCGCCGGCAAGCCGGGCTCCTACAGGGATTGTGTTATTTCCACCAATATTCGACTTGCACACCAACGTTGGAACCATGCAACGCCGTGCCGTAGCTGCCGGTGTCGGACAACGCCGAACCTGCCGCCAGTTCATTGGCCGCCCGCTTGGCCGCTTCGTTCCAGGTCGCGTAGGTGTAATACAACCGCACCTCAGGCCGCGCCCAAAAATCCGGGCCTTTGGGCGACCAGGTCGGGGCGAAGGTAAATTTGCTCAACTTGCGCGTGCCACCCGTGGCTTCGACCTGATCATGGCCAAGTTCGGTGACCAGCTTGAATTGCTCGGAGATGGCATAGGCCGGGCGTACGCCCACCGACATCCAGGTCTGGTCCTGGCTGCCGGGGCGAATGTCTTTCTGGTACACGGCCTCGATCTGCCCGCCAAATCGCGGGGTCACCTGCCAGTCAAAAAACTCCACCGCGCGGTAGCTCTTGCTGCTTTTATCAAGGAACGTGTCGCCGGTGTAGCCAAGGCCGGTGCCGGGGCCTTCGCCGTACTGCAAGGCGAACTTGTTGCGCCCACCGAGGAAGGGTTTTTGCACGTGCTGGGCGGTAATCGCCCAGCCGCTGTTGGTGTCACGGCCGCCGGCTTTTTCGATGTAGCTCAGGCCTAGTTCCAGCTCGCCATCGGTGTTGGTCTTGAAGCCACCAACGTTGAAATCGTGACGGGTGGCGTATTCCTTCTGGTACAGGTTGTCCTTGCGGGACAGCGCGTAGCTGTATTTCAGGTCGCCGATTTTCACGTCCTCGATCCCACCGCCCGTGGCGCTCTGGTTCCAGTAGTAGAAGTCGGAGATGTGGATGTCGTTTCGTTTGTAGTAACGCCGGCCGGCCCACAGCGAACCGCCGTTGAGGCTGGGGATGTTCGACCACTGCGCATACATCTGCGGCATGCGGGCCGAGCCGTTGTCTTCACCCTGGAACTTCAGCGCCCGGTCGTACTTGTTGTACAACGAGGCCATGGCGTCGACGCTGAACACCGAGCCGTCATCGAGGGTCAGCAGGTCCTGGCGAAGTTCGAGTTCGGCGTACTGCTCGCATTCGTTGCCCAGACGGTATTTCGATTGTGCCCCCGGCAACTGGAAGCACTGCTGCTTGCCACTGCCGGTTGAAGTCCCCGCGCCGCTGCGCAAATAGCCGGCAAATTCCAGCGCCTGCGCTGCCATCGGCAAGGTCAGGCAAGATGCAACGAGGCCCAGCTTTATTGTTGTTTTCATGAAGCACTCCACTATTTTTATTATGTTTTTTTAAAGCGCCCTGCGCTCCCACGCAGGGTTTAACGCGCCACATCCCGTAGCAGCTGTCGAGCACCAGCGAGGCTGCGTTGGCCGCACCGCCGCAATCACGCCAGGCGCAGACATCCAGTCGCGCCCGACGCAGCCTCGCTGGTGCTCGACAGTTGCTACGGCCTGGGTTTGGCGTCTCAGTCCTTGAGGTGCAGCACAAACGACTCATACGGGCGCAGCGAGACCTGGTTCGAGCGCTGTGGGCAGTCGTTGTAGTTGCTGATCAGCAGGCGTTGCTCGCGCGCCTCGGTCAGCAGGCCATCGGGCAATTCGATTTCGCACGGCGTGCCATAGAAGTTGTTCAGCACCAGCAGACGCTCGCCGTGCCCTTCGCGCAGGTACGCCCAGACCTGGGTGTGCTGCGCCAGCAGTTGGCGGTAAACGCCTTCCTGAATCAGCGGCTCGTGCCGACGCAGTTCGATCAGTGCACGGTAGTGATGCAGCACTGAGTGCGGGTCATCCAGCTGGCTTTGCACGTTGACTTGAGCGGCGTTGGCCGGGAGGCCGATCCACGGTTTGCCGCTGCTGAAACCGGCGTTTTTTTCGGCATTCCATTGCATCGGCGTGCGGCCGTTGTCGCGGGATTTTTGCATGATCGCTGCCATGCTCGACGCCTCGGACTCACCGGCCTCGCGCTTGAGCCGATAGATGTTCAGGGTCTCCACATCACGGTACTGGTCGATCGTGTCGAAGCCCGGATTGGTCATGCCCAGCTCTTCGCCCTGGTACACAAACGGCGTGCCCTGGAGGAAGTGCAATGCGGTGGCGAGCATCTTCGCCGAGACCACGCGGTGCTCGCCGTCATCCCCAAAACGCGAGACCACCCGTGGCTGGTCGTGGTTACACCAGAACAGCGCATTCCAGCCGCCACCGGCCTGCATGCCCAGTTGCCAATCCGACAAAATCTGCTTGAGTTGCAGGAAGTCGAAGTCGGCCGCGACCCACTTTTGCAGGTTCGGATAATCGACTTTCAGGTGGTGAAAGTTGAAGGTCATCGACAGTTCTTTGGACGCTGGGTTTGAATATCGAATGCAGTGCTCAAGGCTGGTGGACGACATCTCGCCGACGTTGATCAGGTCGTGCCCCTCGAATACTTCGCGGTGCATTTGCTGCAGGTATTGGTGCACGTTCGGGCCGTCGGTGTAGAAGCGCCGACCGTCGCTGTGGTCTTCCGGGAAATCCGCCGGTTTGGAGATCAGATTGATCACGTCCAGGCGGAAACCGCCCACGCCCTTGTCACGCCAGAAGCACATCAGCTTGAACACTTCGGCGCGCACCTTGGGGTTGTCCCAATTCAGGTCGGCCTGGGTGTGGTCGAACAGGTGCAGGAAGTACTGGCCGGTTTGCGCCTCGTACTCCCAGGCTGAACCGCCGAACTTGGATTCCCAGTTGTTCGGCTGGTCGCGCCAGATATAGAAGTCGCGATACGGGTTGTCGAGGCTGCTGCGCGCCTGCTGGAACCACTCGTGTTCGATGGAGGTGTGGTTGACTACGATGTCGAGCATCAGCGTGATCCCGCGCTTGGCGGCTTCGCTGATCAGCAGGTCGCAATCGGCCATGGTCCCGTAGCTGGGGTCGATGGCGTAGTAGTCGCTGATGTCGTAGCCATTGTCGCGCTGGGGCGAACGCAGGAACGGGGTGATCCACAGGCAGTCGACGCCCAGCCATTTCAGGTAATCGAGCTTGTCCACGATGCCCAGCAGGTCACCGGTGGCGTTACCCGCGTGGCTGTGGAAGCTTTTGGGGTAGATCTGGTAGATCACCGAGTGTTGCCAGTTTTGCATGGTGGGTTCCTTCAATAAGTTGTGTGCTGGCCTTGAGGGCCTTATCGCCGGCAAGCCGGCTCCTACAGGGGAGCGCAGTCAAAGGTAGGAGCTGGCTTGCCTGCGATAGCGCCAGATCAGGCGACCCTGTATCCAGGCCGGACAATCTTCATGCTCAGTGCACAGGTCAAAACAAACGGCACGACAATCGCGACGACCATGCCGATGACAAAGCTTGGGATGTACTGCGGGATGATCGAGATGAATCCGGGCAAGCCACCGACGCCGATGGCCGAGGCCTGGACCTTGTTCAGCGAGAGGAAAATGCTGCCCAGCGCCGAGCCGGTCAGGGCGGCGTAGAACGGAAACTTGAAGCGCAGGTTGACCCCGAACATCGCAGGCTCAGTGATGCCGAAGTAGGCAGATATCGCCGAGGTGGAGGCCATGCTTTTGTCCCGTGCATTGCGGCTCATGTAGAACACCCCGAGCGCCGCGCTGCCCTGGGCCAGGTTGGACATGACGATCATCGGCCAGATAAAGGTGCCGCCCTGGGTGGAGATCAGTTGCAGGTCCACCGCAAGAAACATGTGATGCATGCCGGTGATCACCAGCGGTGCGTACAGCAGGCCGAAAATTGCCCCGCCAACCATCGGCGCCAGGTCAAACAGAGTGACCACGCCTTCGGTGATCAGGATGCCGAGGTGGCGGGTCACCGGGCCGATGATCGCCAGCGCCAGCACACCGGTGACGACAATGGTGGTGATCGGCACCACCAGCAATTGAATCGCGTTCGGCACCCGCGCCCGCAGCCATTTTTCAATCACGCTCATTACGTAAGCGGCCAGCAGGATCGGCAGGATCTGCCCCTGGTAACCGACCTTCTCGATCTTGAACCAGCCGAAAATATCGAAGTACGGCAGGCTCTGGCCATCGAGACCGGCGACTGCCTTGCCGTAGTTCCAGGCGTTGAGCAAATCGGGGTGCACCAGCATCAGGCCGAGGACGATGCCGAGGATTTCACTGCCACCAAAGCGCTTGGCGGCCGACCAGCCCACCAGCGCCGGCAGGAACACGAACGAGGTGTTGGCCATCAGGTTGATCAGGCTCCACAGGCCATCCAGGTTCGGGTAGGCGTCGAGCAGGGTCTTGTCCGCGATAAACATGCCCTTGGCGCCCATCAGGTTGTTCACCCCCATGAGCAAGCCGGCAATGATCAGTGCCGGCAAAATCGGCATGAACACGTCGGAAAACACCCGCACCAGGCGCTGCATGGGGTTTATTTTGTCGGCGCTTTTCTGTTTCACATCAGCGATGGTCGACGCGGCGAGACCCGTTTGCTCACGCAGGGCGGCGTAGACCTTTTCCACTTCCCCGGGGCCGATCACGATCTGGAACAAGCCGCCGGTAAAGAACGAACCCTTGACCAGGTCAACCTGGTTCAACGCGCCGCTGTTGGCCAGGCTCGGGTCCTTGAGGGCCAGGCGCAGGCGGGTCACGCAGTGGGCCGCTTGCTCAAGGTTGTCGCTGCCACCGAGGTTCTTGAGAATCTCGTGGGCAATATTCGGATAGTCGTGGCTCATGCTTGGTATCCACTTTGGTTTTTTTTATTGGGGGCGGTCATAGGCAGCACGCCGAGGCCAAAAGTACTCGTCTGTACGAGTTAAATCAATAACTCGTCTGTACGAGTTTGAAAATGATTTATTTTCTGTTTTTTTAGTCAGAAATTTCCGAGTTCTACAATGGGTTGCATGGACAAACCCTATCGCTGCCACTAAGGTTCCTGCCTTGAACACCCACGTGGCACAGAGCCCTCCCCCATGAGCAAATACAACCAGATCTATACCGATCTGCTTGCCAACATCACCACCGAACGCCTGCAACGCGGCACGCGCCTGCCCTCCGAAACCGAACTGATGGACGCCTACCAGGCCAGCCGTGGCACGGTGCGCCGGGCGATTGAGCAATTGCAGGAGCGCGGGTTTGCGCAAAAGATCCACGGCAAGGGCACCTTCGTGCTGTCGCCCAACCCGATCGAGTTCCAGTTGGGCGGGATCGTCAGCTTTCGCGAGACCCATGCAGACCTGGGCGATGACGTCAGCACCGAAGTGGTGGAGTTCAGCCAGTTCCCGCTGGAAGGTGCGCTACTGCAACACATCGAGGCCGAAGCCGGCAGCCTGATCACCCGCGTCAAACGGGTACGGCGTATTGCCGGCAAACGGGTGATTCTCGACATCAACCACTTCGTCGCCGACCTGATTCCGGGGCTGGACCGGGAGATTGCCGAGCAGTCGATCTACGCGTTTATCGAACAGACACTACAGCTGCAAATCAGCTATGCCCAACGCACCATCGAAGCGCTGCCCCGGGGCAAGGATGATCAGTTGCATCTGGATCTGGATGGGCAAAGCCATGTGATTGTGGTGAGCAACCAGACGTTTTTGCAGGATGGACGGCAGTTCGAGTACACCGAGTCGCGGCATACGCTGGATAAGTTTTATTTTTCGGATATTGCGCGGCGGTAAACAAAGAGACGACTTGGCGAATCCTCTGAAAGCCCGGCGAAGTCAGTCGGGAAAATCACTCCGGCACAATACTCCTGGCCAGTCCGGCGGCCCATGCAGCGGCCATCTTTTCCCCCACCACTTCGAACGCTGGGTGGGTGCTTCGATACTCGGAAAGCTCCTCCATCGCGCGATTCATGCCCCGGTGCACTCTGGCTAGCAATTCGTTGCAGCGAGCCTCTGTCAAACCGCATGAGCTACGCCCGAACTGAACCAGCATCTTGCGCTTTGGCCAGGCTTTCGAGCCACCGAGCAACAGCCCCATGATGTCGTTGCCGTTGTACACGGTGGTGGTCACCAAGTCGTAAGCCGGGGCGAGCCACACGTCAGCATCTTCCGCACAGTTTTCATAAAGCAGGCCGAAGTTCTTCAGGTGCCCGTCACCATTCTGGATGCCGGCAGAGAGCGCCACCATCACGAAGAAGTCTTCCAGCGTCCTGGTTATGCGGCTTGGCGTAACAAAATACCGGATCAGCTTCGCGCATCCCTGATAACTGCCGTCGTACTTCTTAGCGGCTCCCCAACCCGATAGAACGCACATGTCCTCAAATCCGAGGTAGGCGCTTTCACCGATGTCGAACCGCTTCACCACCAGGAGCGTCCCCTGCTGGCTGAGCTGGAATTCAGGTACTTCAAGACCACAATGGAGTGCGGCCCGCATGCAGAAAAACTCATTGGCTGCCAGTTGCGGAAACTCTGACTCGTTGAACGCCTTCACCAGGTGCGTGGCGCCCCGATGGGTGAGACGTTCAATGTCGCAGGCCCTGTCGTCAACGTCGCGCACCAGCACCTTCGGTTGAACGCCCGATACTCCCGAGTAGGCTGCGTAGGTGTTCAGAAGGTCATTGAACAGATCTTGCGCCCCGTCATAGACCAACAGCTCCGCAAGCTTGACCTGAGGCAACGAGCCGCCGCCGGCTTCATTTGCAACACTGATGCGACCCAGTTGGTGAGGCCCCACGACGCCCAGCAACGCGAAGTCGTCAAAGCCGCGCATTGACTTGCTGAAACGTCGCACAAGCTCGTCCTTGAGATGCCCCTCGGGGATGTTCATCTCGAACAACGGGTGGATTCCATACTCCCAGTTGTAGCTTTCCAGGCGCACCGGCATGGTCAAGGAAACGGCGTTCTCGTCGGCTACTCCCTCGCTATATGAGAAGACCGAATCTCGCCGATTTTCCTCACGTCGCCCGAGCGTTCCGGTAAGCACGCCGCCAGCGCCGATATACAGCCGGTCACTTTGACTAGTCATGGACGTTTCCTGATTTCAGTTCATCGAGGGTCTTGCGCCGACGCATGGGGATGGCGGTCAGTTCATATCCCAAGCCTTCAAGGATGGCTGCGACCTTGCGAATCCCTACTTCAGGTACGGTGTTGTTCTCAATCCCCGAAATGGTTGCGCGACTCATGCCGTGGCGCTGCGCGAGCTGGCTTTGTGAAAGGCCAGCGGCTTTGCGGAGATTCTTGATGAGTATTCCTAAATCGCGCACTTATTTGCATCCTATACAATGCATAAATGGATAAAATCACATACATGAACCGTATACGATGCAAATCGTGTTGAATAGTCCTTTATCCGTCTAAATGACCAAGTGCGACTCTCGCTTAAACATTCGCATCCCGGAAAAACGTGACGTCTATGGTTTCCACCGCAAGCAGGGCCATGCCCCACGTGAAGCGACGGCAATCACCCAGCACGCCAACCGATTTCACCGACTGGAACTCCACAAACGCCTGTCTGATTTTATGGGAACTCACCGACCTGTAAGGCACACTTGGCTAATCGTACCGCCACTTGTATGGTCGCTTAACCGCCCCTCATATTCTGACGAAGCAGCTTGTTACCGTTGAGATACGCAGCGATCTGACAAACAGATAAAACCTTTCGTAGAATGCCTTCGTGGCTATGGAACACCTTCCTTCTAACCTCTGATGACCTAGGGGTTCCGCTCTCCACACCGCGCCTGCTTCTTGCAGGCGTTTTTACATCAGTTGCAGAACAATGCTGCAGCTCGTCCACGACGGCGGCCAAGGGAGAAAATCAAGCATGAATCAGGAGCTGTTCCTGCGTCGCCGTAGCAAAGTTCACGTCCCGACGGGCACTGGCGGTGCCACGCGCGCTCAGGTCGCGTCGGCTGTCCGGGAAATCGCGGCGTTCCGATGCGTACTATCAGAACCTCTGATTGAGCAAATCGGCATGTTGTCAGCGACAGAACTCAAGTACTGGATGCGCGAAATTGTCGGAGTCCTTCGGCGGAAAAATGGCACTCATGTACACCACAGGCCATTTTATCCAGACTTTCCAGAGCAGGTTCTGGCGGCCTCAGAGGCGGAGTTGTACCTTAACGCCGTCATACACTACCTCACGCGTTGGCGTTTATCCCCAACTGAACACCATCGACCTGCGATGCTTGAAGGCAATTTCATGTCCCGCGTTATCGAACCGGGAAGCGTCTCTGAATTCGAGTCACTGCTTGAGCCGCTGGTTTCATCGCGCACCTCGCTCTGCGAAGAGGAAACTGCCGATGTCGTCTGGTTTATCCGAAAGTACAAAAGCAATGTGTTCCGTCTGCTACCAGAGACCGTTCCGTTCCGGGAGATCCGTGCACAGGTTGGCGGCGCACTTATCCTGCATGTCGCCGGTGATGCACGGGTAGACGAATTCCTGGAGCGAAACGTCGAAACGGCGACTGATGTACTACGACTCGCGGTCGCGCTAAGTGGAGGAGACGTGTCACTGACGGCAGCTTCGACACGTTTCAAAGCGATGAAGCGCTCAATGCGCCGTCTGCTTTTGCGCCATCTCGACCAAATACCTAACGCTGCAGAAGACGTAATGCGACATGTTGAGCGATGGAAGCGCCTGGCCGAAGTACTGCATCCGGGCGACTACGCCGATAAGTACCCACGAGCACTAGCCGCCATAACGGCTGCACGTCGCAACGAAGCACCAGACTCATTCGGATCACGTGTCGAAACATTGCTTGCCCAGCGTCACATCTCCACGCTTATGCCCATACTACAGAGCCGTCCTGGTGAGTTCGCACGACGGCTGGACGCGACCCTGAGGCACTCGACGGAACCAGAGTCGGTTCTCGACGCGTTCGAAACGGTTGCGACGCAGGTGTCCTCACCTGTCCTGCTGCAGTTGCTGGCCCAGTTACGTGCGTCGCGCCCCCTCCCCCTGCGAGCCTTCACACCTAAAGGTGCATTTGCCAAAATCTATGGCATCAGTGATCGACGCGAACCTATCACTCCCGACGTGTTGGCTCGTGCAGCCAGAATCTGCGAGGGCGCTCTCGTTACGCGTTTTTCGTCACTACCGCCACTAGGCCGCTGCTTCATCGATCCAGCATTACGCGAATACAGGGTGCCGTTGGCGCAGCGTGCCTCATCGAAATCTCTACGCACGCTCGTGCGGGGCAGTCGGTTACCTATGCCTGACACACGTTTCATTCGCCTGTTCCTGTGGTGGAAGAACGGCCGTGAACGCACTGACATCGACTTGTCCGCAGCATTTTTCGACGCCAACTTCGTATTCAAACAGACGGTCGCGTACTACAACTTGAAGGGCTTCGGCGGCTACCACAGTGGCGACATCGTCGACGCGCCCGAAGGGGCTTCGGAGTTCATCGACCTTGACCTCAATGTCCTCGTCGAAAAGGGTATCCGCTATGTCGTCACGTCTATCAACTCATTCACCGAACAGCCGTACTGCGATCTTCCAGAATGCTTCGCAGGCTGGATGGCTCGCTCCGACGCAGCGTCGGGTGAAGTATTCGAGCCGCGCTCTGTATTCGACCGTATCGATATCGCATCCGACACAGGGATCTGTCTGCCCTTCGTGATGGACTTGCAAGAACGACGCATGATTTGGGCTGATCTGGGGCTGACTTCATCTGCGCGCTGGAACAACGTCCAGAACAACCTCAGTGGCGTATCGTTGATGCTGAGAGCCTTGGTACATTCACCAAGGCCGGATTTGGAGACCCTGTTCGATTTGCATGTTCGAGCACGGGGGGAACGAGTAGCCACACCGCAACAGGCAATGGCGGTGTTTGCGCCTGATCAGGGGATAACACCGTTCGATACGGATTTAATTCGATCACAGTTTCTCTAATACCTACGCTAGCCTTAGCCGTTCATTGGAGACGAAAACTCTGGCTTCGGAGCGTTCTACCCAAAAACAAAAATGCCAGTCAGCATAACTGACTGGCATTGGCCAAAACCCTTCCTGCGCTACTGCGAATCTAGCGCTGCACTCTAGTCAGTGCCGGGTGCCCTGTTGTTCCCACTCCATTATAAATTACAAAATAAAAACTAACTATTACAGCAACTTATAAATAATAAATATAAAAGAACCATAAAAAATACCAAATTAGTTCCTACTCCCAACCCGAGGTCGGTTAGCAGCCCAGCCAGACCAACGCCACTACACTTTCGGGCCGTGGTAACCACGCCCACCATTAAAACTTTTTCCCAGCCTATGGTTTAGATTTGAGCTGCCACTGACTGCGCTCCAAAGCCTTCCTTTTTGTAGCCAACGCTTTCGAAGAGCGCGGCGACCGTCTCCCCGACCCTGACCAGAAGCTCTGCGGACGGATTCTCTTTTGGCGTGTACAGGAATTTTCCATCTATGACGTCGAGCGAGTGAGCGACGTGACGGCACTGAACGTCGAAACAGCCTCGGTCAGTAATGCCTCGTCCGAACAATTGATTTCTACGAACACAGCAAGGCCTACATCATAGACGTAGAGGCCTTGGCCAGCGTGATAACCGCCCACCCCATAGCGACCGAACGTGATGGTCAGTGACAGACGCCCAATCACTCCACTTCTTGGCTTCTCAAGTGATAACGTGGATGTAATGATGGCACTCCGTTACTCCTACCTCCAGCCCGTGACACATCTGCCATTCCTCACCTTCAGGGGAAACAGTCAAATTCTATCCCTACGGCATTCTGACCACGATGCAATTTTATCAATGAGCACGGGACAAACCCAGGACATTGTAAGACATTAATTTGTTGATTTTTGTCTTTTAAGTGATTAGTGTGTGTCTTACCAAAGGACAAAAATGGCTTCTGATATGTCTGTAACGATCAATCTCCGCAAGCTCGAATACAGCCCCTTGGCTAATCCTCTGCTTGAACCCACAGAGGTGACAGTTAAGAGGCGATACGTGAAAACGGGCACGTCAGAAGAAATTGTGAGTACGCGCCCAGGAGAAACTCGCCAGACGGCTGCGGCGATCTACATCGTAGATGAACGTGACGACGCATCTTTCGTGAAAGTTTTTGCCGATGGTGTCGCCGCGGCATTCGACCTTGGACGCACGGCATCGCGGGTCTTTCAACTGGTCTTACAGGAGTACGAACGAGCACCTATGTGTCAGGGATTTGCCGAAAGCATCGAGCTAGCGTGGTTCAATGATGGCCTGTCAGGCAGGTCAGTAGACATGAGCGAAAAGACTTTCCAGAGAGGCCTTAAGGAACTTCTTGCCAAACAGTTTCTGGCCCCACGCACGCCCTCCACATTCTGGGTAAATCCTGCGCTATTTTTCAAAGGCGACAGAGTGAAATTCATAACTGAATACCGTAGGGAAGTTTCTAAAGAGTCCAGATCCCCATTAGGCTAGACAAATAGGGGATTTCCAATGACTAAGATATCTGTCTGCGCAGGATAAATTAGTTTCTAAGTTAATTTTTTAGCGACTCTCATAAAACCTTTAAAAGTATTGGGTAAGAAAATGCAATATTCAGTGTTAGATACATTTGCAGGCGCTGGTGGTTTCAGTCTTGGTTTTGAGTTAGCTGGCGCAAAGGTGATTGGAGCAATAGAAACGGATAGCTGGGCGTGTGAAACTTTTAAATTTAATCACCCTGAAGCCAGGGTTATCAAATCCGACATTTCTTTACTATCTGACGAAGAAATAATTGAAGCATTCAGCGAGTTTAGCCCGGATATAATACTGGGTGGGCCACCATGCCAAGGATTTTCTATATGCAATAAAAATAGTGGCGACTCAAAAGACCCTAGGAACTCACTTTTTGAAGAGTTCATCAGAGTCGGCAGTCTATTAAACCCTAAAATCATGATTATGGAAAACGTACCAAATATAATCAAGGCTCGCACCGACAGTAACGAATTAGTAATTGATATTATAAAAAAAGAGCTGGAGCGCATTGGTTATCACGTAAACTATAAAATACTTGAGGCTACGGATTACGGCGTACCTCAGATAAGAAAACGATTAGTTGTTGTTGCGTCTAAAATGATACTTAAAAATCCATTTCCAGATGCAACACACACCACAAATGCAGACACCTCTCTTTTTGACAGCCATCTTAAAAAATGTCCAACATTATGGGATGCTATTTCGGACATGCCCGATATTGAAGCAAGAGAAGGCGCTGAAATTTCCAGCTATACATATGGGATACAGAACGAATATCAAAGATTTCTGCGAGAAGGCTCTGATAAGCTTTATAACCATAAAGCAATGAACCATTCTTCGAGAATCGTTGAACGATTCTCATCGATGAGCTGTGGAGATTCTATATCTAATGTACCAGCACATTTGAGACCATTAAAAAGAAACAGTACTGAATTTTCAGACAAGGTCTATGATCAAAACAATCGAAGAATGCACCCTGATAGGCAGTGCCATACTGTGCCAGCGTCTTTTTATGCTAATTTTGTGCATCCTTTCAAAAATAGAAATTTTACTGCTCGTGAAGGTGCGCGAATTCAGTCTTTCCCTGACTGGTATGTATTTAAAGGCAAGCCGACTGTCGTTAGTCAAAAGCTTTTGCATAGAGAAGGGCGATTAGAGGAAAAGCACCTAGGTCAATATAATCAGATTGGCAACGCAGTTCCTCCGCTCATGGCTAGAGCTATAGCAATTAACATAATCAAGCAGCTTAATGGTGATTAAATGTACATACATGGATTAAATTTAAGCACCAAAGAAAGCCACAAAACCAAGTACATGGATGACTTATCTATCACCTATATTAGGGAAATCAGAGATCGCTACGAGCTCTGGAAGACGGAAAACCATGAACTCAAAGGACCTCTTCCTGGCGTTACAGAAAATGACGCTGAAATAATTAAAAAAAGAGTCGCATTACTGAATGATGGCGGTTGCAGGAGCTGAGTGCAACACGGTCATTGAATTGAAGCTGGAGCATCATGCCGCATAGCCATGGCCTTCTGCATCACCTCGCCCATAACTTCG
>NZ_JBUZVP010000053.1:0-21686 GCF_055409485.1 Pseudomonas sp. A125
CTCGTGCGCATGCCTTGGTCGATAACGATGGCCCCTTGCGCATTGACAGTGACCCCCGCCGCGTCCAGCGCGAGGCTGCGCGTATTCGGTGCCCGACCGACGGTACGGGATTGGTCGTCGAAATTAAGCACCAGGTCAGCGAGCTGCCCAATTATGGCTCGTCGCCTTTGGGGCTTGTTGCGTCGTGAGCGTGAAACCCCGTCGCTGCCACCGATCAACGTGAAGCGAGTTTATCGCGTCCTGCTTGATCACAACTCGTTGTTGGCACGACGAATCAAACAGCCTGCCGTACAGCGCCGGCATGAAGGCCGGATCTCCGTCACTACCAGTGATACCGCTGGTGTTAGGATGGTTTTGAGTTCCATTGCGACGACGGTGCGAAGTTAAGCGTGTCCTTTGCGCTGGACTGCTGTGATAGCGAAGCCACCTTTAAAGTGAAGTACTGATCCATCGAGCGATCAGGGGATTCACCTGCCTTACCAAGCCGTTGGCTGCGAATAAACGGCTGCAAAAAAAACGCCCCGGTGGGGCGTTAAAACTCATCTCTTCCCAAAGAAGCTACAAAGGAGCGACAAAATAGCTCCAGAGATGAGTGTTGCTGCGCAGATCAGTTGAAACTGGTATGCCGAGTTAAATTAGAAACCGAATCGAATGTTACCGAATAGTAACACTCTGAGCAATACTCTAGCTGAGAGCAACACGGTTATTGACTTGAGTTGGGCATCATGCCGCATAGCCATGGCGTCTTGCGTCACTTGGCCTATCATTTCGACGGGGCATTTTAAAATCGAAACGCTTGCGTGGGCGCATGTTCAATTGCAGGGCTACCAGCGTAGGCGAAGACATCCAGGGCAATGGCAGAAGCAGCCCGCTGGACGCCATCGCAGCCAAAGCGAGCCCACCCACGCGCCAGGCACGACGCTTGTACAGCACCTCGTGCGCAGCAGAAACCAGGCATGTGCCGGATCGGTTCACGATGAAACCCACGGTAAACGCAAGGGCAGCTACGAGCACCAGTACCCAGATAGGCAAGAGATCAGGCATCGATGGCGTCCTCAGCGTCGGTGTTGTTTCGGGTGATACGTGAGTAAGAACACGAAAGCTGATCAGCCCGCCACGGGAATGCGCATGGTGACGAACTCTTCCGCCGCCGTCGGGTGCACGCCGATGGTTTCATCGAAATGCTGCTTGGTCGCGCCTGCCTTGAGCGCGATCGCTAGCCCCTGGATGATTTCACCGGCATCCGGGCCCACCATGTGGCAACCCAGAACCTTGTCGGTGTCTGCGTCGACCACCAACTTCATCAGGGTGCGCTCCTGGCAGTCGGTCAACCTTAGCTTCATCGGCTGGAAGCGGCTTTCGAAAACCTGCACCTTGTGGCCGTCAGCCTTGGCTTGCTCTTCGCTCAAGCCGACTGTGCCAATGTTCGGCAGGCTAAACACCGCCGTCGGGATCATCGCGTAATCCACCAGGCGATATTGCTCAGGCTTGAACAGACGACGCGCCACCGCCATGCCTTCGGCCAACGCCACTGGCGTCAGCTGCACGCGCCCGATCACATCGCCAATGGCCAGGATCGACGACTCAGTCGTCTGATAGAGATCGTCCACTTCAACAAAGCCACGCTTGTCCAGTTTGACGCCGGTGTTTTCCAACCCCAGGTTGTCGAGCATCGGACGTCGGCCGGTGGCGTAGAACACGCAATCTGCTTCCAGCGCGCGCCCGTCTTTCAGGGTGGCCTTGAGGCTGCCGTCGGCCTGTTTATCGATGCGTTCGATATCAGCATTGAACTGCAAGTCCATCCCGCGTTTGGTCAGCTCTTCCTGCAGATGCTTGCGCACCGCTCCATCAAAGCCGCGCAGGAACAGATCGCCGCGATACAACAGCGTTGTTTGCGTGCCAAGGCCATGGAAAATCCCGGCAAACTCCACCGCGATGTAACCGCCACCCACCACCAGCACGCGCTTGGGCAGTGCTTTGAGGAAGAACGCTTCGTTGGAACCGATGGCATGCTCGCGTCCCGGAATGTCCGGAATCTGCGGCCAGCCGCCGGTGGCGATCAGGATATGTTTGGCGGTGAAGCGCTCACCGTTGATCTCCACCTGGTGCGGATCCACCAGGCGCGCGTGCCCTTCATGCAGGGTCACGCCACTGTTGACCAGCAGGTTGCGATAAATGCCATTGAGGCGATTGATCTCGCGGTCTTTGTTGGCAATCAAGGTCGGCCAATCAAAGTTCGCCTCACCCAGCGACCAGCCGAAACCACTGGCCTGCTCAAAATCTTCGGCAAAGTGCGCGCCGTAGACCAGCAGTTTTTTGGGCACACAACCCACGTTGACGCAGGTACCGCCTAGGTAGCGGCTTTCAGCCACGGCCACCTTGGCACCATAGCCTGCGGCGAAACGCGCAGCCCGAATACCGCCAGAGCCCGCACCAATTACATAAAGGTCAAAATCGTAGGCCATATCACTCTCCTCGGCAGGCAACAGCAAACCTATTGCGGCCCTTATCCGGCGCATTGCGACCGGCCAGCTACTTGCTCGTCAATTGGGTGAGGGCACCCAGATCGTTTGTTCGCATCTCTAAAGTGGACCAATATGCCTTCACTATTGAACGTAAAAACTCGGTGGCTTGGATAACCACTTGGCGCTCGCTGAAAGTCGCGCCGTTAGGCATGCTGAAGGCGCCACCGTTGAGTTCCATGACGATATCGTCGGCGACTAGAGCGCCGTTTTTTTCGACTTGGTTATGTGAAAATCGTAAACAACGTCTAAATAGCAGGGGACTAAACGTCCCCGGTCAAATTTGCGCCGGTTTAGCCGCAGGTTCATTTACATAGCAAAAGTTGCTGCTCTGTTGGACAAGCAATGTTCGCCAAGACTATTCGGCGAAAGCGGCTTCGAGATTGAGTTTTGCGGCATCACCTTCCCGTTGAAAGCCAGGCTGGTTCAACTTCACGGACCATACATAGTCGTGTTTAAATGACAATGATTGAATCACGCCCTGCCTAACTCTCTGACATTGCTGATTAACAGCAATCACATATCATAGAGTTGTTATACGTAGTATGGAAACGAATCTAGTTATGCTTTCCGCCTATGTTGTGTGCTGGCACTCGGGCCGACGGCCACGCTGTCCCCCGGAGTGAAAAGGTCAGCAACATAGTACCCATCAAGGCGCACCGACCCACGTGGTGCGGCATTGCGCTCAGTCACTGCAACTGCCCCCCCTGAACGACACTCACGTACCCTTACTGAAAGTAGGCCTACCCCACACAAAGGCTACCGCTTGCATCCGCGGTCGCACCTACTGCCAAAATCCTCTCACCTAATTTCCGTAAACACTCCATCCAACCCCCCCCACCTCCAACGCAAAACCTGTCAGATTTTGGTATAGTCTCGTCAAGAATCTAACGCCTGCGCCGGATGTTACTTTCCGGCAAGTAGCATGTCAAGAGCAGTGGGTGCCACATAAAAAAATAGGTGTTATGTGATGACTAATACTCCAACGGACCAGACAGCGCTTGCAGAAAAAGAGAAGCGCTCAACTGCACCGAGAGAGAGAATTTTGCGTGCTGCAGGAGAGATGTTCCATAAATATGGAATTCACGCAGTCGGGGTTGAGGCGATTGCAGCAGCAGCGCACAGCAACAAAATGACTTTGTATCGACACTTTTCCTCTAAAGAGATGTTAATTGCAGCCACCATTCGAGAGCAGCACAAAGCGAGTGAAGCTGCATGGCAAGCATTACAGGAGGCGTATCCGAATGATCCGCGGGGAGAGCTCAACGGTTGGCTAGAAATGATGTACGCCTATATCCAGTCGCCAGGAGAACTGAGCTGCAAATTCATAGATAAGGCAATAGATGTACGGGACGCTCAACATCCAGCTCGGGTGGCGATTGAGGAAATCAATCATGTGCACATCAATCATCTGATCGAGATGTGCCGTGCCATAGGCTTCAAGAGCCATGAGGTACTGGCTGTCAATTTGTTCATTGTATTTAAGGGCGCAGACGAAAGCCGCCATATCGGAACTCATCGTTTGGCAGTATCGCTTCGTCAAATGGTACAAACACTGATCGCCCCCCATGAGCCGCATTAAGGGCTTCAGTGCTACACCGATTTTCGGTCAGTGCTAATAGCCCTGGCTGACACTTCAACGTTTCTCTAACAGCCAATCACTGCCTATTGCTCCTTTGTGCAGTAGGTGGTAGCTTGCTGGGTGTTACTTTTTGGTAATATTCCAGTTTGATGATTTTTAATACGTAACTGCCGCTAGCTCGGCTTTGCTGGACCTTCCGGCATTTGCCAACGGCGCAATAGGCTACGTAAACCGTGCATAGTGGTCTAAGTGAGGTTGTTCAGGCTGGTAGCGAGTTCTACAAGCAGATGACACTGAGGCCATTGCCCGTGGCCGGTTACGACGCAATGTTTAAGTAGACGTCCGCAGTACTAACTGGGTGCAGGACATATATACCTCGAAATGAAGCTGGACTGGACACCTACCGGGAGAAGCACCTCTATGAATAATAAAGCATTTGCCCCCCATCGCTTGCTGATGAAAGCGGTACTTGCCGCTGTTCTTGCCAGTTCTACGCTGCCGGCACATGCGAGCCACCATTTTGAGGTTGCCATTGCACGAACCAACACGGCGATCAGCCAGTTGGACAACTACGTGTTTCAAGCGGCTTCACCGGGGCGCACGGTCATTATCATGAATGTGAATTCAAGTCCGCGTCATGGTGCTACCTTCTCGCCGAATGCCTTGTACAACATTCATGTTGCCTTGGATGACAAGTTCAAGGAGGGGCACACATTCTCGTTCCAGTTTCGCGACGGTCAGGTCATGGCCTACTTGTCGGACAACCCAAACGGGCGAGTGGGTGAAACGGGTGTGGACATTGGTAAAGGTAAGGTCGGCGGCAGCGTCAATCTGAAGGACAAGATTGAACTTTGGACCGGTATCATCAAAGACCCGTTCTACGGTAATTCGTCTGGCCTGGGAGCGTATTCGGCGCAACTGAAGGCTGGCAAGTATGACCCTCAAGTCTGGAAGTCCGCCTCCGGCACCAATATTTTCAAAGACCAGGAATGTGGTGCAATTGTGCTGGAAATTCCCAATGAAATGCTGGGCAAAAATATCAAGGTCTTCATGACGACGGCGCTCAAGGAAAATGGCAAGTGGAGCCAAGTTCAATACTCGGCCAATCCTTTGCTGTCGCACGTTATGTATTTCGAAGACGAGGCTGTCAGAGTCGAGCATGATCGCAGCCGACCCAACACCCAGTCAGTACTGAAAAACTTCGTATCAGCGAGCACTGCGCGCGCTTCAGGCATTGCACAGACGCAGGCTCAACCATTCGCCTATGGCGACAAAGTGGCGGATGCGCTGATTCCCGATGTGCTGAATTATGAGGTTGGCAGCAAGGCAGGGTATTCGGCCGATGTGCGTAACGGACGTTACCTTGATGATGATGCGATGAGTGCCATGCTCACCCTCCTCATAGGCAAACCCACCGACCAGGCCATCGACAATCCAAAGTTGTATACCGATCAGTTCCCCTACGTCATTCCGTCAGACAAAAAGTGATCTGAGGTCAAACTTGAACATGAGGCTAGGCCCGCACCATAAGGAAAGGCACACCATGATCACTAATCACTTAGGCACAGTGGGTGCGAGCTTCGTACTGCTATTGATGACCAGCGCAATAGTTCAGGCTGATACGGGTGACGTTGTGCGTGGCCAGAAGGCTTGGTTGCTCAATTGCAGCCGGTGTCATCAACTGGATGTGAATTCGGTCGGGCCGATGCACCGTGGCGTTGTGGGCAGGCATGCTGGTAGTGCAGACGGTTTTGCGTATTCAGAGGCACTAAGGGCGTCCGACGTTACCTGGACGCCCGCCAACCTGAACCGATGGTTGACAGAGCCGGAACAGTTTATCCCGGGGCAGGCAATGGGGTTCAGTGTTGAAAACGCACAGGTGCGGAAGGACATCATTGCCTATTTGTCGACACAAAAAGCGCCTTGATCGGTTGCAGTTAGGGGTGTGAAAGCTGCTGGGGCGAAGTGAGGAAAGCATGATGATTTGGCGGCCTATTTGGATTGGGGTATTGCTGGCGACACTAAGCGGCAACTGTTTTGCCCATGCCTTCTGGCTGGTTCCTCACAAAGGGCTGGTCAGCAAAGATGATCTGGTGGCCATAGATCTGCGGGTGGGTGTCAGTTGGCCAGGTGAGCGGGTAGGGCGTTTGCCCGGCATGATCGAGACGTTTGATCTTTACGACGCGCAAGGTAAACACGCCGTGAAGGGGCGTGACGGCGCGGCCCCGGTGGGACATTTTCGCGCCGGGACGCCCGGTACCGTTGTTGTGGCGATGCTTACCCATGCTCAGGCCATCACGTTGCCCGGTGTTGAGTTCGACAAATATTTGGTCGAAGAAGGGCTGGATCAGGTGCGCAGCGAACGGCAAACACTGGGTATCGCCGATGCGCCGGGACGTGAGCAGTTTTTGCGTTGCGCCAAGACTTTGGTTCGGGTCAATAGCGATAGTGCTGGCTTTGACCGGGTGGTGGATTTGCCGCTGGAACTTGTTGCTGTCACTGACCCGTTCCAGCTCAAGCCGGGCGGGCGGTTCAAAGCCCGCTTGCTGCGCGAGGGCAAACCTGTGGCTGGGGTGCTGGTTAGGGCCTGGGCCAAGGATGATCCAAAGCATGAACAACAGGTCAGAACGGACCAGGACGGTGTAGTGGAACTTACTTTGGAAAAGACTGGATTGTGGTTTCTGAGTGCAGTCCAGATGCATTCGGTGATCGAGTACCAGGCCGACTGGGAAAGCATCTGGGCCTCCTTAAGTTTTGAGATACCTACGCCATGAGTACTCGCCAACACCAACTTGAGGGCGTCTGTGTCGCCATCGTCTTGGCACTAACCACGTTTAGCGCACAAGCCCACAGCGGCATAGATGCCGGCTGGTTGCACCCATTGACTGGGCTGGATCACTTTTTGGCGATGGTGGCGGTTGGGGCCTGGAGTGCCCAAATCGGCGGTCGCGCCATCTGGCTCGTCCCCGGCGCTTTTGTGCTGTGCATGTTCTGCGGCGGCCTTCTCGGCATGTCGATGATAGATCTGCAAGGCCTGGAAGTTGGCATTGCGCTGTCGGTCATTGCCTTGGGCGCGGCCATTGCACTGCATCAACGTATGCCTACCGTGGTTGCCGCGCTAGGGGTCGGCCTGTTCGGCATGCTGCATGGTTATGCGCATGGTTATGAAATGCCTGTCATTGACGACAAGGTTGGCTACACGCTCGGCTTTCTGGCCACCACCGCCACCCTGCATTTAGTCGGCGCATTTGGAGCACTTGGCCTTATGCGCGTCCAGGGCGGCGGCAAGATTTTGCGAGGGCTAGGTTTGATTTGCTCTATGTGTGGGGGCTGGATTTTGTTCAGTGCCGTCGCAAATCTTTGATGGTTTCTGGTGTTAAGTCATTACACAACGTGAAACTGACATTTTAGGGGGTGGTTGTTTATGGGGTAGAGCGTATTTGTGATCTCGCCCTTGTTTTACGGACGCTCTTTAAACGATTAAATGTTGCAACCGCCAATAACGACTTTCCCAGTTGCAGGAGATCAGACTATGGCTTCGTCCAAGCACAGAGGCTTACCGGCCTGGTCATAGCGCGTCACGTCGTGGCAGGTCAGCAAAGTGCCGGCCTGGAACACGGTGGTTTCGATGCCCATTTCTTGCGCCAGGCTGGCAACCGGGTTCTGATCGACACCGTGAATCCAGGATGCGCCGAGATCTATTGGCACCTCGCCCCACGTTCGTTCCGTCCAAATGCGGCCACCGACTCTGTCCCTGGCCTCGAGCACGATCACCGTATGGCCCGCGTCGGACAGCATTCGGGCAGCGGCGAGGCCTGAGATCCCGGCTCCGATAATCAGCACCGAATCCTTCCTGAGGCGGTTGGCGTCTGTGCTCGAGTCTTTTGCCGTGCTGGCGTTTGCACCTGTAAGAGGGGTGGTCATCGCGCTGGGCGCGATCGACCCCTGGGGTCGAGTAAGGGTTATCATTGTTGCCTCGTGATTGACGCGATCGACGCTAAAATTACATAAATAGAACAAGTGGTACATTCGCGTATCATAAAAAGTAATTAAGGAAATATTTGATTCATGTCCCGCGATCAGAAGAGAGACGCTGTCCTGGACGCTGCTGCAGCGGTGTATGCCCGTGACCGCAGCGCATCAATGCAGCAAATCGCTGCCTCGGCGGGCATTAGTCGTACGACGCTCGTCCGCCATTTCCCCACCCGTGAGGACTTGGTTGTAGCGCTCATTGATCGTGTGCTGAATGATGCCACTGCGGTGCTGGATCAAGCGAAGCTGGAAGATGGCGACCTTGTACGGGGTCTTTCCTGCCTGACCGAGAATTTCAGGATGCTGGGGCAGGTGTGGGGGGGCGGCTACGGTCTGGGCTATGGCTGGTCGCATATTGAAACGTTGCTGTCCGACCTGGCAGTGCGGGTCGAAACCATTAATGCGCGGCTCGTTGGATTTTTTGAGCGTGGTCAACAGGCCGGGCTGTTTCGCCAGGACCTTCCGGCGGCCTGGATGACGGGGGCGTTTCAAGGACTGTGCGAAACCACTTCGGACCTTATCGACGCTGAGTCGATGGGAAAACGCCAGGGGCCTGAGTTTCTCATCTCGATCTTCTTGAACGGCGCCAGCGGTGCGGTTCAGTTAAACCGCTAATGCCGCTGGCCCATTGCGCTATTTAGTCTTCAGAACGCAGGCCGTAGACCTATTTGCCCGCAAAGAATGACTTTGACTGGGCTCGCATCACCCAGCTGCTGCTCTGTTCACTCCAAGGAGGAACATCGATGCCGAACTCTGACCTGCTGCTTTCCCTACTTTCCAAAATGAATGGAAACCTGCTCGCCATTGAGCAGGCTTCAATCATGGAACTCACCAATCGGGTTGAGCAGTAGGGCGACGCCAAAGTAACCGAGAACGGATACCCTCGACCGGAACGAAGAGTTCATCAAGCTGACCCTGGCTGTCCTCATGACGCCTGACTGATCGCCAGATACTGCCACTACTTAGATGCAACCGACCAAAGCTGATCGAGCCTGGTCGTGTAGCTCTGACTCGTCATTTCTCAGAGCATTATAGCCAGCGCTCGTAGAGACGCTAGGCGAGCGCAGCGTCCCCTTCCTGCTGAGTTTAAAAAAATTACGAAAACTGTAACGCATCACTTTAAGCAAACTCTACGTCTATAAATCTCACTGCCTTCAAGGAAGTCCCATGCCTTCATCAATTTATTCTCGTTTTCTTCGCCGGCCGTATGAAGTTGAGTTCATGCGCTGGGCCCTGGTCTTGATTTTCTTTATGTTTGGCTACGCTAAATGGTTTGATTATGAAGCTCAGGGATTGATCCCGCTGATTGGTAATAGTCCTCTCCTGTCGTGGATGTACGGCGTGTTCGGTATTCAGGGCGCAAGTTATGCCTTGGGCGTTGCGGAATGGACTATCGGTCTCGGTCTGGCTATTGGTGCCTGGTCGCCAAGTATCGCTTTACTTGCCGCCGCCGGCTCCTGCCTGACCTACCTGACAACCTCTACTCTAGTCTTAAGTACTCCAGGTGGCTGGGAGGCTTCGGCTGGTGGTTTTCCGGCCATGACCGATATCAGCGCATTTTTAATCAAAGACCTAATATTGCTGGCCGGTTCGCTTGTGCTGGTAAAGGACGCGGCGCAGCAACTGACGGCCCGCACCAAGCAGACTGATGCGGAAGGTGCTGCGATCTAGGCCGAAAAGCACGCTTGTCAGCTACAACAGCGACGCAACCTAGGCCAACGCCGCCGCTATCAATGCCCTTGGTGTTGCCTGGCAGGGCTGAGGATTGGGTTTCTTGTTTCGGTCCTCACAAGTGAGGGTCGGTGCTTGCATCCGTTTGGAGAGGGAATGCATGAAACCCGCAGGAATTAGGCTAGTCAAAATCATGGTGCTCATAAGCGGGTGCGCCAGCGTGGCCTATGTGGCGCATGTGGTTACTAGGGAGGCAGCCTACCTACATACGAAAATCAACAGATCGAAAAGCATTGATACTGCTCAGCAGGAGCTTCGATGGCCGGATAACCTCGCTTTACCGGAACTGCGGGTTTCAGCGTACGAACAGGTTGAAGATCATGCTGGCTGTCGTTCTGGATCTCTACGCACGCCGAATTTTGCGTTGGGCGCTTTCAAACAAGCCGGATGCGAATCGAGTCATTGAGGCGTTGGACATGGCTTACGAGCAGCGTGGCAGGCCTCAAGGGCTGCCGTTTTACTCGGATCAGGGCTCGCAAGGCGCATTCAACCGGTTGTCGCAACACCTATATCGAGGTGTTTATGGGACGACCCGCAGGGTAGATGCAAAAATTGACGGGCCGGGGGAGCGATGCGCTCTCCAGGCGCGCCGTCGCTTCGTAATGATTTCAAGAGGCTTGCTCCATGATCCCCTACTCAGTTCTCGACGCTGCACCGGTTACCGAAGGCAGCACACCTAGCGAATCCTTCGAGCGCTCGCTCAAGCTCGCCCGACATGCCGAAGCGCTTGGCTATAAGCGCTATTGGCTCGCAGAGCACCACAACATGCCAGGTATCGCCAGTGCTGCGACTGCGGTGCTGATCGGGCATATTGCTGGCGGGACATCGACCATTAGGGTCGGGGCAGGCGGAGTGATGCTACCCAACCACGCGCCGCTTCAGGTTGCGGAACAATTCGGCACGCTGGCCTCGCTGTATCCTGGTCGCATAGACTTGGGGCTCGGGCGAGCGCCAGGCACCGACGGGGCTACGGCCCATGCGCTACGCCGCTACTTCGATGGTGCCGATACCTTCCCAAGCGATGTGGAAGAACTGCTGCACTACTTCCATCCGGTGAAACCGGGACAAACGGTTCAGGCAGTGCCGGGGGCTGGTCTGGATGTACCGGTCTGGCTATTGGGCTCAAGCCTTTTCAGTGCACAGCTTGCGGGGGCACTGGGCTTGCCGTTTGCATTCGCGTCGCATTTCGCGCCAACAATGACTGAAGAGGCCTTGATCCGTTATCGACAAGATTTCCGACCGTCGAAATATCTGGCTGAGCCTTATGTGATTTTAGCGCTCAATGTCGTGGCCGCCGACAGCCGAGCCGAGGCACGACGCCTGTTTACGACCCTGCAGCAAGTCTTCGTAAGCGTGATACGTGGTAATCCCGGCCTGATCCCGCCGCCAGTCGACGACATCGAGGCGTTCTGGACACCACAGGAAAAGGCGATGGTCGAGCAGTCGCTGTCGTATGCGATAGTCGGCGATGCGGCCGATGTTCATGAGGGCATCATGGCATTCGCCGCCAAGCACCGTCCCGACGAGCTGATGCTCTCCGGCACTATCTTCGATCATGCCGCACACCGTCACTCATTCACACTTGCTGCACGAGCGTTTACCGATAACGCCTGATCGATTCGGTGCTATTAGGTGTAGCGGCTCGTGTTTGAAAACACACGGGCTTGCATTAAGCGGCATGTTCTTTATGACTGTAGCTAAGTGCTGTTACGGACTGATCGTTTAGGGATGCTCCGATCGACTTGCCGCGCGTCGGCTGCAAGTCGAAATTCTCCCAACACTCATCGCTTGGGCAAATACCCCAGTACAGCAAATAATCGCTGATACCAATACTCGAGGGTAGTTCGCTACCCACGCGCTCCTGACTCAATTCGCAGATCCGCGTACCAGCACTGAGTAAGTTATCGCCGGTGAAGCCCTGCGCCTGTCACATTGACTCATGCGCTAAACGCGGACCACGGGACTATGTGGAAACTGCTGCGCTCAGCATCAACTCATACCGCGTTTTTTGCACCACAATGACACCATAATACCTGTGACGATGGACACCAATGGAATGCTTGATTCAACAACTAGTGTTGGAAATACCAACAGTATTTGCGAGTCGTTACCACCGAGCATCATCGAGGCCCCAGCCCCCATCAAAGTACCCGCCAACAAATGAACGCCCGCCTTTTGAGGGGTAAAGGCCTCGAAGCGGAACGTTTTTCTATACAAGGTAAAACTCAGCATGCCTGCCAGCAACGTAACAAACACCGCAATACGCCGAGCGCTAACCGATGTATCGTCCCAGAACATCTGCGAAACATTGTAAAAGAACACACTGGGTGTCCATAACGGCTCGAACGTGTAGAGCGCACTTGTCAGCGCACCCAGTAGCATACTGGACAGCACAAGGTGTTTATTACCGTGTATGCGGACCAGGAACATCAGCACCAGCGCTACTACCCCGATCAAAAGCCAGTAATGCTGGCTGGTAATTTCCGGCACCAGAATGACCTTCTGTTCGTGGGTCTTGTGCATGTAGTACCAAAGCACGATCCCCAGGACCCAGCCGATCATCGTGAACGCTTTATTGACATCGCCACAGGCAAACTTAGTCAGCGTGCCTACGCTGCAACCGTTGTTCAGCACCGATGCCACTCCGAACAACAAACCTCCCAAAACCAGCAAAGGATAGGAAATGCCGGGCGAGTACAGCGGCAGGTTGGCCTCGGAGAAACGATAGAGGGGTGCCAGCATCAATCCAAACAATCCACACGATGTCAGTGCCAGAAACAACGTAGGGCGCCCAGCCAGCAATTGTCCGCTCGCTTTGACAAGGCACATGCCCATGCGCTGCGAAATCCAGCCAATCAGGAATGCTAATACCAACGCCATCAGTAAAGAGAAAACCATGTTCGTGCGCCACTGCTGATTTGGATGATGGGAGCCCGCGTAGACGACATGGCCAGCAACTTTCCATGTCGGGCATCCGTTAAAATTTTTCCACCATCAGCACCGTCTCAAGCCCGTCAAAAACGCGTGTGCTTGCAAGGAAGTCGCCAACAGCTTCGAAGCCCGCGTTCTTGTATGCCTTGATGGTCTTAAGGTTCGACTTGCCAGGATCAATGATGTTACCAGGCATAACGGGACGTCATCCTGATGCCTCTATTACGTCACTTAAGGATGCTTCGATCAACTCGCCGCTGTCTCGCGGGAAGTCGATAACGCTCCAGAGCGCATCGCCATTATCGGGGAAACGTCATGCACACATCTAACCTTTTAAGCTGTCAGGCGTATTCAGCGGGTTTCAATTACGCCCCTTTCTGGTTTCGGTGGTAAGAAACGAATTCAAGCGTCCGGGTTGACAGCCGGCGGCATGGCGTAGGCTAGCCATAAGGTCGGGTAGGGCCACGTCAGTGAACGGTTCGTCACGCCAGCACATACCCAGGGAGCCTGTGGCATCCAGCTCAAAGTCCAGGCTTACCAACAAGCCGCGCAGGGCGAAGTGTTCAGCTACTCGTTCGGAAGCTACTGACAGTAAGTCGCTGTATTGCAAAAGCCACAGGTTGCCCACCAGTGAAGAGGATTCTATGCGACATGGCAGTGGCGGACGCCCTGCGTGGGCCAGGGCCATATCCAGTTTGCTGCGGATGGGGCTGGTGGTCGGCCATAGAATCCAATTGACGTTGTACAAGTCGTCCCAGGTCAGCCCTGTTCGCTGAGTCAAGGGGTGGTCTGCGCGGCAGACGATACGCATTTTTTCATCGTATAGCCGCGCGCTACGCAGCGTGTGGGATGGGACGTAACTGTCGAGACGGCCGACCACCAGGTCCAACTGGCCGAGCTCCAGTCGTTCGAGCAAGGCCGTCATGGTGTTTTCTTCCAGGTCTACCTGGGCCATGGGATGGCGCCGCAAAAACTCCATGATGGCGGCCGGTACCAAGTTGGGCGCCGAGGCGGCGGATGTGCCAATAGCCACCCGCAAGGTGCTGGTGCCTTGTAGCGTGTCAAGGTTGTGACGGGCACGCTCCATTTCACTGAGTACCCGCCGCGCATGGGCTAGTAGAGTCAAACCGTGTGCAGTGGGGTTCAAGCCTCGAGCATGGCGTTCGAACAAAGGCGCGCCGATGCTTTCTTCGAGATCCTTAAGCCATTTGGATAACGCAGGCTGGGTACTGAAACACGCTCGGGCAGCTTCGCTGATGCTCCCGGTTTCGGCGAGGCTGACCAACCATTTAAGGTGTTGCAGACGCAGGCGACGAGTCCAGCTCATGAGCGTATCCATATGTAGATTGGTATGGGTTTATCTTAAAATAGCATTATTCACATATAGGTAGTCACAGGATACTCCTAAGGACTCGGTTTCAACCTGTAGGTGTATCCATGAACAACAACATCACTGCCGTACGGGAAGATTTTTACCAGCGTATTGATCGCCTGGGTCTGTTTCCGCTTTGGGAACGCTTGCACAATCTGGTTCCTGCGGAGCCAGCCGCGGCCTGCGTTCCGGCCCTGTGGCGCTATCGCGAGCTGCGCCCTTTCCTGACTGAAGCTGGGCAACTGATCAGCGCCGAGGAGGCTGTGCGCCGAGTGTTGGTGCTGGAAAACCCGGCTCTGCGTGGGCAGGCTTCGATCACTTCCAGCTTGTACGCTGGACTGCAACTGATTTTGCCCGGAGAGACCGCTCCGAGTCATCGTCACAGCCAATCAGCGCTGAGGTTTGTGGTCGACGGGCAAGGCGCATTTACCTCGGTAGACGGTGAGCGAACCACGATGTCACCCGGAGATTTCATCATCACACCCTCCTGGACATGGCATGACCACGGCAACCCAGCCGCCGACGAAGGTGGTGAACCCGTGGTGTGGCTCGATGGCCTAGACATACCCATGGTGCGTTTCTTCGATGCCGGCTTCGCCGAAAACCATCAAGTTCCGGTCCCGCCCCTGACTCGGCCTGAGGGCAATAGTGGGGCCCGCTATGGCATGAATTTATTACCCATGCGCTATGAGTCCAGCTCACGCACCTCGCCGATTTTCAATTATCCCTACGCCCGTACCCGGGAAACTCTCGACACCCTGTTGCGCCAGGAACCGCTGGATTGCTGGGAGGGTATCAAGTTGCGCTACGTCAACCCGCTCACGGGGGGCTGGCCGATCCCAACCATCGCCGCGTTCATGCAGCTATTACCCAAAGGCTTTCGCGGCCAGCCGTATCGCAGCACCGACGCCTCGGTATTTTCTGTGGTGGAAGGCAGTGGCAGTGTGTGCATCGCCGGGCAACGCCTGAACTTTGAGCCCAAGGACATATTCGTGGTCCCCAGTTGGGCCCAAGTCAGCTTGGCGGCGGATCAGGAGTGCGTGCTCTTCAGCTTTTCCGACCGCCCCGTGCAGCAGGCGCTGGGGTTGCTGCGTGAATCGCGCGAGTCTTTTTAAAACCTGGAGATGACCATGACTTACATTTTTCAACCGCAGCAGCCGACGTCGCTTTTTATCCAAGGCCGTGACGAGCTGTTTGCCGTGCGCCGTGTCTATTGTGTGGGGCGCAATTACGCCGCTCATGCACGGGAAATGGGGTTTGACCCTGACCGCGAACCCCCGTTTTTCTTTTGCAAGCCGAGCGATGCAGTTGTACCCGTGGCGGAGGATGAGGTCCTGACGCTGAAATATCCGACGCAAACCAGTAACTACCACTACGAAGCCGAACTGGTTGTCGCCATCGGCAAGGGTGGCAGCAACATTCCCCAGGAACAGGCCAATGAGCACGTCTGGGGCTATGCCGTTGGTCTCGATATGACCCGTCGCGACCTGCAACTGGAGATGCGCAAGGCAGGGCGTCCATGGGAAATCGGTAAGGCTTTTGATCACTCGGCGCCGATTGCACCCTTGTGGCCAGCTACGTTGGTTGCCCACCCGAAGCAGGCCGGATTGTGGCTCACGGTCAACGGTGAAGACAAACAGCGCAGCGACATTGCACAACTGATTTGGTCCGTGCCGGAAATCATCGCTTACCTATCCCGTTACTTCGAATTGCAGCCCGGAGACCTAATCATGACCGGTACGCCCGAAGGCGTGGGCCCGGTGGTAGCCGGCGACCTGATAGCCGCCGGAATTGACGGTCTCGGTCAGCTGCGTGTGCAGGTGATTTGAGCCTGTTTATCAATGGGTAACCCCCGTCCACTCGTTGCAGGAGCGATGTAATGTCATCCACTCATAATAAGAAGAGCGTGGACGTGCAGGCGTTTATCGATCGCCATCCGATGTCAGGCTTTCAGTGGCGCATCCTCATACTGTGCTTTCTGGTTGCGACGCTGGACGGTTTGGACACGGCTATCGGCGGCTTTATCGCACCTGTACTGCGCGAGGAATGGGCGCTGACGACCGCGCAGCTTAATCCGTTGCTGGGCGCGGTATTACTGGGATTGATGCTGGGGGCCTTTGCTGCCGGGCCCTTAGCTGACCGCTTCGGGCGCAAGATGGTGCTGTTAGTCTCGGTGCTGTTTTTTTCCGGTTGGAGTCTGGCCTCGGCGACAGCGGGTGATGTGCAAACACTGACGGTATTGCGGTTTCTCACGGGTCTGGGGCTGGGCGGAGCGATGCCCAATGCGATTACCCTGGTCAGCGAATATTGCCCAGTGCGCCGCCGCTCGTTAATGGTCACCCTGATGTTCTGCGGATTCACCCTTGGCTCAGCCTTGAGCGGGGTACTGGTTGCCCATTTGCTGCCACTTGTAGGCTGGCGCGCAGTGTTGATGCTGGGCGGGTTGTTACCGTTGTTGTTTTTACCCATGCTAATGGCGTGGCTGCCCGAATCGGTACGGTTTTTGATCGCCAGGCGCATGGTGCCCGACAGGGTGACGGACATCTTGCGGCGCATTGCTCCACTGCCAGCCAATGTGCAACTTGAGGTGCCTCCACAGGCTAAAGATTCACCCGTGCGAGAGATCCTTCAAGGGCATTTGAAATACGGAACCTTGCTGCTATGGGGGACGTTTTTTACGGGGTTCATGATCATCTACCTGCTCACCAACTGGCTGCCGACCCTGATCCGCGAGACGGGTCAGGCGATGTCGGACGCGGCGCTGGCTGGTGCAATGTTCCAGGTCGGTGGAACGCTGGGGGCGATTATCCTTGGCGCAACCATGGATCGCATTGATGCCTGGAAAGTGCTGACTACGGCGTACATCGGCGGCACGTTGACGTTGTTGGCCATCAGCCAGTTCTATCAGCATTTCTCAGTGCTATTGGCATGCGTGGCCGCCATGGGCTTTTGTATCAGCGGCAGCCAGGTTGGAGCCAACGCCCTGGCGGCGAACTTCTACCCGACTACCAGCCGTGCCACTGGTGTTGCTTGGTGCCATGGGGTCGGACGCATCGGCTCGATTGCAGGCACTTTGGCTGGCGGCACCTTATTGAGTGCCGGGATTGGTTTGAACGGTATTTTTCTTTGGCTGATGGTGCCAGCGCTACTCGCAGCGACTGCTGTTTTTTTAATGGGTCGGCGTTATCGCGCCCTACCCAAGATAAAAGGAGAATACGGTGCAATTGTATAATTTTTTCAACAGCTCCACCTCATGGCGCGTGCGCATAGCGCTGGCACTCAAGGGTTTTGACTACCAGCACCAGGGTATTAATATCCGCGTCGGCGAGCAGGCAACGGCCTCGTTTTTGAAACTAAACCCGTCACACAGCGTACCTTTGCTGATCACGGATGATGGTCAGCCGATCAGCCAATCCCTGGCAATCATTGATTATCTGGACAACCTCAGTCCACACGCGCGACTGATCCCGCTAGAGCCTCTGGCCCGCGCCCGCGTATTGGAAGTGGCGAATCTAATAGGTTGTGACATTCATCCCCTGAACAACCTACGTGTGTTGGGTTACCTGAATAAACAACTGGCAATCAGCGATCAACAGAAAGAGGCGTGGTACAAGCACTGGATCGAAGAGGGAATCAAGGCGTTGGAAACTATGTTGAGCCGCCATGGCAGCGGCAGCTACTGTTTTGGCGACAGCCCGAGCCTGGCCGATTGTTGTCTGGTACCTCAGGTGGCCAATGCATTGCGCATGGGCTGCGAACTTCAGCGGTTTGAGCAGGTTTTGACGGTTTACCAATTGTGTTTGGAGCATCCAGCTTTTATAAAGGCGCAGCCTCACAATCAGCCTGATTACATAGGCTGAAAGCCAATTACAGTGATTTCACGTCTGAATCCCTCCAGATTAGTAGAAACTTTGTGCCTTAAAATGAGGCCGATCAGGGGGAGCTAATAGCCCCCCGTATTACCCGAAAGAATTCAAAGCCCAAGCGGTCAATCAACTGATCGAAAATGAGCTGCCAGTGTCCAAAGGTGCATCCAGGCATCGAGTTCTGGAATTTCGCTGTGTGCACGACACGATAGAAAAACCTGGGGGCTACTCGCTATGCTCGAATCAACTTGGACCGCACTCAAGCACCATCAACGGGGGCGTGAAATTGTTACTATCCTCGCCAGTTTCGGGGCTCAGGATGTGCTATTCCGTCTGGGCCTGGGACGGCTGGTGGGGGGGGCTGAGCCCGTCGGCAGCCAACCAACTGACGAGGGCACCCCACAGCGCGTGAGGCGAGCGTTGGAGGCGTTGGGGCCAACGTTTGTCAAGCTTGGGCAGATCCTTGCAAGTCGCGGCGACATCTTGCCGGCATTGTGGATCGAAGAACTCGAAAACCTGCACAGCGGCGCGGCAACGTTGACTTGGGAGCAGTTGCAAGGCCAGGTTCTTGAAGACCTTGGTGCTGAGCTTGATCAGGTGTTCGCCGAGTTCAATACCACTCCTCTTGCGGCAGCATCGATTGCCCAGGTCTATCGGGCGCGCCTGCTCAGTGGTGAGGACGTGGTGGTCAAAATTCAGCGCCCTGGGTTGCGACGTAAAATGACTGCCGACCTGCAACTGCTGGAAAGCGTCGCCCTACTGATTGAAGACAACGGCGCTTTGGCGCAGTACCAACCGCGCAAGATGGTCCGACAACTGGCTCGAGCGATGTTGGAAGAGCTGGATTTTACTCAGGAAGGCCTTAACTGTGACGCCGTAGCGGCTAATTTCTCGCAGCAGCCGCACATTGTCATCCCGCGTATTTATTGGGCCCATAGTAGCGAGCGGCTGCTTGTACAGGAATATCTTCCCAGCTATACCCCGCTGGAGCGCCAAGCTCTGATCGAGCAAGGCTTGGACCCGAGCCTGCTGGCCAGCCGTGGCGCACGTGCATTTATAAAAATGCTCTTGGAGGACGGTGTGTTCCATGGTGATCCGCACCCAGGCAACCTCAAGGCCATGAGTGGTAATCGTGTCGGTTTTATTGACTTTGGCATGGTTGGTCGTCTCGACGAGCGCCGACGCCTTGAGGTGATGAGCTTCATGCGCGCATTGACCGAGAACAATAGTGATGCGCTGGTGACTGTGCTAATCGACTGGAGCGGCAATGGTGTGCAGAACATACCCGCCATTGAACAGGCCGCCCGCGAATACATAGCGCGCCATGGTGGCAAGGCACTGAACATGAGTGCGCTCATTGAAGACTTTCTTGATTTGATGCGCGAGCACCAATTGCTCTTACCGCCTGATTTGTTGGTGCTGTTCAAGGCCCTGGTGACTGCCGATGGTGTGCTGACGCGTCTGGACCCGGAATTAGACCTTATCGCCACAGCCAAGCCGGCCATCGTCAAAATGCTCCGGGAGCAATTGAGTTGGAGGATGACAAAGCGCCTGGGCCTCGATGGCCTTGAGTTGGGACGCGGCCTGCTGGGTGACTTGCCGCAACTGGCGCGACTGCTAGTCAACCGGCTCAAGCACGGAGTGCTGGAAGTGCGCATGGATCTGCCTGGGCTAGAGCGTCTGGAGCGCTCATTGCGCCTGGCCTCCACAAGGCTTTCCTTAGCGTTGCTGATCAGTGCCTTGGTGATTACCTTCGGTCCGCAGATCGCTGCAGTGGGGCCCGTGTGGGCGGGCTTGCCGATACTCAGTTGGCTGGCGGCGATTGCCACGGCGGGTGGTCTGGTGGCGTTTTTATGGAGTTTGTTTAAAAGTTCTTAATTGGACTACAACGCTCAGGGACTGATCTCGTTGATCAGTAACAGTCCTCTCCTTTCTTAGATGCACGGAGTATTCGGTACTCAGGGCACAAGTTATGCACTGGGCGGAGCTGAATGGACTACTGGTCTGGGTCTAGCTATTGGTGCCTGGTCACCGAGGATCGCACCGATAGCCGCCGTCGGCTACTGTCTGTTTTACCTGACAACCTCCACTCTACTCTTGACTGTTCCAGGTGGCTGGAGGCTTCGGCAGGTGGTTTTCCAACCATGACCGGCATCCGCGCGTTTTTGATCAAAGCACCTAGTGCTGCTGGCCGGTTCGCTGGTACTGGTCAAGAATGCGGCGCAACAACTAACGACCCCCTTCAAAAGCGCTGTCAGCGGTCGGCAAGTCTTGGTTGACTGATATTGCTGACTTGGTGCGGCTTGATGGGTGGATCAACGGGCGCGCCGTCCTATCAATGGCGGCTGTACCACCAAGTAAGCCGCCTTAGGTGTCAGCGTGATCTATGTGGCGCACGTGGTTACTGGTGAGGAGTTGGCGTCCGGCATGGCGGCGTTGTTCAAGGTGATTGATGCGGTAAAACAGCAGCAACTGCCGGGCATACCTGGGTATCAACAACTCAGCCCGGCGATCACGCTCGATCCGCAGCAACTGTCGCTCGCGTCCGGGAACCTGCCATGGCCGGCGGTGCAGGATGCCGACGGCAACGAGCTGCCACGTCGGGCGAGCATCAACAGTTATGGTTTTGGCGGCGTCAATGCCCATCTGGTGGTGGAGGAATTTGTTGATCATCTGCGTGTAACTGCAGCTGATATCGGGCCGCAACTGATCCTGTTGGCTGCGTGACGGCCTGAACCTGATCATCGGCGGCCCGACAGGCGTAGGCAAAACGTGGTTCGCCTGCGCGCTGGCCCATAAGGCTTGCCGGGACGGTTACAGCGTGCGTTATCTTCGTCTGCCTCGCTTGATGGAAGAACTGGGCCTGGCCCACGGCGACGGTCGCTTCGCCAAACTCATGGCGGGTTATGCCAAGACCGATCTGCTGATCCTGGACGACTGGGGCCTTGCACCGTTTACCGCCGCGCAGCGGCGCGACATGCTGGAACTGCTGGACGACCGTTACGGAAACCGCTCGACGCTGGTGACCAGCCAGATGCCGGTGAATAAGTGGCATGCGCTGATCGGTGATCCGACCTTGGGCGATGCGATCCTAGACCGGCTGGTGCACAACGCTTACCGCATCGAACTGAAGGGCAAATCGATGCGCAGGCGCGCAACGAAATTGACTGCAACCGGGACTTCAGACTAACAATGCGAACCTGCGTCGCTGCGCTCCGACTGCCTCTCCAAGTGAGCGTGGAATGAGTGTCCAAATGATCGTGGGCTGAGTGTCCAAGTGTTGTGGAATCCGCACTCTAAAACCACAACTGATGCAGTTGCGGTCGTTTCCGTCAGAAAAATAACATCATGACTGAGTGGGGGCTTTTCCGCCCCATCTGACTCCTCGGCTTCTGATCCTCCGCTGTGACAATCTTTATTCTTCGAAAAACCCCATCATTTTTTGTAAATTCAAGATTTGTGACAGAGTTTATTAATTTTTTGCCACGCAGGTTTTGGCTGGAGGCCTCGAAATAAAAGGGGGCTTGTGACAACCTTTATTCCTAGGACACAGCTGCCTGAAGGCGTTGCGAACTGGCGACACACTGGTCGTGTGGAAACTGGATCGGCTCGGACGCGACCTGCGACATCTCATCAACACCGTGCACGAC
>NZ_JBUZVP010000054.1:0-21206 GCF_055409485.1 Pseudomonas sp. A125
CTTAAATCTGCCAAGGCGGATAAACGGACTTGAAGATGACTTTAAACGGGGTTTTAAACGTAGACCTTGAAAGGCATGGCTGTAAGAGCGGAACCCATAGCGGCCATCACCCAAATAACGGATATACACTCAAAAAAAAGCCCCACAAATGCGGGGCCAAAAAAGGTGCAGCAGTCATGCCTTAGGGCGACGATCCATCACATGGCAAGCCTTCCCCTCAGACCGCTTGATCGAATGCAGCGGCTGCAAAACGATACGCGAGCTGATCCCGATATACGTCTTGATGTGCTTGCTCAACTCACTGGACACCGCTCTCTGCTGTTCATCATCCAGGTGCTGATGTTCAGCCTTGAGCTCCACATGCACATCCACGCTATCGAGGTTCCCATTACGATACAGATGAATCTCATAACACTCCGAAAGCTGTTTTATTTTAAGCACCTGCTCCTCAATCTGCGTGGGAAACACATTAACCCCACGAATAATCAGCATGTCATCGCTGCGCCCAGTGATCTTGTCGATACGCCGCATCGGCCGCGCAGTCCCCGGCAGCAACCGGGTCAAATCCCGGGTGCGATAACGAATCATCGGCAACGCCTCCTTGCTCAAGGAGGTAAACACCAGCTCGCCCATCTGCCCGTCCGGCAGCACCTCACCCGTCACCGGGTCGATGATTTCCGGGTAAAAGTGATCCTCCCAGATCGTCGGCCCATCCTTGGTCTGCGCACATTCCATGGCCACACCCGGGCCCATGATTTCCGAAAGCCCGTAAATATCCAGCGCCGTGATCCCCAGCCGCGCCTCGATCGCGCTGCGCAACTCAGCGGTCCACGGCTCGGCACCAAAGATCCCCAACCGCAACGCCAGCTTGTGCGGATCAATGCCCTGGCGCTCGATTTCATCGGCAATGTTCAGCATGTAGGAGGGCGTGACCATGATGATGTCCGGCTGGAAATCCTTGATCAGTTGCACCTGTTTTTCAGTCTGCCCACCGGACATCGGAATCACCGTACACCCCAGTCGTTCCGCACCGTAGTGGGCGCCGAGGCCGCCGGTAAACAGCCCGTAGCCATAGGAAATATGCACCTTGTCGCCACGCCGCCCGCCAGCAGCGCGAATCGATCGGGCCACCACATTGGCCCAGGTGTCGATGTCGTTCTGGGTGTAACCGACCACCGTCGGTTTGCCTGTGGTGCCACTGGAAGCATGCAGGCGCACCACCTCGTTCATCGGTACGGCAAACATGCCGTAGGGGTAGCTGTCGCGCAGGTCGCTCTTGGTGGTGAACGGGAATTTGGCCAGGTCGTCCAGGGACTTGATGTCATCGGGGTGCACCCCCAGCGCGTCGAAGCGCTGACGGTACAGCGGTACGTTCTGGTAGGCGTGGCGCAGGCTCCAGCGCAGGCGCTCCAGTTGGTGGGCGCGCAGTTGGTCGACGCTGGCGGTTTCCAGCGGGTCCAGCACAGGGTTAAGCACGGCGTTTGGAATAGGCATGTTCATGAGTTCACTCGAATTATTTTTGTGTATCAGCCCACCGCACACCGCGGGCTTTGAGTGCATGCCCCAAGGATACCGCTAGGCTCCCCGGGAATCGCGAATCTTTAGTCGGACAACCGCTCGATGATCAGCGCGATGCCCTGGCCCACGCCGATGCACATGGTGCACAGGGCGTAGCGGCCGCCACGTTCCTCCAGTTCATGCAGGGCAGTGGTGACCAGCCGTGCACCGCTCATCCCCAGCGGGTGGCCAAGGGCAATGGCGCCGCCGTTGGGGTTCACCCGCGGGTCGTTGTCGCCCAGGCCCAGCTCGCGTAGCACCGCCAGGCCTTGGGCGGCGAACGCTTCGTTGAGTTCGATCACGTCCATGTCCGCCAGGCTCAGGTTGGCCAGTTCCAGCACCTTGCGGGTCGCCGGCACCGGGCCGATGCCCATGATCCGTGGCTCCACGCCGGCGGTGGCCATCGCCACCACCCGGCCACGGGCGACCAGGCCGTGACGCTTGGCAACTTCCGCGCTGGCCAGCAGCAGGGCACAGGCGCCGTCGTTGACCCCGGACGCATTGCCGGCGGTGATGCTGCCGCCTTCACGGAACGGGGTGCCGAGTTTCTGCAGTTGCTCAAAGGTGGTGTCGCCGCGTGGGTGTTCGTCGTGCTCGACCACCTTGGCCGGGCCTTTGCGCTGGGGGATTTCTACTGCGACGATTTCCCTGGCCAGTCGCCCGCTGGCCTGGGCGGCGGCTGCACGTTGCTGGCTGCGCAGGGCAAACGCATCCTGGTCGGCGCGGGAGATGTTGAATTGCTCGGCGACGTTTTCGGCGGTCTCGGGCATCGAATCGATGCCGTAGGCCTTTTTCATCAGCGGGTTGACGAAGCGCCAGCCGATGGTGGTGTCGTATAGCTGCGCGTCACGGGCAAATGCCTGTTCGGCCTTGCCCATCACCAGCGGTGCACGGGACATCGATTCCACGCCGCCCACCAGCATCAACCCGGCCTCGCCGCAGCGAATCGCCCGGGCTGCACTGCCGATGGCATCCAGCCCCGAGCCGCACAAACGGTTGAGCGTGGTGCCCGGCACGCTGACCGGCAGCCCGGCCAGCAACGCCGACATGCGCGCCACGTTGCGGTTGTCTTCGCCGGCCTGGTTGGCGCAGCCGTAGATCACATCGTCGACACTGCTCCAGTCCACTTGCGGGTGGCGGCGCAGCAGCTCGCGCAACGGCACCGCACCGAGGTCGTCGGCGCGCACGCTGCTCAAGGCGCCGGCGTAGCGGCCGATCGGGGTGCGTACCGCGTCGATGATCAAGGCGTCATTCATTCGGATTCTCCTGCGCCAGCACCGTGCCGCGCACTTTGTAGGATTTGCCATGGAACAGCGCAATCAGCTGGCCCAGTTGGTTTTCGATGCGTACGTCGTAGTTGCCGGTGCGGCCCGAACGGCTTTGTTCGCGACAATCGGCACTCAAGGTGTCGCCCAGATGCGCCGGGGCGATGTAGTCGATGCTGCAACCCAGTGCCACGGTGGCGTCGTTGTAGCTGTTGCAGGCCAGGGCGAATGCCGAGTCGGCCAGTGCAAACAGGTAGCCGCCGTGGCAGGTGCCGTGGCCCTGGATCATGTCGGCGCGCACGCTCATGCCCAGTCGCGCGCAGCCCGGCGCCACTGAGAGCAGGCGCATGCCCATGCCCTGGCTCGCGGCGTCACGGTTGAACATGGCCTGGGCGCATTGGTTGGCCAGGTTCATGGCTTCGTGGTTGGTCATCCCGTGCGCTCCCTTAGCGGCCCTTGAAGCTCGGGCTGCGTTTTTCCATAAAGGCGGCGACGCCTTCGCGGTAATCCTCACTGCGTCCGGCCAGGCGTTGCAGGTCGCGTTCCAGCTCCAGCTGTTGGTCAAAGGTGTTGCTCAGGCTGGCGTTCAGGCTGCGCTTGATCAGCGCCAGGCCGTAGGTCGGTTGGGTGGCCAGGTGGCGGGCCAGGGTGAGGGCTTCGTTGCGCAGTTCGGCGTCGTCCACGCAGCGGTAGATCAAGCCCCATTGCTCGGCCTGTTCGGCGCTCAGGCGGTTGCCCAACAGGGCCAGGGCCTTGGCGCGGGCCATGCCCACCAGGCGCGGCAGGGTCCAGGTGCCGCCGGAGTCGGGGACCAGGCCGAGCTTGCAGAAGGCCTGGATGAAGTTCGCCGAGCGCGCGGCCAGTACCAGGTCGCAGGCCAGCGGGATGTTGGCACCAGCGCCGGCTGCTACACCGTTGACCGCGCAAATTACCGGCAGAGGCAGGTCGCGCAATTGGCGGATCAGCGGGTTGTAGAACTTCTCGATGGATTCGCCCAAGTCCGGCACCGCGCTGCCGGGGGCCACGTTGCGGTCTGCGAGGTCTTGTCCGGCGCAAAAGCCGCGACCTTCGCCGGTCAGCAGCAGCACGCGCACGTCGGGACTTTCCTGGACCCGCTTCAGCGCTTGTTGCACCTCGCCGTGCATCTGTGCGTTGAAGCTGTTGAGCTGGTCAGGGCGATTGAGGCTGATCAGGGCGACGCCGGCCTCGATGGAAAACAGGATGTGTTCGAAGTTCATGGTCGTGAGGCCCTCACGGTGCACGCTCGGCGGTCAGCCGGCTCATTATTGGATCGGCATGGTCAGCCGGTTTTGCCGGAGTATAGCGTTAACGTGATACATAAATGCAATGATAAAATTGATTTGGTGTGTCTTGATTGCGAATATTCGAAAATACATCAAATGCTTTTTTTGTGGGTTAACCCCTGATAAATCCCATATTTTATTGGCCTAATCGCGGTAATTTTCGGCCGGGTAGCTGCTTGGCCCACCGCACGATCCAAGCGATACGCTTTTTCAGCTTTGTGCTTGTAAAAATGATGTGATACAAAATAAACCAATATCGGCATCGCTTTGCGAGCACGCCATACAAGGAATCCTCCATGACCTGCTACAGCCTCGACGGCCTGACCCCGGTGGTCGACCCCACAGCCTACGTCCATCCCTCGGCAGTACTGATCGGCGACGTGATCATCGGCCCCCATTGTTACGTGGGGCCGCTGGCGAGCTTGCGCGGCGACTTCGGGCGCATCGTCCTCGAAGAGGGCGCCAACCTGCAGGACACCTGCGTGATGCACGGCTTTCCCGACAGCGACACGGTGGTCGAGCGCAACGGCCATATTGGCCACGGTGCGGTGCTGCACGGTTGCCGGATCGGCACTGATGCACTGGTGGGCATGAATGCGGTGGTGATGGACAACGCCCGTATCGGTGCGCGCTCGTTCGTCTCGGCAACGGCCTTTGTCAAAGCCGGTTTTGAATGCCCCGAGCAGTCGTTGGTGATGGGCACGCCGGCCAGCGTCAAGCGCAGCCTCAGTGACGAAGAGGTGCACTGGAAGCAAACCGGCACCCGCGAATACCAGCGCCTGGCCCAGCGTTGCCTGGAGCAGATGCACGAGTGCGCCCCCCTGAGCGAACCGGAGGCCGACCGGCCACGCATCAGCGACAGCGGCCTGCGGCCCAAGGGCACATGAATCGCCTGCATCCCGACGCCGCTAAAAACGGTATATTTTCTCTTTTTGCCTCGGTACGCCCATGTCGTCACTGACACCCCTGAACCAACTGATTACCCGCTTCCAGGAGCAGACGCCGATTCGCGCCAGCTCGCTGATCATCACGTTGTACGGGGACGCCATCGAACCCCACGGCGGCACGGTGTGGCTGGGCAGCCTGATCCAGTTGCTCGAACCCATCGGCATCAATGAACGGCTGATCCGCACTTCGATCTTCCGCCTGACCAAGGAAGGCTGGTTGACCGCCGAAAAGGTCGGGCGCCGCAGCTACTACAGCCTGACCGGTGCGGGGCGTCGGCGTTTCGACAAGGCCTTCAAACGCGTCTACAGCTCCAGCGTGCCGGCGTGGGATGGTTCGTGGTGCCTGGTGATGCTCACGCAGTTGACCCAGGACAAGCGCAAACAGGTGCGTGAAGAGCTGGAATGGCAAGGTTTTGGTGCGATTGCGCCGACCGTGCTGGCCTGCCCACGCAGCGACCGCGCTGACGTCAACGCCACCTTGCTCGACCTTGGCGCCCAGGAAGACACCATCGTCTTCGAGACCACCGCTCAGGATGTACTCGCCTCCAAGGCCCTGCGGGTGCAGGTGCGCGAGAGCTGGAACATCGAGGAACTGGCGGCCCATTACAGCGAGTTCATCCAACTGTTCCGACCGCTCTGGCAAGCGCTTCGCGAGCAGGAACAGCTTGCGCCTGCGGACTGTTTCCTGGCACGCGTCCTGCTTATTCATGAGTACCGCAAACTGCTGCTGCGCGACCCGCAATTGCCCGACGAACTGCTGCCCGGCGATTGGGAAGGCCGCGCCGCCCGCCAGTTGTGCCGCAATATTTACCGGTTGATCTACGCCAAGGCCGAGGAATGGCTGAACAGCGCGCTGGAAACTGCCGACGGCCCGTTGCCAGACGTTGGCGAGAGTTTTTACCGGCGGTTCGGAGGCTTGAAATAAGGAGCGACGCTGTTCAGGAGAACGGGTGGAGTGACATGGCGTAGAGAATAAAAATAAGCCTGCGTGAGGCCTGATCATGATGTCTTCAATTGCACAGCGCGCTGATGGGTTCGATCAATGGATCCATCAGATCAATCAAATCTGTGGCGCCTTCGATGGGCAAATCCTGGGGGATGGTTTTTCCGGGCAGATCCGCGAATACCAGAGCGGCGCGCTGAAACTCAGCTTTGTCGACGCCTGCCAGGCGCGGCTGTTTCGTACGCCTGCGCAAATCGCGGCGGGCGAGGGCGGCAAGTATTTTGCTGTGTTCCAGCTCGATGGCACGGCTGGCATGGCCCAGGGTGACAGCAAGGCACTGTTGCGTGCCGGCGACATTACCCTGATCGATGCGGCGCACCCCAGCGACTTCACCTACAGCGAGAACTCGCGGCAGTTGTCGCTGATCCTGCCGTCGTACCTGGTGGAGCAGACTTTGCGCTTCAACCGGGTCAAATGCGGGCACCGCATCGAGGCGACGTCGCCGATGGCCATGTTGTCTCGCCAGTTGATTCTGGAGGCTACCCGCCAAGACAACCTGACCTTGCAGGAAAGCGAGGCGACGCTGGAGGCGATTATCAATTTGCTGCGCCCGGCGATCAGCCAGGCGGGCGAAGTCGGCGATGCTCATGAGCGGGTGTTTCGCAAGACGCTGGAGTGTATTGACCAGCACATTCGCTCTGAGCAACTGTGCCCTGAATGGCTGGCGCGAGAGGTGGGAATGTCGGTGCGCGGGCTGTACCGGATCTTTGCCCGCAAGGGTCTGGTGGTGGCGCGGTATATCAAGAATCGGCGGCTGGATTTATGTGCCGAGTCGCTGCGCCAGTGCAGGGTAGAGGAGAAGCTTTCGGTGTTGGGGTATTCGTGGGGGTTTTCGGATTCGAGCTACTTCTCGACAGCGTTCAAGTCGCGGTTTGGCATTGCGCCAGGTGAGTACCGCAAACAACACGCCTGAAATGTAGGAGCTGGCTTGCCTGCGATAGCGGAGTGTCAGCTACCCATTCCTGGCTGACCCACCGCTATCGCAGGCAAGCCAGCTCCCACAGGTTTCAGTTGGGCATTCCGTCTTCGATCGCAATGCCTTGGGCGCGCATCTGCTTGATCAAACCTGCCCGAGTCCCAGGCAGATTAAGCATCGCTTTGTGCCGCAACTCAGTGACTTCCTCAGCGCTATAGGGCTTGTAGTCCACCGGCGTGCTCTTGCCCGCCATCCCATCCGGGCGCATCAGCCAGTTCAACAGGTCCGCCAGTTGCCCGTCGTTCAGCGCCGACTGCGACATCCCCGGCACCCGCACCAAAAATTCCCGCCCGCCCGGCACCTTCAGAAAGTTGCCAACAAACCCGGTCATTCTCGGCGTGTCGTTCGCCGCCGACCCCATGCCGCTGCCCAAATGGCATCCGGCGCATTGCAGTTGGTAGTTGGTCCCCACGCTGTACCCCGCCTGGGCGATAGGCGTTTGCGGCGACTCGTTACCCGGTGCGTGCTTCTGGTTCGGATTGGGAATCGCCCGAGCCTGGGCGAGCGGGGCGGCCAGTGCACACATCAAACCCAGCAAAAACAAAGTACGCATGACAAGCTCCCTCGCCACAGGGGTGGGTTAAACCGCTACGCCACGGATAATCGAAACGGTGCAGTGGTAAATGTGCGATTTGGCCGCCAGGCACCAGTTCACATCGTTGTTGTTGAATGGCCGATACGCCGGCTCTTCGCTGTCGTTACGCGTACACGCGCACTGGGCGCAGCTTTGCTTACCGCAGCAGTCGTTATAGGAAATGATGTAGTCCTTGCCATCCGCCGGGTTGCGGCAGGTACCGATCCAGGTCACCTGGGACGCCTCGGTGCCCGGTGGGCAGGACGTCACCGAACCGCCGCAGCAACTGCACAGGAAACCGTCGATGGAGCAGTAGCGCCAGTAGTCGCAGCTGTTCGGGTCGCCCGGGTCACCGGCTTTCGGGTTATCGGCGGCCAGTGCCTTGCTGGTGCGGTCCAGTGGCAGCAGCAGGGGCAAGGCCGCACCCGCGACCATCAGCGAACCCATGCGGGCCAACAGTTTGCGCCGTGAGGTGGTGTCGGCCAGGCGACGGGTCGAGCGCTCGAATAACAGATCCAGCAATTTCATGAGAGTCTCCCTGCCTTATCAGTGGCTATGGCCGTGGCTGTGGTCGTGGGGCTGCGGCTGGCTGTTGAGGTATTCCTGCAGCGTGGCGCTTTTCAGGTGCTCGACTTCGAACAGGCTGTCCAGGTGCTCGCGGGAATTGACCAGGCCCTTGGCGCGCAAGGTGCCGCTCTTGTCGATCAGCGCGGCGTAGGGCAGTTTGCCGATCTGGTAGGTCATGCCGACTTCCGGGCCCACCACGTAGGTGACGTCGTCCAGTTTGTGCTCGGTGATCAGCGCTTGCTGGGCGGCCATGTCACCGTCGCTGATAAACACCACGTCCAGACGGTCGGCTTGTTCCCTGGCGATGGATTTGATCGCCGGCAACAAGGATTTGCAGATCGGGCAAGTAGGCGAGAGGAAGAACAGCAACTGGTTCTTCTCGCCGGCATAGCCGAAGTTTACCGGGCGGCCCTTACGGTCGGAGGCAGTAACTTGCGGTGCTGCTTCGTTCACCGCTACACCCTTGTCGACCATCAGCGCGCCGGCCGGGGCGATACGCCCGTGCAGCACACCAATCTGGCGCACCAGGCCCATCACGGCAAACGCGAGTGCCAGCAGCAGTACCCACAGCAGAACGTTGGAAACAATAAGGCCTTCCATTGATCACCTACCAATCAGTTTGAGCAGAAGAGGGGAGTTCGCCAGCAGGCCATCGGCTGCGGCGTAAATCAGCAGCGCGACGGCGCTGGCGGCGACGGTGACGAAGCCGTCGAAAAATCCCAGGTCACGGGCAATCGGCAGCACGCTGGCCAGCAAGGCCACGGCTACCAGTGCGCCGTTGCGCAACAGCAGGATCGGCCGCAATGGCTGCGCCTGATCGGGGCCGGCGCAACCGCAGTCGATGTCCCGGCGGCCGCGCCACAGGTTGATGCCAATTGCTGCGGCGTATAGCGCAATCAGGCCGGCGGCGCTGAGGGCCGCCCATGAGCGGGTGGCCGGAACCAGCAGTGCAAAGGCAATCATCAGCTCCAGCGCCGGAATCACCCGGGCGGCGGGGCGAGTCAGGGCCTGGGGCAGCAACTGGTAGTCCGCCAGTTGCCGGTCGAAGCGTGTCGGTGCGCGCAACTTGTGGGTCGCGGCACTGGCCAGCAACACCGCAATGGCGAGGGCGCTGGCAATGATGAAGATCGGGTCGATATGCATGGCCGAACCTCTTTAGTAGGTCATGATCTGGGTCGCAGTCTTCGCAACCTTGGCCATGCTACCGGTGAGTTTGTTGGTCTTCAGGTCAAAGATCTGCAAACCGCCTTCGACGTCAGCGCCCAACAACAGGGGCTTGTCGTCGCCGGTGGCCTGTATGCTCCAGACCGGGGTCGGGGCTTGCAGGGTGGCTATCTTTTTCAGGGTCTTGAGGTCGTAGGCCCAGATGATGGTGCTTGGGTCTTCCCACTTCATCGGTTCGTGGTTGTCGTGCATCAGCACGTACAGACGGTTGAGTTTTGGCGCCACGGCCATCAGTTGCCAGCCGCCCGGGGCCCAGCCGGTTTTCTTTTCTGCGTCGGTGGTCAGTGACCACGACGGCAGGATTGTTGGCGCGTCGCCGGAGAAGTCGACGGGACGGATGGTGCCGGTAGTGGTGGTGAAGTAGTAGGTATCACCCACATTCACGGCGCGTTCGTTGAGCTTCTCGGCGTTGGGGTCGAAGAAGTGCGTGCGGTTGCGAGAGGTTTCCTGGCCCTGCTCGTTAAGCGTGACCACTTGCAGGCTGCCGTCGCCGCACAGCGAGGCGAAGCGGCGGGTGCCGACCGGGTAGTTGAGTACGCAGCCCGGGATCGCGATTTCGCTGGTGACGGCGCGGGACTGGGTGTCGACCACGGTGACCGAGGTTGACGGGGTGAAGTTGTAGACGTAGACAAAGCGATCGTCGCTGCTGGTTTTCAGGCCGTAGCGCTGGGTCAGGGATTCGGCGCGTTTGTTCGGGATCAGGACTTCCCACGAAGGCGACAGGCTGGAGCTGTCCCAGGCGGTGAGCACGTCGGTGCGGTCGCCCCGGGTACCGCGGGAATAGTAGATATCGGCGCTGTACAGGGTTTTTTGGTCGTGGGTCAGGGCCGAGGGTGCGGCGAAGCCGGTGGGCACCATGCCGAGGATGCGCTTTTTGTCGGGGTCTACTACGGTGACGCGGCCGACCACGAAACTTTCGAATTCTACGTCTACCACGAAGGCGCGGTGGGCTTCTGGCGGGAAGGCCAGGGTGGTCTGGCCGATGGTGTCTGGCGGCAGGTCCGCCTGGGCGCTGTTCAAGCCGAGTACAAGCAGGCCCAGACCCAGCGCTGACTGTACGTTGATCCTGTTACTTCGCATTAGGGGCACTCCCTGAATTATTGTGTTTTGCTAATCGCGGGTGCTTTGGCAGATTCTTGCAACTGGATTCTGCCTTGTGGGGGGATTGCAAGAATTGTTGTGGCTGCCAAGTGGTTGTGTGTCTGTGCCAATGGGGTGGTTGGGGGGTATATCCGTTGTTTTTGTTATGGCTGGTATGGGTTCCGCCCTTACGGCGGGTCACTTTTGAAAGGAGCCCAAAAGTAACCAAAAGGCTCTTGCCCCACCACTCGGCACCTCGCTTAGGCTCGGTGTGCCCTCACTCCGGCATTACTCCGCGGGCCGCCGCGACGGCCCGTCCCTGGCCCGTCGCGGCTAAACCGGCGTCCTGCCGGTTTACCCGCTCCGTAATACCTGCGTTCGGCCAGCGTGGTTGACGGGGCGCCTAAGATCAAGATCACAAGCAGATCAAGAACACAGCGGCCTACAGGCCGGCTTGAGTGTTAAAAGCCAGATCAAAAGCTAAAGCAGGCACGGTTCCAATGTAGGAGCTGGCTTGCCTGCGATGGCATCACCTCTGTGTATCTGAAAGACCGAGTTGCCTGCATCGCCGGCAAGCCAGCTCCTACAGCTTTCGCTCTGGCTTTTAACACTCAGGTCGGCTTTCAGGCCGCCGTGCTCTTGCTTGTGATCTTGATCTGACTGCCCCATTCAGCCCGAGGCCGAACGCAGGGATTGAGGAGCGGGTAAACCGGCAGGACGCCGGTTTAGCCGCGACGGGCCAGGGACGGGCCGTCGCGGCGGCCCGCGGAGCAATTCCGGAGTGAGGGCACACCGAGCCTAGGCGAGGCGCCGACAGGCGGGGCAGAGCGTTTTGGTTACTTTTGCGCTTTTCAAAAGTGACCCGCTGTAAGAGCGGAACCAATAGCCGCCATTACCCAATAACGGATATACCCCCCATCTCAAACCCCCACCAACGGCAGCGAAAAACTAAACACCGCCCCACACGGCTCAAGATTCTGCGCCCAGATATCACCGTCATGCCGACCGATTATGTTCTTGCACAACGCCAACCCAATCCCATTACCGCCCACCTTGGACGAAAAGAACCCATCAAAGATTTTCTCCTGCGCCAGCGCCTGAATACCACGCCCACAATCCTCGACACTCAACCGCGCCACGCCTGCATCACGACTGGCGCGCAGGCGCAGTACCCGACGCTCCACAGGCAACTCGCTCATCTCTTCGATCGCATTAAAGGCCAGATTCAGAATCACCTGCCCAATCAGCACCTTCTCGCACTGCACCATCAGCGGTTCGGCGCAGGGTGATATCTCCAACTGCACCTGGCTGGGTTCAGCCCGCAAACTGATGAAGTACCGAGTTTCCTGCAGCAGCTCATTGAGGTCGACCAACTCCGCGCTCCGCTCCAGCTTAACCACGTAATCGCGCACGCTCTTGATGATCGTGGATGCATGCTCGACCTGCCGCACAGCACTTTGCAGCCCCCAGTTCACGCCCTGGTCGGCACTGTGGCTGTCGCCCAAACGAATCAACACACCCTCGATAAAGTTGCGAGTGGCCGCCAGCGGCTGGCTCAGTTCGTGGGCTATCGCCACAGCCATTTCCCCCATGGCGTTGTAGCGGGCCAGGTATTCGAGCTGTTGTTCGCTGACACGCCGGGCTTCCTCCGCACGGATCAGGTCGCGCTTGACCTTGTCTTCCCGGGAAATATCGCGGAACTGCACCATCAGCACATCGCGCCCGTCCAGGTGCACCAGCGTCGCGACCGCTTCCGAAAGAATCTCCACCCCGGCCTTGGAGCGATAACACCACTCGATGGTCCGCTGGCCGCTGCGGGCCGCGCGTTCGAGCCAGCGCAACCCGATGGAGCGCTTGTACTTCGGCGCGTCGCGGGTCATGTCCGGGGCTTTCAGCGGGATCAGTTCTTCCAGGGTAAAACCCAACGCCGACAGCGCGGCAGTGTTGGCCCAGAGGATGTCCTTGCTCTGCGCATCATGAAGGATGGTGCAGATCGGCATGGCTTCGATCAGGGTGTGGAAATCAGTGTTATTGGGTAGATACATCGCGTAGCCCTTGACGGTGGAGGGGACGACTACGGTGGCAAGTTATACCGGTTTGCCTGCGCTGGCACGCTCAGAAGTAATCGGGGGCGAACTAGGGGATTTCTTTAGCCGGTGGGCTGCACGCCCCAATGGTTGATGGTGGATGGGCTTTTTACACTGGACCCATCAACGCCCGCCACGGCGTCCATAACAACTACAACGGAGAAAGCCCATGCTGCGTTCGGCCCTCGTGCAACCAGACGCTTTACCCGACGTGCAGCCCGCGCTGTTCCAGCAGGTGCTCGATGAGGTGCGCCAGCGCCGCGACGAGTTCGACGCCGGCTCCCATGTTCCACGGGACATGATCGAACGCTTCAAGCAGGTGGGCATTTACCGGGCGGCCACACCGCGCTGTTTCGGCGGCGACGCCCTGGCCCCTGCGAAGTTCTTGCAGATGATCGAGCGTATTTCCGAAGCTGACGGCTCTGCAGGCTGGGTCGCGAGTTTTGGCAGCGCCGGGGTGTATCTGGCGGCCTTGCCCAAGGAAACCCTCGCCGAACTCTACGCCGACAGCCCCGACCTGGTGTTTGCCGGTGGGTTGTTCCCGTTGCAGCCGGCGGAGACCGTCGACGGCGGCTGGCAGGTCAACGGCACCTGGAAGTTCGCCAGCGGCTGCAAAGGCGCGGACCTGCTGGGCGTGGGCATCGGCGCGGCGGGCGGCAAGCCACGTACTGCGGTGTTCAAGCCGGGCCAGGTTGAAATTATCGAAAACTGGGACGTGGTCGGCCTCAAGGGCACCGGCAGCCACGACCTGCGTGTCACCGACCAATACATCGACGAGCGCTGGACGTTCATCCGTGGCGGCGCCGCCACCATCGACGAGCCGCTGTTCCATTACCCCTCGATCGCCTACGCCGCCCAGGTGCTGGCGGTGGTCAACCTCGGCCTGGCGCGGGCCGCCCTCGATGAAATCAGCGCCATGGCCAGTGGCAGCGGCATCACCGGCGCACCGAAACTGGCGGACCGCGCCTACGTGCGCATCGAAATCGCCAAGGCCGAAGCCCAACTGAGCGCCGCACGCGGTTTCTTCTACGGCGCCACCGAACAAGTGTGGAACTCGATCCTTGCCGGCAACCCCGTCACACCCGAGCAAACCAGCCTGCTGCGCCTGACTGCCATTCACGCGTCCCAGGCCGGCGCCGCCGTGGTGCAGAGCGCCTACAGCCTGGCAGGCACCACCGCGATTTACCTGCGCCACCCGCTGCAACGCTACCTGCGCGACGCCATGGTGGTAACTCAGCACGCTTTCCTCAGCGAAGGCCTGTACGACGGCGCCGGCTCGGTGTTCCTCGGCGTTCCGCCATTCCCTGGCTACATCTGACTTCAAGGATCAACCCATGTCCCAAGCCACTCAAGAACCGCTACGCGTCGTGTTTTGCATCGGCATCACCCAGAACTTTTTCGACCTGCCCACCGGCGAAGGCCTGAGCGTGTGGAAAGGCTTCAGCCAGATGATGGGCGACCTCGGCGCGATGCCGGGCATCAACGTGCTCGGCGCAATGGATGACGACCGCTTGATGGTCGGCCCATCGACCACCTCACCCTGGACCGTCTACATCATGGCCGACGTGGATTGCCACCAGTCGGTGATCGACGCTTGCAACCTGTTTCGCACCACGCCGGTGGGTGAGTACAGCCTGTGGCGCTACGCGAAGATTGAAGCGCGTATTGGCCGCCCGCTGACCATTCCCGACGCGGCCAAGGTGTGAGCCATGGACCTGTTGCAGCGTCTTGAAAGCCTTGAAGGGGAGAGCCAGGTCCGGCGCTTGATGGCGCGCTATATGGACCTGTGCGATGTACCCCGGGCGGTGACCCGGATCAGCGAGCTGGCCGAGCTGTTCAGCGTGGATGCGGTCTGGGAGGGCATTGGCGCGAGCACCGCACACACCTTCGGCCAGCATCAGGGGCGCGAGGCGGTGGCGGCGTTTGTCGGCAGCTACCTGCCGCCCTGCGAGCACTTCGCGTTGAACCTGCATTACCTCACCAGCGAGTCGATCCAGGTGCACGGCAACACCGCCAAGGGGCAGTGGATCATGCAGCAGATTTGTACCTACGCCGACCAGCGCAGCGAGTTGTTCGGCACGCGGCTGAACATCGATTTTCGCCGCGTCGACGGCACCTGGCTCATCGCGCATTTCCGTACACAGCGCCTGTTCAATACCGCCCTGGGGGTGAGTTCATGAGTACCTTCGTCAGCGAATTTATGCTGGGTGGCAGCGGTAAGCGCGTGGCCATCAAGGATTCCATCGACATCGCCGGGCACCCGACCCGCTCCGGCAGCCGCGCCTTTGCCGATGCACCACCGGCGACCAGGCATGCAGACGTGGTGCAGTTGGTCCTCGACGCCGGCTGGCAGATCGTCGGCAAGACCAACCTGCATGAGTTGGCGTTTGGCGTCACCGGCATCAACGACTGGAGCGGTACCCCGATCAACCCCCAGGCGCCTGACCGGGTGCCGGGTGGTTCTTCCAGTGGTTCAGCCGCAGCTGTGGCGGCTGGCCTTGCGGACATCGCCATTGGCACCGACACCGGCGGTTCGGTGCGGGTGCCGGCGGCATGTTGCGGGATTGCCGGGCTGAAGCCGACCTACGGGCGAGTCAGCCGCACTGGCGCGCAACCGGCGGTATCGAGCCTCGATTGCGTGGGGCCGTTTGCCGCGAATATGCAGGACTTGATTGCGGCGATGCAGGTGATTTGCCCGGGCTTCCAGCCACAAGCGGCGCCATCCGGCAGCGTGCACGTGGGTTTTCTGGATGTCGCCTGTGAGCCATGGTTGAAGGCAAGCCTGATGGCCGCCGTCGACGCTGCTGGCTGGCATCAACGCCGCCTGCACCTGGACGACTTCGACGCGGCATTTGGCGCCGGCCTGACGGTGATCAACGTCGAGAACTGGGCGGCCTTCGGTCACCTCACAGGCAAAGGCTTGATTGGCGCCGACGTCGAACAGCGCCTGCTGGCCGCCAGCCGCACCAGCGCTGTCGACCTGGCCCAGGCCGAAGCAGTACGCCGCCGTTTCAGTCACCAGGTGGATGCCGCGCTCGAAGAATGCTCGGTGTTGCTGCTACCGACCCTGCCAGACCTTCCGCCGACCCTGGCCGAAGCCCGCAACGGCAGCCAGGCGGTGGCCCGCATGACGCCGCTGGTGCGGCCGTTCAACCTCAGCGGCCACCCGGCGCTGACGGTGCCGGTGACTCTGGCCGACAGCGGGCTGAAGGTCGGCCTGCAAATTGTCGGCCGCAAGGGCCAGGACGAATGGGTGTGTGCCCTCGGTGCACAGCTGCAACAGAGCCTCACGGCTCACCAATAAGAACAACGCCTTGAGGAGGGCTCCATGAGTACCCATGAATACCGGCTGATCGCCAAATCCAAAAGCCTCGATGAATTGGTCAAACACGACCGCGTCGACGTGTCGCTGTACAACGACCCGGCGCTGTTTGAAGCCGAACTCGAGAAAATCTTCTACCGCACCTGGGTCTGGGTCGCCCATGAAAGCGAGGTGCGCAACAGCGGCGATTTCAAGACCGCGACCATTGGCCGGCGCCCGGTGATTGTGGTGCGCGACAAGAAAGGCGCGATCAACGTGCTGGAAAACCGCTGCCGCCACCGTGGCGCCACGGTTTGCGAGAAGCACAAAGGCAACGCCACCGGCTTCACCTGCCCGTACCACAGCTGGTCCTATGGCCTGGACGGCAAGCTGCGCGCGCTGCCTTACCCGGACGGCTACGAAGGCATCCTGGAAAAATCCGAATTGCCCCTGACCAGCCTGCGGGTCGACAGCTACGCCGGGATGGTGTTCGCCAGCTACAACGACGACATCGAGCCGTTGGCCGACTTCCTGGGCGGCGCAAAACATTGGATGGACCTGTTCATGAAGCAGGGCGCCGGCTACCCGATCAAGACCCAGGGTGAACACAAGTTCAGCTTCAAGGGCAACTGGAAGATCCAGCTGGAAAACACCACCGATGGCTACCACTTCCCGATCGTGCACAAGTCGTTCATGTCGTCGGTGGATGCCGAAACCTCGGAAATGCTCTCGTTCATGACCGACGAGCAGGCTGTCACCCACTCCCTGGGCAATGGCCACAGCGTCATGGTGATGGTGCCCGAGCATGTCGACCTGGACCACGACGACGGCACCGAGCCGTTGCAGGAGCGCTTTGCCCACGTCACCGAGGAACTGTCGAAAACCATGGAACCGGCCCAGGTGCGACGCATCGTGCGCTCGCTGCATGGCGCCGGGTTCAACCTCAACCTGTTCCCCAACGTGGCGATGTCGATGTCGTTCTTCCGGGTGCTGCGCCCGGTATCGGTCACCGAGACCGAAATCCGCCATATTGCCCTGGGCATGGACGGCGGCCCGCAGATCGCCAACCGTGAGCGCCTGCGCATTCACGAGCACTTCCAGGGCCCGTTCGGCTTTGGCAGCCCCGACGACGCCGAAGCCTGGGACCGGGTGCAACGCGGCTCATATGCCGGCGTGGACGCACCGATTCTGGTCAACCGTGGGCTGAATCGCGAAGTGCTGGCCGAGAACGGCGACAAGGTTTCCCACGCCACTGATGAAGGCGGCATGCGCGGGGCCTATGACATGTGGAAAAGGATGATGAACCAATGAACAACCTGACGGGTTTTACCGCACCGCTGGCCCAGGCCATCGAATTCATCTGGCGTGAAGCCGAACTGCTGGACCACAAGGACTACGTGCAGTGGGCTGCGTTGTGGAGCGAGAGCGGGCGCTACATCGTGCCGATCGAGCCGGACACAGACGATTTCGAGGCCAACCTCAACTACGCCTATGACGATGCGCGCATGCGTGACTTGCGTATCGAGCGGTTGACCGCAGGGTATTCACCGTCGGCGGTGGATGCGGCGAAAACTATACGCAGCGTGTCGCGCTTCACCCTGGTGGAAGCGGCGGGGGACGTGGTGGAGGTCAATTGTGCGCAGCTGCTGTATGCCTACAAGCGCGGGGTACACACGCCGTTCGTGGCCGACCTGAACTACCGCATTCGCTTCAGCGCCGGGGCGGCGACCCTGGAGCGCAAGGTGGTGCGGCTGATCAATTCCACCGACAGCCTGAGTGCGCTCGGGTTTCTGTTGTGAGCACGATCTGACCGACACAAAACCAATGTGGGAGCAGGCAAGCCAGCTCCCACCGTTGAGATGAGGACATCCTGATGAACCGAATCGCGCTCGTAACCGGCGCCTCCCGCGGCCTCGGCGAATGCATCGCCCGACGCCTGCACGCCGCAGGCTACCGCGTGGGCCTGGCGGATGTGCGCCTGGATGGCGTGCAACACCTCGCAGATGAGCTGGACAGCAGCGGTGAAACCGCCGTGGCCATCGAGCTGGACGTGCGCAACAAAGCCGACTTCATCCGCGCCCGGGATCTGCTGTCGCAGCGCTGGGGCGGCACCGATATCCTGGTGAACAACGCTGGCGTGTCGAAAGTTGCCGCGCTGATGGACATCACGCCAGAGGAATTCGACGAATCAATGGCGATCAACCTGCGGGGCACATTCGTGGCCTGCCAGGTGTTTGGTGCGCACTTTGCCGAGCGTGGCTTCGGGCGCATTGTCAACATCGCCTCACTGGCCGGCCAGAACGGCGGCACCGCGACCGGCGCGCATTACGCGGCAGCCAAGGGCGGCGTGGCCACGCTGACCAAGGTCTTCGCTCGTGAGTTGGCGCCACAGGGTGTAACGGTCAACAGTATCTCGCCAGGCCCGCTGGACTTGCCGGTGGTGCGCGAAACCGTAGCGCCGGAGCGCCTGGAGCAGATCCTCAAGATTATCCCGACGGGCACCCTTGGCGACCCACACACCATCGCCGATACCGTGCTGCTGCTAATTGCCGACCACGCCGCCTCGGTGACGGGCGCGTGCTGGGACATCAATGGCGGCCTGTTCATGCGCTAGTTATCGTTGTGGCGAGGGAGCTTGCTCCCGCTGGAGTGCGCAGCGCTCCCAAAAGAGTGGGCCTGCTGCGCAGTCCAACGGGAGCAAGCTCCCTCGCCACAGGTTTAGCGTTCAACCGAAATAACAGTATTCAGGTGCTGCAATGATGAAGGTGAAGATCGAACGCATTGTCGATGAAGCGCTGGATATCCGTTCCTTTCGCCTCGTGCGCAGTGACGGCCAGCCCCTCGACAGTTATGAACCGGGGGCGCATGTGGACCTCACCGGGCCCACCGGCGTTACTCGCCAATATTCCCTGTGCAGCCCGCCCCATGATGGCCGCGCGTACCTGGTGGCGGTGAAGAAGGAAGCGCAATCGCGTGGAGGCTCCCTGGCCTTGCATGAGCAGGTGCAAGAGGGCATGGAACTGGAGATGGGCGCGCCACGCAACCTGTTCCGCCTCGACCCGCAGGCCTCGGCACATGCGCTGTTTGCCGCCGGTATCGGGGTGACGCCGTTGTTGAGCATGGCCTATCGACTGGCCGGCAGCGGGCAGCCGTGGCGCTTGCACTATTTTGCGCGTTCGGCGCAATACGCGGCGTTTACCCAGCTGTTGGCCGATACGTTCGGCGAGCATGTGCAGTTTCACTATGGCGTCGAACCGGGCGCGCTGGATGCGGCCTTGAGCGCGTGCCTGGAGCTCGCTGGCGCTGACGCCCATGTCTATACCTGTGGGCCCGCGCCGTTCATGCACAAGGTAGTGGAAGTGGCGGCGCGCAGCCGTGCCGAGGAGGCGATCCACCTGGAACACTTCCAGGCCGACCCGGCGGCGAACGCCGGGCCCAGTGGTGGTTTCGAAGTGGAACTGGCCAGCTCCGGCGTGGTGCTGCAGGTGCCGGCGAATACCAGCCTGGTGGACGTGCTGCAGGCCCACGGTTGTGACATCGACACCGAATGCCGCGAAGGCATCTGCGGCACCTGCATTGTCGAGGTGCTGGAGGGCGTGCCCGAGCACCGTGACAACTGCCTGTCGACCAAGGAGAAGGCCGCCAACCGGCAGATTTGCGCGTGTGTTTCCCGGGCGGTTTCCGCTCGTCTGGTATTGGATATTTGATTGGCGCTACCCGTAAGATTGCTCGGACCAAAAAAATAAAAACGTGAGGCCTTGCGGTCATGATGAGTTCAACCGTGCAACGTAACGAATCGTTCGAACGTTGGTTACATCAGGTCAACCAGGCCTGTGGACGTTTCGATGCCCGTGCCCTGGGCACTGGTTTTTTTGGTGAGTTGAGCGAGTTTCGCAGTGGCGCGATCAAACTCAGCGTGGTGGACATGGCCCAGGTGCACCTGTATCGCAGCAGCAAGGAAGTCAGTACCGGCAACGAGGGGCACTACTATGCGGTGTTCCAGCTGCAGGGCAGTGCGCAGCTGGAGCAGGGCGATAACCGCGCGCAACTGGGCTGCGGCGACATCGCCCTGATCGATGCCTGCCGCCCCAGTGACATGACCTACCACGATAACTCCCGGCAACTGTCGCTGATCCTGCCGCGCCAGGTGGTTGAGCGCGGTTCGCACTTCAACGCCGTCAACTGCGCGACGCGGATCGCGGCCCGCACGCCCCTTGCGCTGATGGCCAGCCAGATGGTGCTCGACACCCGCCAGCAAAACGGCTTGGGCATGCAGGAAAGCGAAGCGGTGCTGGATGCATTGGTAAGCCTGCTGCTGCCGGGTATCAGCGCCCGGGACAACGGCGTGGACACCCAGGAGCGGCAGTTTCGCAAAACCATCGCCTACATTGACGCGCATATCGGTGCCGAAGAACTCTGCCCCGAGTTGATCGCGCGGGAAGTCGGGGTGTCGGTGCGCGGGTTGTACCGGATGTTCTCCAAGCGCGGGCTGGTGGTGGCGCAGTACATCAAGCACCGGCGCCTGGATTTCTGCGCCGAAACCCTGCGCCATTCGCCGGCGGAGCAGAAGCTGTCGGCGCTGTGTTATGCCTGGGGCTTCTCCGATTCCAGCTACTTCTCATCGGCGTTCAAGTCACGCTTTGGCGTGTCGCCGGGTGAGTACCGCAAGCGCTACAGCCATCATTGATGCGTGTCGCTCCCGAACCTGGAATGCATTTTCCTGTGGGAGCCGGGCTTGCCCGCGATGCAGGCGACTCTATACCCCAGGCTCACCGCCGCGATCCCATCGCAGCCTCGCCAAGGCTCGACAGCTCCCACATTGGAATGAGGTCAACTGTGGGAGCTGGCTTGCCTGCGATGCAGACCACTCTATACCCCAGGTACACCGCAGCGATCCCATCGCAGCCTCGCTAAAGCTCGACAGCTCCCACATTGGAATGAGGTCAACTGTGGGAGCTGGCTTGCCTGCGATGCAGACCACTCTATACCCCAGGTACACCGCAGCGATCCCTTCGCAGCCTCGCCAAGGCTCGACAGCTCCCACATTGGAATGAGGTCAACTGTGGGAGCTGGCTTGCCTGCGATGCAGACCACTCTATACCCCAGGCTCACCGCAGCGATCCCATCGCAGCCTCGCTAAAGCTCGACAGCTCCCACATTGGAATGAGTTCAACTGTGGGAGCTGGCTTGCCTGCGATGCAGACCACTCTATGCCCCAGGCTCACCGCAGCGATCCCATCGCAGCCTCGCTAAAGCTCGACAGCTCCCACATTGGAATGAGGTCAACTGTGGGAGCTGGCTTGCCTGCGATGCAGACCACT
>NZ_JBUZVP010000055.1:0-16180 GCF_055409485.1 Pseudomonas sp. A125
GGACTGCCAGTTTCACTCCTTCGAGGAACTCAATGCCTGGCTGGGCCAGCGCTGCCGCGCGCTTTGGAACGAGCTGACGCACCCTCAATACAGCGGGCTGAGTGTGGCCGAAGTGCTGGAGTTGGAGCGCGCTGAACTGATGCCTGTGCCAGCGCCATTCGACGGTTACGTCGAGCGGCCTGCGCGGGTCTCCAGCACCTGCCTGGTCAGCGTCGGGCGCAACCGCTACTCGGTGCCGTGTGAGTATGCGGGTAAGTGGGTCAGCAGCCGTTTGTATCCGACGCGAATCGAGGTGGTGGCTGACGACGCGCTGATCGCCAGCCATGTCCGCTTGCTGGATCGCGACCAGGTCAGCTATGACTGGCAGCACTACCTCCCGCTGATCGAACGCAAGCCCGGTGCGCTGCGCAACGGCGCGCCCTTTGCTGATCTGCCGGCGCCGCTGCGTCAGCTTAAGCACGGTCTGGGGCGTCATGCCGGCGGTGACCGGATCATGGCGCAAGTTCTGGCTGCCGTACCGGTCGCCGGGCTCGATGCGGTGCTGGTGGCTGTTGAGCTGGTACTGGAAAGCGGCAGCCTGAGCGCCGAACACATCCTCAATGTCGTGGCGCGCCTGGCCGCGACCGAACCACCACCCAGCGTCGAAACCCACTTGTCGCTCAAGGAAGCCCCCGTCGCTAACACGGCGCGCTACGACCGCCTGCGTGGCCAGACCGAGGAGATCGGTCATGCGTGATTTGATGGCGGAACTCAAGGAGCTGCGCCTGCACGGCATGGCCACGGCCTGGGCGGAGTTGACTGCGCAGGGTGAGTCGAACACAGCCTCGTCCAAGTGGCTGCTCGAACACCTGCTGGAACAAGAGCACACAGATCGCGCCATGCGCTCGGTGAGCCACCAGATGAACATGGCCAAGCTGCCGATGCACCGCGACCTGGCCGGCTTCGACTTCAGCGCCTCCAGCGCAGACGCTCGTTTGATCAGCGAACTGGCCAGTCTGGCCTTTACCGACACCGCGCAGAACGTGGTGCTGATCGGTGGGCCTGGCACCGGTAAAACCCACCTGGCCACTGCGCTGGCCGTGTCCGGCATCACCCGGCACGGCAAGCGCGTGCGCTTCTACTCCACGGTCGATCTGGTCAATCTGCTGGAGCGCGAAAAGCACGACGGCAAAGCCGGGCGGATCGCCCAAGCTCTGCTGCGCATGGATCTGGTCATCCTCGACGAACTGGGTTATCTGCCCTTCAGCCAGGCCGGCGGTGCGTTGCTGTTTCACCTGCTATCCAAGCTGTACGAACACACCAGCGTGGTGATCACCACCAACCTGAGCTTCGCCGAATGGTCGAGCGTGTTCGGCGACGCCAAGATGACCACCGCCCTGCTGGATCGGCTGACCCACCACTGCCACATCGTCGAAACCGGTAACGAGTCCTATCGCCTGCAACACAGTAGCTTGGCGGCCCAGGCCAAGATCAAATCACGGGAGCGAAAGCGTAAGGGCGGCCAGGAACCGGAGGACGATGAGCCGTTCTGATTTCATGGCGACGACGGCCTGCTACATGGCTGCGTGTGGCAGGTCTTAAACAACTGAACTGGGCTAGCGAAGGAGTGGGGGCAACAGCAGCTGCGCTGGTAGACTTATCCACAGTTGCTGGTAACAAAATCAGCAATCCGCCCTGGGTCAAATTTCAATCGGCAGGGTGGGTCAATTTTCCATCAGCGCCAACACACTAAGCAACCATCAGAAAATTTTGACTGTACGCCAAAAAATTCGCATCTACCAGCATCTAAACAGGCGTTGCAGGGCAATCGCATGAACGCCTGCCGATTTGAATGAGTCCTTTCCCAGCGGGCATCCTGAGCGCCTCTCTACTCAGGATGCCCTGCAATGTCGCATCACATACCAATCTCCGATGTTCTGGTCGCCATCAATGATCCCCGTCAGCAGGGCAAGATTCGTCACGACCTGGTCGAAACACTGGTCGTGGCTATCTGCGGCGTGCTTGCCGGCGCTGACACCTTCATCGAAATCGAACTCTGGGCTGAGCAGCGGCTGGACTGGTTCCGCCGTATTCTGAAACTACCCCACGGCATTCCCTCACACGACACCTTTGGACGGCTATTCAGCCTGATCGATCCAGAGGAGTTCGAGCAGGCCTTCCGCTGTTGGGTTGCGGCGATCCTACCGGCCCTTTCTCCGCAAGTGGTTGCCCTAGACGGCAAGACCAGTCGCCGCTCCGGCAAGAAAAACACGGCCCCGTTGCACCTGGTCAGCGCTTTTGCGGCTGATTCAGGGCTGATTCTCGGGCAGAGGGCGACCTCCCAGAAGTCCAACGAGAAGACCGCCATTCCTGAGCTGCTGGCCACACTGGCGCTTGAGGGCTGCACCGTGACGATCGATGCCATGGGTACCCAGCCGGACATTGCACAGGCCATTCTCGATCGCGGGGCGCACTATCTGCTGGCCATCAAGGGAAACCAGCCGAAGCTGGCCGAAGCGATCGATGACTTCGCTGACACCTTTTTGGACGGCGATCCTGCCCGGGTACCCCATGCGCACTTCGAGCATGTCGAGAAGGACCATGGCCGGCTGGAGGTTCGTCGCTGCCATGTTTTCGACCAACTCCAGTGCCTGCCACAGCCAGAACGCTGGCCAGGACTGCGCACTTTCGTGATGCTGGAGTCCGAGCGGACTGTGGGCAACCAGACCAGCCTGGAGCGCCGTTACTACATCAGCAGTCTTGCTCCGGATGCAGAGCGCATCGCACATGCCATCAGGGCGCACTGGGGCGTGGAGAACCGCGTCCACTGGTGCATGGATGTCATTTTTGGTGACGATCAGATGCGGATCCGAACCGGGCATGCTGCCCACAACATGGCCGTTCTCAAGCAACTTACATTGAATTTGATCCGGTTGGATCCGGTCAAGCGCAAGGGTGGCATCAAGGCACGAAGGCTGATTGCTGCAACCTCTGATGATTATCGGGCTGAACTATTAGGTCTCAGGTGAGCTTCATGCGATTGCCTTGACAGGCGTTGTTGATTATCATAAAACACTGACACTGTATTATATAATCGTGCTTTTGTGTTATTTTTTTAATATTTACTGATTACGTACTTGCTTAACCACTCAGTTGCGCTAGAACTAATAGACGCGAAATTTAAATCTCTAATTTTCCAACACTTAGTAAAACCTCGTTTGCCATCCCACTACCATTGTAGGAGCAAATCAGGAGACATAAAAAATTAGCGGTAGCGTGCCTGGCCCTCTAGATAAGTATTGGAGACTGTAATGAAGTTTGAAAAGTCACAGACAGCAATCGACCACCTGACTCCCGAGCAACACCGAATTACCCAGGAGGCGGGCACCGAAAGGCCCTTCACGGGCGAGTACAACGACAACAAGGAGCCTGGCATCTACGTCGACATAGTGTCGGGAGAGCCACTGTTCGCTTCGACGGACAAGTTCGATTCGGGTACTGGCTGGCCCAGCTTCACCAAGCCGATCGTTTCGGCAAACGTGAACGAGGTGCGGGACAGCGCACACGGCATGGTCCGGACGGAGGTCAGGTCAGTACACGCAGACAGTCATCTCGGCCATGTGTTCCCCGATGGTCCTTCCGACCGCGGCGGTCTGCGGTACTGCATCAACTCAGCGTCCCTTCGCTTCATCCCGCGCGACGAGATGGAGTCCGAGGGATACGGTGAATATCTCGATCAAGTAGAGGAGGCTTAACATGCATCAGCGCGCTGTTCTCGCAGGAGGATGTTTCTGGGGCATGCAGGATCTGATCCGCAAGCGGCCCGGCATCATCTCGACCCGTGTGGGTTACACGGGCGGCGATATTCCGAACGCCACGTATCGTAATCACGGCACGCATGCCGAGGGGATCGAGATTGTCTTCGACCCGACAGTGACGAGCTACCGGAACATCCTGGAATTCTTCTTCCAGATCCACGATCCGACGACGCTGAACCGCCAGGGCAATGATCGTGGGCTCTCCTACCGGTCGGGCATCTATTATGTCGACGAGGAGCAGAAGCGCGTCGCCGAGGATACGATCGCCGATGTGGATGCCTCGGGGCTGTGGGATGGCAAAGTGGTGACCGAGGTCCAGCCGGTCGGCGAGTTCTGGGAGGCCGAGCCCGATCACCAGGATTATCTGGAGAAGCGCCCGGGCGGCTACACCTGCCACTTCGTCCGTCCCGGCTGGGTGCTTCCGAAGCGCCAAAAGGTTGACGACGTACAGCCAGCGGCCGGGACCGCGGCGGAATAGGCTTCACTGCCGTTGCCACTGCGCCGATCCGGTCCGCAATCTTCGTGACCGCGTCGTTCAGCGACGCGGTCATCGAACCCTACTTCAGAGTGACGGCTCGTTCCAGTCAGTCGCCATCGCAACACCAGGATCGCAGATTTATGCCAGACCTCTCGTCCTTTCCGATCACGCAGCGCTGGCCGGCATCTCATCCCGATCGCCTGCAACTCTACGCAGCCCCTACGCCCAATGGCGTCAAGGTCTCGATCATGCTTGAGGAGACTGGCCTGGCGTACGAGCCCCACCTGATCGACATCTCGAACAACGAGTCGAAGGATCCGGCGTTCGTGTCGCTGAACCCGAACGGACGCATACCGGCGATCATCGATCCGGCTGGCCCTGACGGTAGACCCATCGCCTTATGGGAATCCGGTGCGATCCTCCTCTATCTGGCCGACAAGACGGGTCAGTTCATCTCCACCGAACCAGGCCAGCGTTACGAGACCCTAGCGTGGGTGTTCTTTCAGATGTCGGCCATCGGGCCGATGTTCGGTCAGCTCGGCTTCTTCCTGCGATTTGGCGGCAAGGACTATGAGGACAAGCGGCCGCAACAGCGCTTTATCGACGAATCCACGCGTCTGCTGGGGATTCTGGATCGCCGGCTGGAAGGCCGCGACTGGATCGTCGACGACTATTCGATCGCGGACATCGCGACGCTCGGCTGGGTGAATGCGCTGGTGGAATTCTACGCTGCGGGTGACATCCTTGGCCTCAGCAGCTTTTCGAACGTCCGCGCATGGCTTGGACGCGGGCTGGCTCGACCGGCCGTCCAGCGTGGCCTCCACATTCCCGCGAGGCCAGCATGAGCATCATCGCCGCCTATTATTACAACGAAGGCAAGCGAGTTCGCGAAATCGCGCTCGATGAGCACGTCAAGTTGGGCGAGAGTCGCTCGGGCTTCTGCTGGATCGCGCTTAGCGAACCCACCCCCGAGGAACTACTCGCGATCCAAAGGACATATAATCTTCATCCGTTGGCGATCGACAACGCGATGCACCCGCTGTGCCCGCCCAAGCTCGAGGTCTACAACGATGAGTTGTACGTCGTCGCGCAGACCGCCGAGCTGGTCGGCGACCGGATCAGCTACGGCAAGATGGCGATCTTCACCGGTCACAATCACCTTATCACCGTGCGGCACGGCAATGCCGGAGCGCTGGGCAAACTTCGGGAGCAACTCGAGGCATCGCCGACGCAGTTCGGCAAGGGTGTCGACTATGTGCTGCACGCGATCTTGCATCGCGTGGTCGACCAGTATCTGCCCATCTTCGAAATGATCGAGGACGACGTCCTGGCGATGGAGCGACGGTCGCTGCACGATTTCCTCGGGCCAGAAGAGGTGGCGCGAATCTTCGAACTAAGGTCCGAACTCACGCGGTTCCAGCGCACGCTCGGGGCTATGGCCGAGCTGGTGCGAAAGCTCGTTCGCGGCCACTTTCCCTGCATCAGCGCCGAAATGACACCATATTTCCACGACGTCGCGGACCATGTCCACCGCGTGCAGTCCATGGTCGACGGCCTCCTGCTTGTCCTGTCCACGGTCTTTGAGGCCAGCAGCCTTCTTGAAGCGCAAAGGACGGGGGTGATCACCCGCCAGCTGGCGGCTTGGGCGGCAATACTGGCAGTCCCGACGGCGATCGCTGGAATATACGGCATGAACTTTAAGCACATGCCGGAGCTGGACACGGCCTACGGATACTTTGTCGTGCTCGGAGTGATAGCGATATCGTGCGTTTTCCTATTTGTGCGCTTCAAGAAGGCTAAGTGGCTGTGAATACTGCCCATCGTTTTCTTCGCCGTCATCTGACGGTTACAGCGGGCCTTATACGGAAGCTTGTCCAATCCAACTCAAGATGAAGGTGCGTCCATGACATAGCAGCTGACCGACGCTCTACAAGCAGTTCAGTCCTTCATCGCCAAGGGCTAAGACCGCGAATAGCGCGTCAAGGACAGCAATCTCGTCGATCTCGAGCCAGGATCAACCATCGGTCCGTGCGGCATCTGCGTCGACGCGGCGTTTCGCCTCGGAAGCGGTGATGATGGCGATAACGCCTCCACCCTCTACGCGATCACCGATCCGGCGACCGAGCATAAGGGCCTGTTGATCGACGTGTTCGATGAAATCTGCTACCGCGACCCAGTTCAAGAGTCGGGACCTCAATGTAGAAGAAGTTGACTAACGAGCATTCGCGTCATCCGATCAAGCAAGCTGGAGACATTTATGAAAGCCATTGGTTACAAGGTTCCGGGACCCATCGCCGCGGATGCCGCGCTGGTCGACATCAATCTGCCTCGGCCTGTCGCTGCAGGATACGATATCCTGGTTGAGGTGAAGGCCGTCTCGGTCAACCCGGTCGACTACAAGGTCCGCAACAGCACGCCGCCGGCAGATGGCGATTGGAAGGTGCTGGGATGGGATGCCGCCGGGATTGTGCGCGAGGTCGGCCCCGACGTCACGCAGTTCGAGTTAGGCGACGAGGTCTATTATGCCGGATCGATCACACGGCCCGGTACCAATGCGGAGTTCCATCTCGTCGACGCCCGGATTGTCGGTCACAAACCTGCGTCGCTCTCCTGGGCGGAAGCGGCGGCGCTGCCGCTGACGACGTTGACGGCCTGGGAGGCGATGTTCGACCGCCTGGACGTGGCGAAGCCCGTACCCGGTGCGGCGGAGGCGATCCTCATCATCGGTGGCGCGGGCGGGGTTGGGTCGATCGCCGTCCAGATCGCGCGACAGCGCACGGACCTCACCGTCATCGCCACAGCCTCTCGACCGGAAACCCAAGAGTGGGTAAGAGGGCTTGGAGCTCACCACGTCATCGACCATTCTCGTCCGCTCGCGCCACAGATCGCCGAACTCGGCATCGGTGCTCCCGCTTTCGTCTTTTCGACCACACATACCGAGCAACATGTCGCCGACATCGCCGAACTGATCGCCCCACAAGGACGGTTCGGACTGATCGACGATCCCAAGGCATTCGATATCATGGTTTTCAAGCGCAAGGCGGTGTCGATCCACCACGAGCTGATGTTCACGCGGTCGATCTACGGCACGCCCGACATGAATGAGCAGGGCGAGATTCTGGATGCGATGGCAGCGCTGGTTGACGACGGCAAAATCCGCACGACGCTGACCCGGCGACTGTCGCCGATCAATGCCGCCAATCTGAAGACGGTGCATGCACTGATCGAAAGTGGCGCGGCTAAAGGCAAGATCGTCCTCGAAGGCTTCTAACGACCGCGATCGCCAAACATCTTGTCCAACCTCAAAAAGCCGAACGGGTTATGCCCCAGCGATGAGAATCCCATGACCAAATCTATTGCCACCGCCTCGATCAACCGCGAAACCGCAGTCGCCCTCATCGACGCGGCGCTCGCTGCGGCCCGTGCCATCGGCATCCCGGCTGCCGTCGCCGTCGTCGACGCCACCGGTAACCTGCGCGCGTTCGAGCGCACCGACGATGCGCCGTTCCTTACCGTCGATGTTGCCATCGACAAGGCCTGGAGTTCCGCCTCGTTTGGGTTCCCGACCCATGTCTGGAACGACTATGTGACCAACGATCCAAAAGTGGCGCCGCTAGCCTATCGCCCTCGGATGGTCGCTGTCGGCGGCGGTTATCCGATTCTGGAGGATGGGAAGTTGATCGGCGGCATAGGCATCTCCGGAGGCAACTATCAGCAGGATCAGGATGCGTGCGTCGAGGCACTCATGAAAATCGGGTTCCAGTTGCCAGCCTGACGACTGTGAGGCCATCACCGGTGGTAATGGCCAACAGATCCAACCTTTGAGAGGCCTAATGATGGAAGCGTTCGTCGTCTTTACGCGGGAAGAAACCAGCGACCCACATGCACTCGCAACCTATTCTGCAGGCGTCGGACCATCGTTCGATGGTCACGACGTTACCTTTCTCGCCGCTTATGGCGCGATCCAGCATTTGGAGGGGCCGCCCATCGAAGGGGCCGTAATCTTGCGTTTCCCGACGATGCAGGCCGCTCGCGACTGGTATGACAGTCCCGCCTACCAAACCATCGCTGCTCAACGCTTTGCCGGTTCCCGTTACCGCGCCTTTATCATTGAAGGGCGGCGGTGACATACCGACAGAAGCACTTCGGCGCTGACCACGAGGTATCGGCGTGTGAACTCGCATCTTGGGAATCTGTGGGGGGGACCAAGACAGCGGCGCTAGGGGCTCATATCGTCGATCGGATCAGAGAGTTGCTCGGCGAGAATGGGTTATCTATTGCCGAGCTGACGGAGCGGAGCCGCCCTCTCCCAACGGATTGATTCAATCGTTGACGCTCCTCCTATCCGGATCCGGGTTTTCGCACGCTGATCAACAGAGTTACAGCGCGCAACGCCTGTAGTGGGCATCAGGGGATGGGTGGCAATCAGGATGATTGCCCACCTTCCAACGATTAACCTTGCTCAAGTTGCTTCACTAGTCGCTCCGCGTCGAGATGGAAGTCCGAGAAAACAATGCTACCGCCAGCGTCGATAACCGTAAACCACGGAGTTCCTCGTGTGCGGTAGTCTTCCATGAAGGTTGGAAACGGCGAGCCGGTCGGTTGCTCGTCGTGACCGAAAACGATAGGAAGCTCATACTTGAGCTGGTTCACGCGCAACTTCTCGAAGGTATTCTCATGCGTTCCTTCGAAGACGGTCTGGATCACTGCGAACCCCACGTCTTTTGAGCTCAACGCTGCATGCAACTTTTGTAGCGTCGGAAACCCATGCAAATGGCAACCTTGGCACCAATGCTGGAAGGCAAACAAGATTTTCGGGCCGGGCCCGATATCTGACAGTTTGAACGGCGCGATACTTTCCCCATCTTTGCCAATCCATTTTTGCACCCGCAGCTCAGGCGCTTGTCGTTCGATCTCGTTCATCTGATCCTCCAACCCCGATACAGAAGCTTAGTGGATGATCGCGCGTCGCGACGGTGCGCGAACGTCCGACCTTATTTTCCCTATTTCCTGAAGCCAGAATAGATCAGATCGACATTTCGTCCTTAATATACTCAAGCTGCCGGCGAGCGCGAACTGGGCAACCATGCGCTGGTGAGCCTTGAGCTTTGCACGCTGCCCATCCGTTTGAGAGCGAACCTGCAACTTCCGCTCCGCATACCGCAGATCAGCGTACGCAGCCTTGGGGTTATCTACCCTATAGCCATTGGGTATTGGGAATCATGCTGGCCTGACGCTATGTTCGATACGCGATTTTTTACGATGATAGAGCATCTGTATCTGATTTTTAGTCGATTGGCTTATTCGGCGGATGTGCGGGCAAATGCTTTACGCAGAGTACTGAAATGAAGGCCGGCTTCGGTCTGCCGTATCGAGCAAGAGGGGTCACTATGGTCACCAGAGGTTTCACCGGTCGCGGTTCAGGCGACCAGTCCGATCGGATTCCGCCAGGTCAGCATCTGGTGGAGGATTTCCCTGTTCTGTCGGCCGGCCCTACGCCGAGGGTAGAGCCCTCCGACTGGAAATTCACAGTCAAAATTGGTCCGAAGCCCGTCAAAACGTGGAATTGGGGCGAATTCAACACTCTACCAAAGACCCAGGTGACAAAGGATATTCACTGCGTCACCTCTTGGTCCAAACTGGATACCGTTTGGGAGGGTGTACTCATTGAAGACATCCTTGCAGATGCAGAGCTTGATCGGCCTACCGATTTCGTCTTGGCGCACTGCTACGATAATTATTCGACAAACGTCCCTCTGACGGATCTGCTTTCCGGGAAAGCGATGGTCGCCCTCAGTTATGCGGGCAAGCCACTTTCCCGCGATCATGGGGGGCCGGCGCGTCTTCTAGTGCCGCACCTTTACTTCTGGAAATCCGCCAAATGGGTGAATGCGCTGCAATTCACGACGCGTGACGAGGCCGGCTTTTGGGAGCTGCACGGCTATCACATCTACGGCGATCCGTGGCGCGAACAACGATACACCCATGACTGAAAACGAAGCGCAAGTCCGTTCGTGGCAATCATGCGTGATCGACGACATCATCCAGCAAACACCGAGTATCAAGAGCTTCTTCCTTCGGTTGAGCAAGCCGTTCGCGCACACCGCAGGTCAGCACGTCGATATCCGGCTGACCGCGCCCGACGGCTACAGTGCAATGCGCAGCTACTCGATCGCGTCATCGGCAGTTTCGACCCCGATCGTCGAGATAGCTATCGAGCGCATGCCGGATGCCGAAGTTTCGCCGTTTTTTCACGACATCGCGGCGATTGGTGACGAAATCGAAGTTCGCGGTCCGCTCGGTGGCCATTTCCTTTGGCCTGAGCCTGCCATAGATCCGGTTCTGTTGATCGGGGGAGGCTCCGGCCTCGTGCCGTTGATGGCAATGATCCGGCAGCGCCGCGCATTGGCCCAAGCCGTTCCGACAGCGTTGCTCCTGTCCGCACGAACCGCCGAGGACGTTCTCTTCTCAGAAGAACTTCATTGCATCGAAATCAGCGATCCGGCGTTCGTCCTGGCGCTCGCGATTACGCGCGAGAAACCGGTTCGCGCATCGGACTTTGCGCGACGGATCGACGGCATGATGGTCCAAGAAATTCTAACCAGGCTTCAGGGAAAGCCGACGCAAGTGTTCGTCTGCGGGTCTAACGGATTCGTCAACATCGCAACCGATAGCGCGCTGCTGGCGGGCTTGGACGCCTCCATCATCAAGACGGAGCGCTACGGGGGCTAGCGGCGCGAGCTATCTCACGTCGCGCCGATCGTAGACGTGCGCCCTGGGAAGCTTTGGCGATCAACGTGAACCGTTTTGCCGAACACAGTCTTCGTACCCCCCGGCCTCTAGAACGCCTTCGCTCGCGATACCTGGCTCGACATCAAGCTCAATTTGAAAGTTCCTGCACTATCCGTCGTCCTGATATGCTCGACCAGCATGATGGGCGATTCGAGCGGGACCGCTTCCGTCCCAATCGAGGCTCGGTTACCTTAGAGCATCGGCTCGGCGCTACAGGAGGCGCGTGCGGCCTCTGCCTGGCGGTGAAAGCACTTTGGGCCATGTCGCCTGGATAGCGGCCAATCGTCAGCATCTGCTCCGATGTCGGCCAAGGTGCAGTCGCCATCTTTGAACGCCGCGAATTGGAGATCAACGCCATGACAGCGATCCGCGTGCAACTGCCGGAGATGCAATATGACAACTGATGTATTGCTGTACACCACGAATTGGTGCCCGTTCTGCCGCCGAGCGAAGGCGCTCCTCAAGGAAAAGGGCGTGCGATGGAAGGAGCTCGATATTGAGGCGGATCCGGCTCACCGGCAGGCCATGGCGGAAGCGTCGGGGCGAAGCTCCGTGCCGCAGATCTTCATCAATGGCACCCTTATCGGTGGCTCCGATGAGCTATTCGCGCTCGATGTCAGAGGCGAGCTCGACAAACTTCTCGGGCGCAACCCGCCTGCCACCTGAGGAGGTGCGGCTTGGGGCAGCCAGCCCGCGAGCCTTCGCCGGTTGATGAATACAAAAGGAGAGTCCGTTGGTCTCAGCCATCTGGAAAGACACTACTATCGCCACAAGCGACGAAACAGTCATCGTCGAGGGAAATCACTACTTCCCACCGTCAGGAGTCGACCTGAGCCTGCTTGAGATGAGCCCGCACACATCTGTCTGTCCGATCAAAGGCGCCGCGCGCTTCTTTCATGTTCGCGCGGGTGACGCGCTCAACGTGAACGCCGCTTGGACCTATCCCGCCCCCACTCCGGATGCCGAGGGTATCCGGGATTACATCGCTTTCTGGAAAGGCGTGGACGTTGCCTAGCAGACTGGACGGACGACTTCGCTGATAGCCATGCGGGCGCCGACATCTCAATTATCCTGCCCACCCCGGGCCTCGTCGGCTGCAGGAATCTGCCCGGCACCTTAGCGCGACCCGGCACTGGCGGTCTCGCACCCGCCGCGCCTCTGTTCTATCAATAAGGATGGATGACATGGAGCATTCCGAGTTCGATGCCGCTTTCGCGAAGCTTGCGGAGGGATACAGAGAAGGGACTTATGAAGGCCGGCGTTTCAGCTTGATCGTCCGGCGATCTGGGGACGGACGTCGCAACAGTCTGTTCGCCAGGGAGTTGGACGGGACTGACATTGTCAGCTTCAACCTCTTCCGCGTTACATCAGATAGGACATTTTTGAAGCCGTGCGAAATGTCCGCCGAAAAGGTCGTAGCGTTCGTGCTGGAGTTCCGACCGGACACCTGACGGGCAGAAGAAGATCCCGGCCAACCGGCGCGCCTGCGACGGCCGGCTATCTAAGGCTGCGCAAGCCTATAGCCGCAGCTCATTGCACTTCGTCTGGCGAGGAATTCAACATCGATACGTCGCCATCCGCGGGGATATCGGTACAGGCGCCCGTGTAAGCCAGATTGAGAAATCCTAAGCGATGACTAACACCAATGACGCCACCCTTCCGACACATTCTATTCTTGAGGAATGCACAGCGATGGCTGTCGTCAACGCTCTGAAGATTATTCTGAAGAACAGCTACGCGATCTACCTTAAGACAAAAAATGCCACTCGGGCGCATCCCGCCCCTACTTCAGGGACTTTCACTTGCTTCTCGCTCTGTCACTCACAGCATCGGCACGCCCATGACGCATGGTATCCAGGCCTCATAATTTTCCCATATAACCTTCTTGTCTTTTGCGCACCCAGAAAGACTCGAGGCTTTAACTGGACAGATGAGCCCTCGAGGGTAGTGTTCACCTGATTGGCTTTCTCATATCTGATGTTGATTCGCACAGTGTGCCAACCAGGTGATAGTTTCAAAAAACCTGCGCTTCAGAGCGAATTAGACGATCTTCGATAAGAGCGATCCGCCTCAAAATCCAAAACATCTAACATTGTCCTAGAGCCATATTTGTACCTAGTACTATGGCGCTCCCATTAACACATTTGATGATGCACAGAAAACTTAGCTCATGATAGCTTTCAGCTAACAGCTATTCGGAAGCCCGAAAGGATTCAACCGTTTAAGCGTGAACCGTCGATTATAAATACTTTCGTAAGTTAGCTTTAAAGGACGCTTTTAGTCCTTGTAAATACGCATTACGACTCCACAGCTACCAAATCCATACGGCGCCAGCAACCATTAAAACACCCGACACTACTAAAACAATAGTAGAGGCGCGATTGCTGCCTTTCAAAGTATGACCAACACCCACATCCATAACTAGGTGTCGAATTCCGGCTACGAGATGATAAATAAATGAAGAGTATACCAACCAGAAACTAACTTTGCCGAAAGGTGAAGAAAAAATCTCCTTGACTTCATTAAAACCCTTTTCTGACTCCAACGATTTGCTCAGCATATACAGTATCAGTCCCAGAAAAATAAAGAGCATAATTCCTGAAATCCGGTGCAGAATCGATGTAAGCGCCGTGAGAGGAAGCTGAATGGTTCGAATATCAAGATTAACCGGCCGCTTTTTATTCATTTTGACTCCAGTCAACAATTCTAGTGGGGGATTTCAGTTTTCGATCTCATTCATCATAGCAGCTGTAACTAAGGCTGGCGGCGACAATAATGGAGATATTCGGGGCTTACGTTGCATTTTGAGGTCGCAAGTGCATGTGCGTAAATTGAAGCAAATTGCAAGGTTATGCCCAATAGGTAGCTAGCTTATTAATTTAACAAAAGTGACGTGTGTCGTTCTGCAGGGCATGCTGTTCCCCAACCCTGGAAAACCTATCCTCTTTAACACGTCAAAGTCGATTGATAGGCTTGCTGCAACAGCTATCTGCCCGGTTGAAGTCGAAGATCGATGTATCTGTAGGGTTTGGAAATAAATGCGGGCGCCCACCGCACTCACGGCTCAGTTACCATTCTTTGTGCATCGCGGCCGCGCGGCTAGTTGGTAGCTGTTCTAAGCCTAGTCAGTGCCGCCCTTCGCCCCAAGCCCCATAGTCAGATTTGAGAAATGACAGTAGGCGATGCCGCAACGCGCTTCATCGACCTATGTAAAACGACTCCTTTATCGAAATAGTGCACTCATCGCTCTCCACGGCGATCCCTTCATCGCGAATTGCACCGCCCAAGACGATCTGCACTGAAATCAATACTTTCTGATGCCTCTTGATTAGAGATGCCAGCCATAATCATCTCATCGCCAACGCATACGGCGTTCGGCAGCCAACACACTCTCACTCACTACTGGAAGCTCAGACATGAAAACCATAGGCATTGAAAACTCGAAGTCCAGCGTACAGGCCCACTTAACGCTTGGAACCAAAACTATGGGGCTAGGTATCTATGGCGCGTACTTGGCTCTCGCTATTATTTACTTCTGGTTCGGCGGCATGAAATTTACCCACTACGAGGCCGAGGGCCTGGTTCCACTGGTGAGCAACAGCCCGCTTTTGGGATGGGTGTATAGCATTTTTTCGGTCGACATGTTCTCCAGCCTGCTCGGCATACTAGAGATTTCGATCGGCACTCTGATCGCAGGCCGCATGCTGTCGCCCAAACTATCCGTGGTAGGAGGCGCTCTGTCTGCAGGCCTGTTCTTCACAACCCTTAGCTTTATGTTTTCCACTCCGGGCGTCATTGAGCCTAGTTTAGGGTTTCCGGCGATTTCCGTTGCGCCAGGTCAGTTTCTGCTTAAAGACTTAGGGTTGCTTGCTGTTTCGATATTTGTGGCAGGCCATTCGCTGGTTGAACTGGAAAAACGTAAAATTAATGCATAATTTTTTCAATGGCTTAAGGCAGTAATGCCTTAGGCCTTTTTGCCATCATTTTCCCCCGCCAGATCTTTCAACCAGTCACGAGGGCTCAACCCCGTCTTGCGTCTAAATGCGCGAGACAGCGCCGAAGGACTTTCGTAGCCGACTTGAGCTGCAATCAGCGTAATCGAGCGCCCTTCTCGCATCAGCTTCTGAGCCAGGCTAACTCGCCAACTCAACAAATAATCAGCAGGCGTCTGTCCGATGACACTCTTGAAATGCACGGCATACGCAGCGCGTGACATATTTGACTCACTGGCCAGCTCTGCTATTGACCAGGCATGTTCCGGGGAGTTGTGCATCTGTAAAAGCGATCGGGCAAGCCGCATGTCGGCCAGTCCAGCCATCATTCCGGTGCGCAACTGGTGATGATCGAGCAGGTAACGGAGCAACAGAATGATTAGGAGCTCAAATAAGCGCTCAAGCGCGGCTTCCCTTCCACAATGCACATTTGCCGCCTCGGCAAACATCCACTCCAACGTGTCTGCCAGCATGGGCAGATCATCGAGTGCGAGCACCAAACAGTCCGGTAATGAAGCCGACAAAGGATTATCAATTCCGCCCTCAAACTCCATGGAAGCACACAACAACTTTGCGCCATCGGACTCACCCGCAAACAATTGATGCTTGGCGGGGCGTGGCATAAAAATCAAGCTAGGGCGAGTGAGCTGCAAATCCTTGCGATCGGGACCAAGCAACGTCACGCTGCCGGCCTGAAGCAGATGGATATAACCTCGCCGCTCGGCGCCATCGTAAGATGCAGAGCCGCATAGGTCGCCGTCATAGAACAGATTGGCCCGCACGCCGAACCGCGAGAGCAAATTAGACAAACGATCCATTGGCCGATCCTTGACGAGTCAGAACGCACAGACCATACCATCTGCGTTGTCGTTCAGTGCCTGTAGCGAACATGCCGGCGTAAATCAGCCAACGGATAAAGTGATCACTGAGCAGCTCAGCCTCCCTTTCCAGTTCGGCTGTTAAAAAAACAACACCGTTGTTTGAAAGCACCAGCAAATCAAGTGCTCACTCTTCTATTTTACGGGGTTGTACGCCGGAATCCCAGAAATTTCCGTCAGCCCAGCTCCAGTCCCGCCACGAGCGCATCCAGGTCGATGAACTTGCCGTCAGTCTGGAAGGTG
>NZ_JBUZVP010000056.1:0-15956 GCF_055409485.1 Pseudomonas sp. A125
CTCGTGCGCATGCCTTGGTCGATAACGATGGCCCCTTGCGCATTGACAGTGACCCCCGCCGCGTCCAGCGCGAGGCTGCGCGTATTCGGTGCCCGACCGGTGGCAACCAGCAACTTGTCAGCGCGCAATTCACCGTGTCCGGTGGTCAGCACGAATTCGCCGTTCACATGGGCGACCTGGCTGGCTTGCGTGTGCTCCAGCACCTCGATGCCCTCGGCGCGGAAAGCGGCTGTCACGGCCTCGCCGATGGCCGGGTCTTCCCGGAAGAACAAGGTGCTGCGTGCCAGGATCGTGACCTGGCTGCCGAGCCGGGCAAAGGCTTGCGCCAGTTCCAACGCCACCACCGACGAACCGATCACGGCCAGGCGTGCGGGAATGGTGTCGCTGACAAGCGCTTCGGTGGAAGTCCAGTAGGGTGACTCTTTCAGGCCCGGAATCGGCGGCACGGCCGGACTGGCACCGGTGGCGACCAGGCAGCGGTCGAACGTTACCTCGCGCTCGCTACCCTCGTTCAAACGGACGACCAGGCTCTGGTCGTCCTTGAAACGCGCTTCACCGTGCAAAACGGTGATGGCTGGATTGCCGTCCAGGATGCCTTCGTATTTGGCGTGCCGCAGTTCATCGACACGGGCCTGCTGCTGGGCCAGCAGTTTGCTGCGGTCAATCGCAGGCACAGTTGCCGCAATACCGCCGTCGAACGGACTTTCCCGGCGCAGATGGGCAATATGGGCAGCGCGGATCATGATCTTGGACGGCACACAGCCGATATTGACGCAGGTGCCGCCGATGGTGCCGCGTTCGATCAGCGTGACCGTCGCGCCTTGCTCGACGGCCTTCAGCGCCGCCGCCATCGCGGCCCCGCCGCTGCCAATGATGGCGATATGCAAACCGGCGCCCTCAAGTGCATCACGGATTTTTGGTTCATCTTTGAAATCACCAACCCGGATCGAGCCTTGATAACCCAATGCGGCGATGGCGGCCAGCAGTTGGTTGTGGCTCACGGCGGTGTCTGCCATGACTTGCGCGCGGCTTTCTGGATAGGACACCACAGCGGCATTCACGCCGGGAATCTTTTCCAAAGCATCTTTGACATGGGTGGCGCAGGATGTGCAGGTCATGCCATTCACGGTGATTTCGGTCATTTTTTTACTCCATTGAATTTCGGGGTGCAGCAGGCATCGGCTTGGCGTTTTCGTTGGATGGCGTAGATGGTCAAGCCGATGAAAATCGCCAGCGCAGGCAGCAGCACATAGTCCAGATAGCCGGTCAGCGCGGACAAGCCGACCACACCGAGCAAAATGACCAGAACAGGGGTGAAGCAACACAGCGCCACGAGGGTTGTGCCAATGATGCTGACCCGCAGCAGTGTCTTCGGGTCTTTCATGATCAGTTCTTGACTGATGATGGGTAGCCCGCATCCTCGGTAGCCTTGGTCAGTTTCTGCACGCTGGTCTTGGCATCATCGAAGGTGACCACCGCTTCGCGCGTCTCGAAGGTCACGTCAACTTTACTGACGCCATCGACCTTGGAAATCGCCTTCTTGACAGTGATCGGACAGGCCGAGCAGGTCATGCCCGGTACGGACAGCGTAACGGTCTGGGTGGCGGCCCACACGGGGGCAACAACGGCAGCGAGGGCAAGGGCGGAAAGCAGCTTTTTCATGGTGAACTCCTGTGATCAATAGAAAAATGGCACGACGTAGGGAAATCCGAGCGCGACCAAAACCAGCACGGCCACGCCCCAGAAAATGAGCTTGTAAGTAGCTCGCACTTGGGGAATCGCGCAAACCTCACCCGGTTTGCAGGCGGCTGACGGCCGGTAGATGCGCCGCCAGGCGAAGAACAACGCCACCAGCGCCACGCCGATAAAGATGGGGCGATAGGGTTCCAACACCGTCAAGTTGCCGATCCAAGCGCCGCTGAACCCCAAGGCGATCAGAACCAGCGGCCCGAGGCAGCAAGCCGAGGCGAGGATGGCGGCCAGCCCGCCAGTGAAGAGCGCGCCGCGCCCGTTTTGAGGTTCAGACATACGTTTGTCCTTTCGAATCTGAATTGGATAGCTTAAGCTTACTTCCGTAGTTATGTACGGAGTCAAGCGATATGGAAAACAATTTGGAGAACCTGACCATTGGCGTTTTCGCCAGGACGGCCGGGGTCAATGTGGAGACCATCCGGTTCTATCAGCGCAAGGGCTTGCTCCCGGAACCGGACAAGCCTTACGGCAGCATTCGCCGCTATGGCGAGACGGATGTAACGCGGGTGCGCTTCGTGAAATCAGCCCAGCGGTTGGGCTTCAGCCTGGATGAGATCGCCGAGCTGCTGCGGCTGGAGGATGGCACCCATTGCGAGGAAGCCAGCAGCCTGGCCGAGCACAAGCTCAAGGACGTGCGCGAGAGGATGGCTGACCTGGCGCGCATGGAGGCCGTGCTGTCTGATTTGGTGTGCGCCTGCCATGCGCGGAAGGGGAACGTTTCCTGCCCGCTGATTGCGTCACTGCAAGGGAAGAAAGAACCGCGCAGTGCGGACGCGGTGTAGCCCGAGGGAACTACGCCTTAGCGTGCTTTATTTTCCGTTTTCTGAGGCGACTCCAACGTCAGAAAAGACCGTGCGGTCGACTTTTGATATTTCGTGCTGTCGCCTTCTGAAAGTGACAGCGCGGCACGGGAATCAAGGCATTGCGATTCTCGAAAATAGTTCTTGAAATTCTATTCTTGATTGCATATCATCTCAACGAGTTTCGATAAGAAAGGATGCCCATGCGACCGTCTGTTGTGCTTGACATGAAGCGAAGCGCAGTGCGTGAAGCGGTAGGCCGCTTTCGCGCCGCGAACCCGCGCGTCTTCGGCTCGGTGCTGCATGGCACCGACCGGGATGGCAGCGACCTCGACCTGTTGGTCGATGCGCTGCCCGGTGCCACGTTGTTGGACTTGGGCGATTTGGAAGAAGAACTGAAATCGCTGCTCGGCGTTGACGTCGATCTGCTGACTCCCGGCGACCTGCCGCCGAAGTTCCGGGCCAAGGTGCTCGCGGAGGCGCAACCGATATGAGCGAGAACCGCCTGCCCGATTACCTCGACCACATTCAGCAGGCCGCAACCGATGCGCGCAGCTTCGTGGAAGGGATGGCCAAGGACGACTTCTTGGCCGACAAGCGCACCCAGCAGGCCGTCATCATGAGCCTGATCGTCATCGGCGAGGCGGCCACAAAGGTGATGGATGGCTACGTCGAGTTCACCCAGGCGCATGCCGACGTGCCGTGGCGCAGCATGCGCAATATGCGTAATCGCATGGCTCACGGCTATTTCGACATCAACCTCGATGTGGTGTGGGAGACGGTACAGGAATGGCTGCCGGCGTTGCTCCAGCAATTGCCCGCCGTGCGTCAGGATGCCGACGATGAAGACCGTAACGACAAAGGCATGGAGCCATGACCAATCAAGCCGCCGATGTTCGGCCCCTCTGGCGTGTTCGATCCCGCGACCTATGAGCCGCGCTCGGGCAAGACCTTCTGGATGGCCGCAACGGACGTGAGTTCGCTGGTGGGCAAGGAGGCAGCAGCCGACACGCTCATCGGCAACTGCACGACCGCACGACCAGCCTCCCGTTCAAATTCGAGTTAGAACTCATATCCAGCCTGTCTGGGGGCACTGTGAAAGAGGGATCTCCGATGACTGTTGAATCGAGAATATTTTCTGTAGCCGAGTATGTTCAGCCGTCCGAAGGCGAGCCTATTCGTTCCGTTGTGCTTGAAACCCGAGACTCAATTATCGTGGTTTGGCATGTCCATCCCGGGCAGGAAATTGCGGCTCACATTCATCCTCACGGCCAAGACACGTGGACTGTTTTGTCGGGAATGGCTGATTACTTTCAGGGCAATGGGATTGTTCGTGCCCTCAGGGAAGGTGAGATAGCCGTGGCAAGACCGGGCCAAGTGCACGGGGCGCGAAATACAGGTACCGAGCCATTTGTGTTCGTCTCGGTTGTGGCATCAGCCAATGCCGGTTTCGTATTGGCTGAGCGATAGAGCCCAATCTCTGGAGTTGGTCCAATGAGCGGTCGGGGAGATAGGTAACAGACATGCAGCGGACACGGCTGCTAAACCAGGTCGCAAACCTCCTTGCGTCGCAGCGTGCCGCAAGCGACGCGATCAATCGAATGGGGTCGGCATGAGACTGAACACCATCCAGTTCCCGACCGCGTAGCCGCCTGTCCTGCCGATCAGGTCTTGACCATCGACGCCTGGGATCAGTCCTGAATGTTCTTGGAGACCACTACGTTATGAGCCGCAGCCGCCGCAAAACACCCATCGTCGGGCACACGACCTGCGGCAGCGAGCGCGAGGACAAGAAGCTCTGGCATCAGCGCTGGCGCACCCGTGAGCGCACGGCGCTGACCAGCGCGTCGCCCGAAGCCCTGAGCGCCCATCTGCCCCTGCTGGAAAACCAGGCCAGCAGCGTCTGGTCGATGGGCAAGGATGGCCGCTCCTACTGGCCCGTCAAGCGCCAGGCCGCCACGGCGGATCGCATCGCCAATCACAAGGGACGCAACCCGCAAGAACGCGCCTCCCTGAAAAAGCGCCTGCTGCGCAAGTGGATGAGCAAATGAAGCTCTCCTTCCATCAGCACATTGCGCTGTTCTGGATGATCGGTGCTCCGGGCGTCTTCGCGCCCGTGATCGAGAACGCCAAGCGGCCCGATGCCGGCGCCGTCATGGCGTGGGGTGTCGCGATCGTGGCGGTGATGATCCTCTTCACCCCTTTGCTGCTGCGCTGTCCACCATTCCGGCGCTGGTATGGCCGGACGGATGCGCTGTCGGAGCGGCAGCGCCAGGCGCTTGCCGAGCGCGGCCTGCGCCGCTACTACCAGACCGCTTTCGATGACGGCTACGTGCCCCGCGTGATGCCCTACGTGTGGCGCATCATCTGGACGGTCGGCGGGTTGATGGCTGTGACCGCCGTACTGCCTACCAACACCGGACGGCCAGCCTTCGATGCCTTGGTGGTCTTCTCGACCTGGTATCCGATAGGCGTGATGCTGCTGGTTTTCGCGTCGAGGCCCCTTGGCCGGTTGATTCGCCAAAGAGCACAGGAGCGGCGGAAATGAGCACGTCAACCATCGAGGCGCTGGCCAGCGCCTGGGCAAGGATTGCCGAGGAAGCGGAATTCCCCGCTGACTACGAGGGGACTGCCACACCACAAGCGCATCGGGCTAGCGAAGCTATTCAGGAGCAGATTCGGGAGCGCATCGTCGCCACCAACGACATGCGGCTGTTCAGCCTGCTGCACCTGCTGGGTCAGGCGTCGCTGCGCATGGAGCAAGCGCTGTGGCCGGAGGATTACGAGCGGATGACGCGCGAGGTTGAGGAAGCCCTGCGGCAAGCCACCGACGCCAACGCCAGATCGTACACCCACGAAGAAGTGATGCAGGCGATGCAGGAACGCATCGACCGGGCGCGAGACAAGCCATGTTGATTGGCTATGCGCGCGTCTCGACGCAGGATCAGAACCTGGAGCTGCAACGCGAAGCCTTGAGCAAGGCCGGATGTAAAAAGGTCTTCGAGGACAAGGTGAGTGGCACGCGGGCAGACCGGCCTGGCTTGGCCAAGACGCTCGAAATGCTGCGCGAAGGCGATACTTTGGTCGTCTGGAAGCTCGACCGGCTGGGCCGGTCGGTCAAGCAACTGGTCGATCTGGTCGGCGATCTGCACAAGCACGGTGTCCAGTTCAGGAGCCTCACCGACTCCATCGACACCGGCACACCATCCGGGCGGTTCTTCTTCCACGTCATGGCGAGCCTTGCCGAAATGGAGCGCGAGCTGACCGTCGAGCGCACCCGCGCCGGGCTGGAAGTCGCCAAGCAGCTCGGCCGCAAAGGCGGCCGCAAGCCGAAGATGACCGACAGCAAGATCGAGTCGGCCAAGAAGCTGCTGGCCAGCGGGGTGCCGCCCAAGGACGTGGCCAAGAACCTCGGCGTGTCCATTCCGACGCTGTACCGCTGGGTGCCAGCCTCCACGCACGCTTAGCGTGCTTTATTTTCCGTTTTCTGAGACGACCCCATGAGCGATCAATGAGCAACCCCTACCCTATTCAAACCCTCAATCACTCTTACCTGGGCAGTGGCATCTACGAGTTGCTGCGCGAGGCACTGATCACCGGGCGTTTCCAGCCCGATGACCGCCTGCGCATCCGCGACCTGGCCGAACAACTGGGCACCAGCGTCACACCGGTGCGCGACGCGATCCTGCAACTGGCCAAGGAACAGGCGCTGATCCTCAAGACCCCGCGTGACATCCGCGTACCCATCCTCACCGCCGCGCAATACGGCGAGATCCGCAGCATCCGCCTGGCGCTTGAAGGCCTGGCTGCGGAGACGGCCGCCGCGCTGGTGACCGACAGCGAACTCGCAGACCTGCAAGCCTGCATCGAAAACAACATCGCCGCGATCAACGCCCAGGACTTGCAAGCCGCTCTCAAGTGCAATCAGCAATTTCACTACGCGCTGACCACCATCGCGCGCATGCCGGTGCTGGCGGGTTTGCTCGATAGCCTGTGGATGCGCACCGGCCCACTGATCGCCCGTGCCTATGGCAACTTCAACGAGCGCATGGCCATCGACCATCACTGGGAAGTGCTCGACGCACTCAAGCGCCGCGATGGCGCGGCGGCACGGGCGGCCATCTGCCGTGACATTCTCGATGGCAACGAGAAGATGCTCGAGTACATCGAGATGGCGCAGGCGGACTGATTGGCAGTCAATTCGACTGTTGACGAAACATAGATGACCAGTTAGTTTATTAAAACTTTCTCATCACTGGATGTCTCTGTCATGGCTCGCCCGGTCAACCTCGAAGTCAGATCCCGTTTGCTGTCGATTGGCCGCCAGGTGGTTCACAACCGTGGCTTCAACGGCTGCGGCGTCCAGGACATCACCGCCGCTGCCGAGATTCCCAAGGGCTCTTTCTACAACTACTTCGCCAGCAAGGAAGACTTCGCGGCAGAGATCCTCGAGGAATACTGGACCTCGATCGAAACCCGCCACGGGCCGATCTTCTACGACGCCCGGGTCAAGCCGCTGGAGCGCATCGGCCAGTTCTTCCAGGCCCTGGTGCTCGAGCACGGCGAGCATGAATACAGCCTGGGTTGCCTGATTGGCAACCTGTCCCTGGAAATGTCCAATGGCAGCGAACAAACCCGCAAGCGTCTGGCCGATGTGCTGGCGCGCTGGGAAGGTTTGCTCGCGAGCTGCCTGCGTGAAGCGCAGCAGCGCCGCGAACTCTCTGAAACTCACGACGCCGAAGCGCTGGCCAGTGTCATCGTCGAAGGCTGGGAAGGTGCGGTCATGCGCGGCAAGGTCCTGCGCGACGGTGCACCTCTGCAGCGTTTCGTATCGATGGTCTTGCCTCGGCTATTGGAGTGAGTTTTTTTTCCTCATTAATAAGACGACTGGTCATTTATATAAAGCAACATTCACGTCTCATCCACGCAAGCACCCAAGAGGTAAATCGTCATGAGCCATCTGTACGCCGACCCCGCCGAACCCGCACTGCCTGCCACTGGTTTCAAGCTCGACCTGAGCAAAGCCGCCCTGGTGGTCATCGACCCACAGAACGACTTCCTCAGCCCTGCCGGCGCCAGTTGGGCGGTGTTCGGTGAGAGCATCGTCGAGAACAACACCGTCGAAAACCTGGAAAAACTGTTCAAGGCCTTCAAGGCTCACGACCTGCCCGTGGCCGTGTCGCCACACTATTACTACCCGCACGACCACGACTGGCATTTTGGCGGTCCGCTGGAAAAGGTCATGCACAGCATCTGCATGTTCGATCGCAAGGGACCGAACACCCTGGAAAACTTCGAAGGCTCCGGCGCCGATTTCCTCGAGATCTACAAGCCGTACATTCTCGACGGCGAGACCATCATCGCCTCGCCGCACAAGGTCTACGGCCCGGAAACCAACGACCTGGCGCTGCAATTGCGCAAGAAAGGCGTGTCGCAGATCATCCTCGCCGGCATGGCGGCCAACCTTTGCGTGGAATCACACCTGCGCGAACTGCTCGAACAGGGCTTTGAAATAGTCGTGGTACGCGACGCCACCGCCGGCCCGCGCCTGCCGGATGGCGACGGCTACCTGGCGGCCATCATCAATTACCGCTTCCTCGCCCACGGGCTGTGGACCACCGAAGAGACTATCGCGCAACTGCAACCGGCTTGATCGTGCCCGAGCGGCCGGGCATCGCGCCCCCCCGCTCTTTCTCGAGAACCCCCGATGAAAATCCCCGCCCGTTATGAGCATTTCGTTTTCGGCGTCGTTCAATCCGGCCTGACCTGCGCGGTCGCGGCCGCCATCGCCACCACACCCCATGCGCTCGACCTGGCCTTTGCCGGCCGCTGGTTGAACGCGTGGGCGCTGTCGTGGGTATCGATGTTGCCGGTGGTGGTGCTGGCGGCGCCGATGATTCGGCGCGTGGTGAGGCGGATGACGGTGGGCTGAATGACTTGGCTATGACTCACCCAACACACCGCCATCGCGAGCATGCTCGCTCCTACCGGGGGCTTCGGGGCTGCTCGCGACAGGCGCGCAAGCCCGCACCCGACGCACGAAATACTGTGCCCGTTCGCATTTTCGCAATAAACCACTTTTCATCCGCGCATTTGTAGCCGCTTCGTTCACGGACAAGCCGGTACATTAGACCTCCATGGTCCCGCAGAGCGACCGACAACAAAACCTACAGCTCGCCCAAGAAAATCTGCCAACCATTCGGAGTCTTTCCATGAGCACATTGCGCACTACAGCTTTCCAACTCGCGAGTCTGGCCCTGTTCATCGGTAGCGCCACCCAGGCCATGGCCGAGGACATCACGTTCGTATCCCAGGGCGGTGCTTATCAGGAAGCCCAGAGCAAGGCGATCCTGGAGCCTGCGGCGAAAAAGCTCGGTCTGACGCTCAAACAGGACAGCTCGCCCAAGGCCTACCCGATCATCAAGACCCAGGTCGAGAGCGGCAAGGTCACCTGGGACGTGGTGGACCTGCCCACTGGCGACTGCATCCGTGGCGAAGCCGAAGGGCTGTTCGAGAAGCTCGACCTTGCGCTGATTCCCAATGCCGCGCAAATACCCGACAGCCTCAAGGACGAATACAGCGTCGGCTACATCAGCTACTCCACGGTGCTGGCGTATCGCACGGACGCGTTCAAAGGCGCGGACGTACCCAAGACCTGGGCCGACTTCTGGGACACCAAAAAATACCCGGGCCAGCGCTCCCTACGTAACCTGCCACGTCCAACCCTGGAAATCGCGCTGCTGGCCGATGGCGTGCCGATGGACAAGCTCTATCCGCTGGACGTCGATCGCGCCTTCCGCAAGCTTGAGCAGATCAAGCCCGACATCGCCACCTGGTGGACGTCCGGCGGGCAGTCGGCGCAGCTGATCAGCGACGGCGAAGTGGACATGATCCAGGCCTGGAACGGCCGTATCACCGCCGTACAGGCCGCCGGCGCACCCGTGGCATTCGACTACAACCAGGGTGTGCTGGAAACCAACTCGTTGTGCGTCCTCAAAGGCTCGCCGCACAAGGTGGCCGCCATGAAATTCGTCAACGAGGCCATCGATGCCAAACTGCAAGCGGCGTTGCCGATGATCATCGACTACGGCCCGCTCAACCCCGAAGCCTTCAAGACCGGGGTAATCCCGGCCGAGCGCGAGGCCAAGCTGCCTTCCGCACCCGGCAACATCTCGCGCCAGGCCCTGCTCTCGGCGCAATGGTGGGCCTCCGAAGCCGGGGTCAAGGCCGAAGAACGCTGGTTGTCCTTCGTCCAGAAAAAATAGCCATCGGCCGTTGCTGCGCCGCAGGCCAGAGGCCTCGGCGCAGGACATGCCGTCTGCCCCCGCGATTTCGACATAAAGCGCTTGCGCACCGGTCAATTGCGTCCACTTCATTCGTTGGCATCCCGGTACATTAGGCCTGAGGGTCCCGCAGAGTGACCTGTGCAGACAACTCGCGCTCGCCTCAAGTACCTGCCCACCATTGGGAGTTCTTCACATGACATTACCCGAGCACCGCACCCTGCTGTCCGCCAGGACGACTGCCACCGCCAGCGCTACCCGTCAGTGCTGGATACCCTCCAGCACTGCGCAGTGACGAGAGGTCATCATGTCCAACGCCTATCTCGCCAAATCCATGCCCGACTCCAGCGACCAGCAGCACCAGCCGCCCATGACCAGCGAAGACGCCCTGGCCCGTGAAGAACGCAAGGAGCACACCTCCATGCTGTTGCTGCTCACCCCGGCGCTGGTCATGGTCGTGGTGCTGTTGATCATGCCGCTGTGCTGGCTGGCCTTTCAGTCGGTCCAGACCGAGGAAGGGTTTTCCCTGGCCAACTACATCCGGATTTTCCAGGAAAGCATTTACTGGGACACCTTCGCCCTGACCTTCAAGATCAGTTTCCTGGTGACGATCCTGTCGATCGTCATGGGCTTCCCCATTGCCTACGCCGCTTCGCGCCTGCAGGGTTTCTGGGCCAACCTGATTCTGATCTGCGTGATCCTGCCGTTCTGGACCAGCGTGCTGGTGCGGGCCTATGCCTGGCTGGTGCTCCTGCAACGCCGCGGACTGGTCAATCAGACGCTGATGGACCTTGGCATCATCGACCAACCCCTGACGCTGATGCACAACACCACTGGCACGGTAATCGGCACCCTGCACGTCATGCTGCCCTTTATGGTCCTGCCGCTGTATTCGGTGATGAAAAAAATCCCCCAGGACCTCATGCAAGCGTCCGAGAGCCTTGGCGCCAAACCCTTCTACACCTTCCGCCGGGTCTTCCTGCCGATGGCAGCGCCGGGGGTCATGGCCGGTTCCATCCTGGTGTTCGTCATCTGCCTAGGCTTCTTCATCACCCCGGAACTGCTCGGCGGTGGCCGCACGATCCTGGTGTCGATGCTGGTGCAACGCAACGTCGAGCTCTATCACGCCTGGGGCGCAGCCAGCGCAGTCGGCCTGGTGCTGCTGTTTGTGGTGTTCCTGATCTTCTGGGGCATCAATCGCTTCATCCCCATCGAACGCATCCTGGGAGCGCGCTAAATGAACCTGCTTGCCAACCTGCGTCACCTTCGCCTGTCCCACGTGCTGTTCACGGTGCTGGTCGCGGCGATCCTGCTGTACCTGATCATCCCGGTGCTGATCGTGGTACCCATGTCGTTCTCCGAGGCGCGCTTCCTGCAATTCCCTCCCAAGCAATGGTCCTTCCACTGGTACGAGGCGTTCTTCAACAGCGTGGAGTGGATGTCGGCGGCGCGGGTCAGTCTGATCACGGCATTTTTCACCATGGCCATCAGCCTGCCGATTGGTATGGCGGCCGCCTACGCCATCAACAACTCCAGCCTGAAGGTGGTGCGTACGCTGCAGATCATCCTGCTGCTGCCGATGATGGTGCCCATCATCCTGATCGCCGCCGGCGTGTTCTTCGTTTACGCCCGGGTCGGCCTGATCAGCACGCTGACCGGCCTGGTGCTGGCGCACATCATGCTCGCCTTGCCCTACGTGATCATCGCGCTGCTGGCCGGTCTGCGTAACTTCGACATGTCCCAGGAAATGGTGGCGCGCAGCCTGGGCATGAACCGCTTTCGCGCCTTCATGGCCGTGACCCTGCCGCAGATCAAGCCCAGTGTGGTCTCGGCGACACTGTTCGCCTTCATCACCTCGCTGGATGAAACTGTGGTGGCGCTGTTCATCTCCGGCGGCGACAACCAGACTCTGACCAAGCGCATGTTCACGGCGCTGCGCGACGAGATCGATCCGACCATTGCCGCTATCAGTTCGATCCTGATCCTGGCGTCGCTGATCCTGGTGGTGATTGCCGGTCGCAACAAACAATAACCAACAACGCACTCCCCCTCTGCAAACACACTTGCCCGCCATTGCGGGCAAGTGTGTTTTTGCGTCCTGACCACGCACGCCCATGCCGACGTGCAGCCCAGCACAGCCTGCCGTCACACGGCTTAATTCAGCATCTATCACCCGTGTCCAGGCCCATCTCGGGGGAACCGCAGAATTCGGAAAAAATCGTACGCTAAGCTAACGGTGTTCTCGTGACAGCTCTTTGACTAGGCTTTCTAAGGCCATTCTGATAGCCCTGACTTCCTGAAAAGCCATGGCTAAAATTTGTGCGGCTAAAAGGGATAACCGATGGTAAAGTAAGTTATCCCTGTCGAGATACTGAAAAGCGTTATCCTCGTTTTTCCCAAAACTGTTTTGCCAGTTCGCTCAGAGCGCTAGTTAACTGAGCGACAGATTTCGCACTTTGCAAATTATTCTGCCCGGTCTGTACATTGGTATCAGCAGCATCGCGTATATTGATAATACTGCGGTTTATGTCTTCACTTACTGCTCCCTGCTGCTCGACCGCAGTCGCTATTTGCGCGTTCATGTCGGTAATTTCGTTAACGCGTTGGCCAATTCCATCAAGAGCTGTAGCTGCTTCCTCTGCGTGAGCTACACTCGTGTGCGCTTGCCGACTACTTTGCTCCATGACTGTAACAGCGGATTGCGCTCGCTCTTGTAGAGCGCTGATCATGCTTTGAATATCCGTTGTCGATTGCTGTGTGCGAGCAGCAAGACTGCGAACCTCATCGGCGACAACAGCAAAACCACGCCCCTGCTCACCAGCACGCGCGGCCTCAATTGCTGCGTTGAGTGCCAACAAATTCGTTTGCTCGGCGATCCCTCGTATAACGTCAAGAACTTTTGATATCTCGTTACTTTGACCTTCAAGCTCATGAATAACCTGAGCGGCTTGCCTAATTTCACCTTCAAGGGCAGTGATTGACTGGCTTGTGTGGGCTACCAGACGCTGGCCAGATGCCGTCTCAGTGTCTGCTCTTCCGGCCGCATCTGCAGCATGCTGTGCATTGCTCGCAACCTCTTGAATGCTTGCCGCCATTTGGTTTACTGCCGTTGCTATTTGATCTGTCTCTGCCTGCTGCTCAACTGTAAGTACATTGCTTGACTCAATATCCTTTAGTAGGCCTCGGGTGTGTTCGCTAAGCCGATTTGATGCATCACCTATGCGACCTACTATGGCGCCTGTTTCAGCTTGCATCATTCGTAAAGCAAACTCTATTTGGCCAAACTCATCGGTGCGCCCAGTGTAGAGGGATTGACTTAATGGGTTATTGGAAATATTCCTGGCTCTTTCAACCAGTCTTCCAAGAGGAGAGAGAATAGCCAAAACACTAACAGAGCTTAAGCTTCCTGACATTAAAGTGGGCGGTTACAGGAGCTGAGTGCAACACGGTTATTGAATTGAAGCTGGAGCATCATGCCGCATAGCCATAGCTTCCTGCATCACCTCGTCCATAACCTCGATCGGACACTTGAAGTCGAAGCGCTTACGGGGGCGCATGTTCAGTTGCAGTGCGATGGCATCCAGTTCCTCCTGGCTATGCACCGACAAGTCCGTGCCTTTGGGCAGGTACTGGCGGATCAGGCCATTGATGTTTTCGTTACTGCCGCGCTGCCAAGGGCTGTGCGGGTCGCAGAAGTAAATCGCCACCCCGGTCTGCTGGGTGATTTCAGCATGCCGCGCCATTTCTCGGCCCTGGTCGTAGGTCATGCTCTTGCGCATCGCCAGCGGCATGCCATTGAGCGCTGCACTGAAGCCTTCCATCGCCGAGGTCGCCGTCGCGTCGTTCATCTTCACCAGCATCAGGTAGCCACTGGTGCGCTCCACCAGCGTACCTACAGACGAGGCGTTGGCCTTGCCCTTGATCAGGTCGCCTTCCCAATGCCCTGGCATCAGTCGGTCTTCGATCTCCGGCGGACGTACATGAATACTGACCCTCTCAGGGATCTGACCGCGCCGATCCACGCCGCCAGAGCGCGGCCTGCGCATCGTCTTGCTTTGGCGCAGGCAGATGATCAGCTCTTTACGCAGCTCGCCGACTGGCAAGGCATAGATCGCGTTATAGATCGTCTCGCGACAGACGTAGGCATCTCTGAGGCTGGGAATATTCATGCTGCGCAGCTTGCCGGCAATCTGCTCGGGAGACAAACGCTCACGCAGCATATGCGCCACCAATTCGAAGCGCTCGCTACCCGGCAACAGCTTTTGCTTCGGTCGACACACCTGACGGCGGGCCTGCATCTGCTGCTGGGCCACGCGGGCCGAGTAGCCGCCACAGGCATCTCGATTGCGGCGCAGCTCCCGGCTGATGGTCGAAGGGGATCGGTTGATCAAGCAGGCAATCCCGCGCAGGCTGAAACCTTGGGCATGACCGATTTGAATGGTGGCGCGCTCTTCAACGCTGAGTTCGGAATAAGACATAGGGACAGCACCGTACCGGAAAGGTCAGGTGTTGCACTCAGTTTTCGCCGCCGCCCCCTTATTATCACTGCGAGGTGAATAGCTTTTCTGCCAATTGATTATGCCAATGCGATTCTCTTCGCCGAAGATTTCGTCCATGAGCATGCCAAGTCTAAATAGTTCCCTATGATCAATACAGATAGCCATAACCCCGCCTGGGGTTAGCATCTCACGCATCATCCAGATTCTGGGTGTCATGAAGCGCAACCATTTGCTGTGCTTGGACCCATCATCTTTAGGAACTACATCGCCGAGATCTGGATCGTTTGGATCCTTGTCCCACTTGTCGTTATAGCGGAAGTCCTCGCCGGTGTTGTACGGCGGGTCTGTTACTACAAGATCAACTTGACCACGATATTTATAGAGCGTGACCATCGCAGAAAGGTTTTCACCGTCCCAGATCTCATTCTCTGACTGGGCGGTTTCCTCTCCAAAGGATACTTTCTTGATAATACGATGCAGCTTCGGCTTGACCTGGCGGATGATCTGCCAGGGAGCAGCCCGCCCGGTGTAACTCATAACGATGCCATTCTTGCCAGCATCGGCAAGCGCCGCATCATGCTCCTGCAGCATACGGACCAAGGCGGCCCTCGGCAGTTGTTCGTAATCCATGCTTGCCCCTTGAATTCGTGCGGCGGCACCGAAAAGCTGAAAATTCTAGTACCGCTCGTGGATGCTTCACCATCCCTAGGGTGGCGAGTGTACTTGTGAACGTATTGATTTGGCTGTTAAACCGTTGAAAAAGACGGATCAACTGAGTTCCAAACGGGCTGCGTACTGGCTGGCAGATGCGAATCCGGCGCACGCCGCTCCCTTCTGGGCTCAAGCCCGCGAAGCGGGCATAAAGAACCCGGCCGAGGCCGGGATCCTTATGGGCTTATGGGCCGGCGTATTGGTCTGCCCAGTCCAAAGCCGGTGCCACGGGAGCTTGCACCTCCTGAGGCCAGGTTTTGGAGCCCACTGCAAATCGCCCGTAACCCATTAAAAGATAGCTGGGCATCCGACGAAAAGAGCACCAAGGCACCATTACCCTTGAGCTACAGCGCCGCTACGGGGCACCAGTTTGATTTCAACGCGGCGATTTTGGGCGCGACCCTCGGCGGTGTCGTTGGGGGCAATGGGCGAGCTGGAGCCTGCACCAAAGGTTTGCAGGCGCGAAGGATCGACGCCATTGCTGCGCAAAGAGAAAAAGGGGACTGATTTATGTGCGCCAGGCAAAGCTTGGTCGCCTGGGAATGACGGCGCAAGCCGTCACGAAATGGCGTAAGAAACCCAGCGGGTATGACCCCCGCCCGGTAAAGGTTAGCCACCGACCGGAAGCGAGTCTTGCGTGGTGACCGGGTAACCGGCGCTGCGAAGCGTAGACAGCAGAAAAGGGGATTTATTTTCCCTACTCTAAAACGGCCGCTGTTGGCCGATTGCTGCCTGTCGTGGACGACCGTTTAACTTCAAAGCCTGACTGGATTGCAAACTGCTGACACGCGTAGATTCTGTTTTCGACTCGTTTAATGCCGTCGATGCCAGGCCATAAACAGAGAGGAAACAACCGCTCGAAAATTCGAGCCATAGACTCTAGAGCCAGTGGGTAGTCGGAGTCATGTTCC
>NZ_JBUZVP010000057.1:0-14291 GCF_055409485.1 Pseudomonas sp. A125
CCTTCCAGACTGACGGCAAGTTCATCGACCTGGATGCGCTCGTGGCGGGACTGGAGCTGGGCTGACGGAAATTTCTGGGATTCCGGCGTACAACCCCAGTATGGGAGTTAGCAATGACACGCATCGCAAGGATGAACATGATCATCAGTGGCCTGGGACATCTGGCCATGATGGCTTGCCTCATCTATTTCAGCGCTACGCTGACCAATTTCTTGATAGCCATTGTTGTGGTGAGCAGTGTTGAAGCTGTCCTTATTCATCTGTACAGAAAATACCGCTTGAGATCGAGAAAACCTGTTTTAAAAGGCTAATGGGCGGCTTTGGAACTGACGACTTAAAGAGGAATCACTTTGAAGGAAATACAGGGCAAGCAAATTGGGAAGCTCATTTCACCTCCGTTGATTTTTATTGGTTGGTGCTGCCTTTCATTCCTGTGGCGCGGCTATGTACCTAAAGAAATTTTCTGGCCAGTAACCGTTTGTACAGCTAGTTGTATGGCTATTTGCACTTGGCTGATTTTGTTCACTCGGAAAGCTGTACGAAATCGGGTGTATCTGAACGTAAAACCTAACGTGATCGAAATCGAAGGTGCCGAGCACTTCAGTGGCAAATTCTCGTCAGACTTACGATTTATCATCAGTTCCGATGCTTTTCAGAAAACGCTCGTGGATGTTGTCCTGCGCGAGTCGTACACCCGAGGCCGTTTTATGTTTCCGCGCGAAGCTGCTTACGTCCGAATCTGGCCAGGGGTTACCGGGATTACGGATCTGGAGGTTGAGGCTATCAACAAGGCCTTAGCTGAAGAGTTCGTTGAGTTTGAAGTCGAAATTGTTAAGGACGCTGATGCTCAACATGCTTATGCAACGGCGGTGCAGGCATAGCTGCCAAGCAGTCGAAAGTAGACTGATGTACATATGCGAAAAAGCCGACATCTAGTCGGCTTTTTTGGGGTATTCGGGAAAGGGTGTTGTTATGCCCTTTCTGAATACCCCTAGGTGATGTGGTTGGTTGTGTTGTTAGCCTTCCTCTTGGAAAGCTCCCGTTCCTGGTTCTGAATACAGTTGCAGGATGCTGAAAATAGGAACGCCGTAATCCACCAACTCATCCTCGATGGGCTCGACTGCCATGATTTCCCTGGCCAGGAACGGCGCTAGCCGCTTGGTTTCTGGCGGCTTCACTTTGTGCTCTAGGGTGAACATGATCTTGGCGCGGAACATCTCGAAGCTCAGGCCGCGCGCGCTACGGTTCACGTCGCGCAGGTAGCGGTTGATCGACTCGGTCAGTGCGTTGGTGTACCGCTGGGGGATGAACTTGAAGTAGTTGAAAATGTACTCGCCCCAGTTGGTCATCATGGTCGTGACAACCTTCCAGTCCTTCTCTTGCTCGGCAGGGATGCGTTGACGCCATTCGTCATAGGCTTGCCTGGCTGCATTGTGGGTCTTGCTATTCCAGATGTTGTAGAAGCCTTCCTTGAGGTTGTAGGCGGTGCCTAGCTCGGGGAACTGATCGAACCACGTCTTGATCTTCAGGTGCGCCCAAACGTCCAGGTCACGCCGCCGCATCAGCATTAGCTTGCGGTCTCCTTTCAGGGTGCGCTTCTGGGGAGCTGTAAGACCTCGCTTGATCCGCTTGCGTATCTGGTCCATCGCATCGTTGGCGTACCGAACAACGTGGAACTTATCGACGATGACTGTGGCGTTTGGGAACAGCTCTAGCGACACGTCTTTATACGGATGGAACATGTCCTGGCAGACGATCTGGACCCTGTCCCGGCCACGCATGTTGGAGATGTAGTTGTGGATCACGATCTTCTTGCGGTTAGGCAGAACGTCGATGATCGTCGTCTCTTCCAGGTTGATCAGGACGCACCGGTACTCACCGCCGACAAGCAACTCGTCAATGCCGAGGACTCGCGGAAGCATCGGCCTGTAGCCCGCCTCCTGCTCTGCGCAGTAGTCGCGCAATGCCCGGCGCACCACTGACTCATCCACGCCAAGATCGCGGGCGACCGCTGAGTTCGTGCTGGTCATGGCGTGCTTGATTACGTAGGCATGGCAGCGCTTCGTCATGCGGTGCTTCTCGTCGAATTCCAGCAGAGCCGGCGAGAAGACCTTGCCGCAGGTCTTGCACTTGTAGCGGCGCCGCATGCCCCAGAGCACCGTGCGCTTGCCCCTGATAGGCAGGTCAACGTACTTGGTCAGCTTCCTGGAGAAACGAATCGACTGACCGATAGCGCCGCAGGCGGTGCAGAACTCGGGCGCCGGAAGCTCAACCTTGAACTGCAGATCGTGTTCATCCTCGAGGAATTCCACGATCTCAACTTTGAGCGGGTGAAGTAGGGAAAGCGAATCAGCCACTGACTCGGCCCTGACCTGCGTTGTGTGCCATGGCCTCCCGGCGTTTCTCCAGAGCGATCAGCCGTAGCACGTCCTGATCGGCTTTGCTTACCACATAGTGAACGACGCGCTCTATTGCCTCGGCGGCAACGAGCAGTTCGTCCCTAGCGGGGGCGGGGCCGGCATATGCCAGCTCAACGCGAGTACCAGCCATCGCAACCCCACAGAGATCCGTGAAACGGTCCGGCGGCGGGCCATCATGCCAGTCGGTCATCACTTCGCCTTCAGCATTAATGAGCCGGTGTGCCACAGGCTGCTGCTCGATTTGCTGATGATTTTTTTGCTGTTCCATGTCGCTCTCCGTCGGGATTGGTGAGCCCAGCATAACAACATTTAAAGCCGAAGCTAATACCAATACGTTTTAAGGCTGCGCCTTGCCTGCAACAACACGTAAAACCGATAACCCCTTTTTTGAAGCAGCTGGTTTAGCCCGAGAGGTCTTCAGGGCTGAAGCGAACTCTGCGTTCTTGGTAAAGGCGCTTGTACGTACCGTCGGTGACCTGGGTCATTTCAGGCAGCTGCTTGACAGCCAGGATGGCAGAAGTCGCAGAGGAGTCGAATGCCTTGTCACCACTCGATTTGACCACCTTTGCCGACTCAATATGACCCTTACGCCCCATCTTGATCACGATCTCGACGGCCATACCGTTCCGGGCGCTTTCAGGCCGCTTCCAGTTTGAGATGATCTTCGATACGAGAATCCCGTCCACACTCTCCAGCACCTTGGGCTCTTCGACTACAACGGGTGCTTTGATCTGATCAAGTACAGGGTGGGGCTTTAACCCCATTGTTGGGGTTTGGAAAGCCGCAAGGATTGTGTCCCCAGCATTTCCGATACTCGCCTGAGGAGCTCCACTTTCACGCACCGGGGACTCTTCGATCCGAGAGTCAGTAGCTTTGAAGACTTTTACGCCGGCAGGAGTCGGGGCAGCCGGCCCTAGAGGGATTTCGGGCTTTGCGATACCCACCGGGATATCGTGCTGCGATTCCCGTACAGCAACCTTAGGAGTCGGGTGGGGTTCGGTTACGGCTGTCGCCGCATCTGGCTGGTCATTGCTCGTATCGGCTTGACTTGATGCAACAGACTGGACCTCATCTTGGGGTGCCTGCTCTTGTGGCGTGGAAATCTCACTTGGGCGCCCCAGGAGCGGCAGCATGGCAATCTGGTTATCTTTTAGCTGCGAAACAAGCGAGTTCAGTTTCCCGATCTCCCGCTGGCTCTCTTCATGCTGGGTCTTCATCTCGGTGCGTGCAGAGTTGACCATGATCAGCGCTGTGGCAGACATGGTTGCTAGGACCAATGAAATTGTCGACGCTAGGAGCGCCAGATGCTTTTCAGTCACCACTCATCCCTCTTGTTGGTGCGGATAGGGTAACGGCTTATAAGGGAATTCAAAGCCAAAACAGGGTGCCCGAATCCAGTAGGGATGATGGTTTTTCAGTATGCAGTTCGAAGTGGCAGAAACGGGCACAGTCGTTATATTGAAGACACTCCTAAACCGGACCAGGAACCGAAATGGTCAAGATATTTGTCGACTCCCGGGAAATTCCATCGCGCATCCCCGAAGCCCTTCGTGAGCTGGGTGCTGAAATCGCAACCGGGAATCTCGAAACTGGCGATTACGTTTTGGAAGCGAACCTAGTGGTCGAGCGCAAGACGGCTGCGGATTTCTGCGCCAGCATCATAGATAGCCGGTTTATCAACCAGGCCAACAAGATGGGGCTGAACTTCAAGAAAGTCATTTGGTTGATAGAAGGCGACATTTTTGCCGTCAGATCGCAGATCCACCCTGACGCACTAGATGGTGCGTTGAGCTACCTTGCAGTGGTTTTGGGTCAAACTGTCATCTGGTACAAAAGCCCGAAGCGGGCTGCGGGGATAATTTATAGAATGGCGAAACACGCCCAGACAGGGCTGGGGTATGAACCTCCCATGCGCAAAGGGAAAGTACCGGCGGGTATTGGCCAGGCACTATTCGATCTAGAGGGGAAGTGCGGTTGTGGTCCTGTAGCCGCCCGAAAACTGCTCAATCATTTCCGCTCTGTTTTCAGGGTCAACAACGCCTCGATAGATGAGCTGTGCGCGGTAAAAGGTATAGGGCCAAAAAAGGCTCAAGCAATTTTCGAAGGGATTCACTACGAACTGCCCGAAGGGGTGTCTGCTGACGATCAGCCAACCCTGCTGGCTGACCAGCCTGCACCTAAGTCACTGGTTTAATCATATGAAAATTTCAAACTTGGTTAAGACCCTTCGCAAGTTTGATGCAGATAGCTGCATTTTTGTGACCCTTGGAGAGGACGGTGAGCCGTACTGTGTATCGATCGAAAGCATCAGACTGGTCGCGGATGCCAGTTCAAAAGCCGGGATCTCAGTGCTCATTCGCGCTTTTGAGATACAGCACGGGAAATGTGCGAGCTCGCTTGATGACCCAGAATGGTTTCTCCGGGATTCGAAAGAAGAATACGATCTGACAAGTGCAGTTATCGAGGCGCTGACGGGATATAGCGCTGATGCAGAGGTATTTGTTGAGCTAGGCCCAGACCATAAACCTTATCAAGTGAAAATTGAGGCTGTCTCGGGCTTTGATGACTCAGCGCTTGAGGATGAGTGTAGTGAGTCTGAAGACTGTACTTCTGTTGGAATACGAGCATACGAGATACCCGCGAACTTCGTTCCCACAGCTGCATAAGGAAGGCCCGCTAATTTAGGGGCCTTCTTGTCTTTCCCTACCTCAATTGCTTACGCGCCGGCTTCGAACTTCACTGTGCGCTGGCGAAGATATTTCACGTATATCGCACGATTCACCGTGGCCATTTCAGGAATTTTGGCCAAATCAGCAGCAGCCTTTATCACTGAGTCGTCCACGTCCTTCGAACCGCTGGAAGTCGGCACCAGTGCGTTGGTAATGGTGCCGTCTGGAGCGAATTGGACTAGAACCTCTACTGACACGGGAGAAGTGGCTGACTCAGGACGCATCCATCGACTCTGAAGGCGAGCGACAAGCATCTTGTCGAAATTCTCAACGCCCTTCTTCTCTGCTTCTTCTACCTGCTTCTGAGCGTCAGCCTTCGCAGCCTCAATTTTGGCCACAGCGGCCTCTTGCTCAGCATCGAGCGCGGCTTTTGCTGTGCGGTAGGACTGTGACTGTTCGATCGACTGCTGCAGGCTGGCAATGCTCTTTTCGGAGGCAAGCTGTTTTTGCTGGATGGCTGCTTGGCTGATCTTAACCTCGGCCGCGTCACTGCTGGCCTGCACTGACTTAGCCTCGATGTTGAGGATCCGCTCACGTTGACTTTGCCAGGCATCATCCACCGCATTCGCAGCACTCATAGCCTTGAAGGAAGCATAGAACGCGATGACTACCAGGACCATCAGAACGACGATGGTGATAAGTGCGCCGGCGACGAGTGTCGTCCGCTTAACGTTAACGGTTGAGGCGTCGCCCTCAACCTGGCTAAGATTTTTAATTAGGGCTCGCATAGCGCTCCATCACTTCAGGGATTCACGCCTTCAGGCGGCTAGGCGGGCTGCCTAGCGCTGGATATTCTCCCCGTGATCCAGTGATGACTCCATTCAAAAGGGGGTCACCAAATTCACGTCTCGGGTCGTGGGGATGTATAAGCGGAGAGGGAGGTCAGCGGGATAACTTGAACAGCCGTGGTGCTTTTATCCAAACTCCAGCGCTGATACCCATAGCAACCCCTATCGTAGTAGGGATTGAGGCATCTGATGCCAGAGCGCATAGGGCAGCCAGAATTCCGTAAGTCGCAGCTATGGCTACCCTCGCGAAGGAATTCTGTTTGCGGACATGGGCTTTCATTCGAAGGAACCTTAATAGGAATGGGTGGGGCTAAGAGTAGGCGAGCTTGTAGTGCGGATTTGACGATCGCGAATTCGCTGGCAGCCTGGCTGCTTTCAGCAACTGAATGAGTTGGTATGGATGAATAGCTTAACGAACGGTGATGAAATGACTACTCAAACCCAGGCTTCGGAATTGCATGAACTCGATGAAGCCTGACCGGCCGCAAATGTGGCAAGGCTATTTCAGGCTAGCTTGGTAGAGAGGCATCACTTTAGGAATTGCAGCTTCGAGCAGCTTCATCCGATCGCCATCGCTCGGGTGAGTGCTCAGGAAATTCGGGGTGGACGAACCCTTGCTAACGGCTGCCATCTTCTTCCAAAGGGTGATTGCTGCGCGAGGGTCAAAACCAGCACGAGCTGCCAACTCCAAACCGATTAAGTCGGCTTCTTCCTCGTCGCGTCGACTAAATGGCAAACCTACCCCGGTGCTCAGCGCCTTAGTGATAGCGCTCTTACCTAACGAACCAGCACCCAGGACATTCGCTCCAACTCCTCCTGCAAGTTCAAAGACAGCATTCTGCGATGCCTGCTCCCGTCCATGCTCACGTATTGCATGCCCAATTTCATGCGCTAGGGCAATCGAAAGCTCGTCATCAGTGAGATTGAGCCTTTTGATCAGGCCGCTATAGACAATGATCTTTCCGCCTGGCCCGCAGTTCGCGTTCACAACGTCGGCATCGATGACGTTAACGAACCATCCCCACTTTTCAGCATCCGGGCGGAAGACGTGTGTTTGCATAACCAGCCGTACAGCAATCTGCTGGACATGTTTGCCAAGTGGAGAGTTCGTGATCAGGACTCCCGACGCCTCGGCCTTTTTCACCCCGGCCCGGTAAGACAGGGCATATGACGTGTCGACATCATTCTGAGAAAGGCCGGCAAACATGTATTGAGTTCGATCCACGCCTACTACGCCTGGATTGGTTGTCTGAATGCCGCTGCAACCCGCCAGAAGGGCAAGCGAGCCAGCTAGGCCGAGCATCAATATCCTTTTCACTTCACACTCCCGCGGTCACGCTTATCGGCCTTGGCAATCATTTCTGGGGTGGCACGCTCGTTGTTGACTTCATTCACTTCGCAACCAGCAGCCCGGAACAAAGCATCAGCTGCTTCCTCGAGTGCCTTCCGACTTCGGGGTCTGGCTCTGCTCATCTCTTCGTTCAGCAAAGGTACCAAAGCATCAAGTTGGGATTGGCTGAGGACGAAACCTCGAAAAATAGGGCTGAACATCACTTACCTCCCGGGCCGTGCAGATAAAAGGGGCTTGGCCATGAGGACAAGAATAACGGCCGCAACCTGAATGGCTACATTTTGGGGCACTTGATACCCCTTTTTTGGGGATGATGCGAGCCGAAATGGCCTCATACTTGATCGACGCCCAACTTAATCCAGCGGTATAGCTGATGCTCCAGATGTTCTTATCCCTGCTCCTTATACCCACGGCAGCAATCACCGTATGGCACCTCGCCCTGAGCCGCATAAGCCGTTTCACATGGCGCGCGTACCAGATAACTGGTGCGATCGGGGCCCCTGTCCATGAGCTATCTCATTTGTTGGCCTGTATCGCGTTCCGCCTGCAGGTCCAACGGGTAGCGCTTTACACGCCTGGCAGAACAGATGGGTGCCTTGGATGCGTAGTATTCACAGCCAACCCCAGATCTATTTTCAATAACGCGGGAATGGCAGTACAGGGTGTTGCACCCTTGATCGGAGGTGCGACGATCGTGCACTACGTCCTGAAGGGCCAAGGTCTTGTGAGCGTGCCGTCTGAGATATCTGGCGATCCAGGCTGGATCGTTGATGAGGCAGTTAGGACGTTGAATGCCACTGTCGTGATGGCTGCGTCTGGCGGCGTGGGTTTCACTGTACTGCTGGGAATACTGGTGATCGCCATGCACTCCATTCCAAGCTGGGCAGATGTACGAGTTGGGCTGAAGGGTTCGCTGATGCTGGGAGTTACTGCAATATTCGCCGGCGCGGCTAGTGAGATAGCGGCCTCATATGTGAGCTTCGGGAGCAGCTTCCAATCATTAGGGCTGCTCATAACGTACTGGATTAGGGTCACACTTGAGATGGGGCTGACCGGAGCCGTCAGGCTTGTCACGCTTGCCATGATTGGGGGCCTGGGACTTGTAGTAGTGCCGGGGATTCTCTTTGAGGGCGGAGCTGGAGTATTTAACTCGCTCAAACGCCGACACATCGCGAGCATTGATGAATAATCGCAGCGCTGAACCGACGCCCGCGCCTTCTTACTTCTTCACCTCGGGCATTAGATCGGCCACCTCGGGGCGGTAAAGTCCTTTCTGTTGTTCGTAGAAATACCGGAGCTGCTCAGGTGGCATAGGCGCATCCCCTCCGATCAGGAAGGCTCTGAGCTCGTAGCTGTCACCAACCGGCCAATCCAAAGTGATGATATTCAGGGCAGGGGCCTTGCTCAACATCGACCAGGTAGGCAGCGAACGGACGTAGTGAATGATCATCACCTCAAGGGGAATTCGATCCCGCAGATCCGGCGAGGGAGCGTTATCCATTGCCCAGAGCCCGAAGACAAGTCGGAGCTTGGGGTCCGGTTGCTTCGTGAGGGAGGTTAGCTGGGTAGCATCTGCACTGAACACAGCGTTTCGCTCATCCGCATCCTTGAGTAGCTTAATCGGGACTCCAGTTGCGCGCCGCACACCGGCGATAGGGCTGTAGCTCAAAATTGAAACGGTTGAATAATCGGGAAGGGCCATCTCACTCTCCATGGCGGGGCTGATCATTCAGTGCAGGGTAACAGCGCGAACTGAATAGTCGATACCAGCTCTACGGCCCAATGGATGGAATGGTAAGGGTTAGGTCAACCCTAGCGCTATTTTGTACCGTCATTTTGGGTTGAGGCGGCAGGGTATTGTTGAAATGATGGTTATAGCAGGTCGCCAACAGCCCGGAACAAAGACCGCTGCCCTTCAACCCATCACCACCGAGGGCGGAGCTCTTCGTCACTACGACCGGCGGTCAACTCAACGGCCGGCCTTTCATTCCCCCGCCCAGGAAAGCAATCATGTTCCGTAAACTCTTTGAATCGCTAAGCCTTAAGTCCCGCAAACCTATAGTGCATATCGATTCTGCTCTCCTCAAGGGCGCCTCAGTCGATAGCTCAGACCCAGGGATCCAACCAATTGACGTAAACCTGCAACAAGGCCCAAGCCAGAGCTGGATAGATCACGCATACCCATTGAAGCAAGTTGTAATCGAGATCCATGGCAGCGCTCAGACTACTCTGGGGCACTTAATTGCTGAGCTTGACCAGGTATTCCTGAAACTCATCAAAGGCGAAACGGTAGGCGAACGTAGTGACGGGGTCGTAACCCATAAGTATGCGTACCAAGAACAAGTAGCAGGCCCATCGTTCTTCGTCGAGCCTGTAGCATTTCACCCAGAAGCACCAACCGCCGGGCAGGCACTGTTCGTTCGCCTGCAGGGTACCCGGCATAGCAACTTCCCTGACATCAACAACCTGATCGCTTCTGTAATGAACGAGATCAACTCGAAAAAAACATCAGGATCCGCTCATGACGATGACTTCGGCTACTCATTTGCCCTCGTGTGCGCCCCTAACCTGAACTGATCAGTTGTCCCAGTGGAGGTGGAAAAGCCCCACCCGTTTTGGGCGGCTTGCCCGAACCAAGTGATCTAACATGGCTGCTCTTCCTGAAGGTGCGGCCCTCAATGTTCCGAAGCTTTATCTCTGCCATCATCGGGCTTACCTGTCTCGCGGTGCTGGTACCTGCTCATGGGTTTGAATTCACATCAAACCAAGACTTCCTACCAGTCCATGAAGCGTTCAAGGTGTCAGCAACTGGTACTCCAGATTCCGTACAAATTCGCATCCTGGCAGCGCCTGGGTACTATTTGTACAAGTCCAAATTGAGTTTTCAAGCTCAGGGCATTGGTGTTCGGTCAGGCGCAGCAGTGCTGCCCGCGGGTGAGCACAAAGCAGATCCCTATTTTGGAAACGTGGTGGTTTATCACGACACATTGGTGGTACGCCTACCAGTTCAGAACCATGGTGCTGATGGCTTTGACGTGAGGGTTGGCTTCCAAGGGTGCGCCGAAAAAGGTCTTTGCTATCCCCCTGATCAACAGATCATCCGTATAGAAGGGGATGCAGGGATTACAGCCGCCAGTGACTGGAGCGCAATGTCAGTGGTTTCCGCATTCATAGCGGGCCTGAATCTGTTCCTCACACCAGGTGTTTTGCCTGTAATTCCACTACTCGCATTTGTGCTTCTACTCGGTAAACCGTCAGTCCGAAGAGGCATCACTATAGGCCTAGCTTTCACGGTACCCATGGCGACAGGTCTTGTGGTCCTCAGCTCGGCTATAGCGCTAACCGAAGCCGGCATCGAGATACAGCCCATCGCTCAGTCCGCATGGATACTCGTACCGTCAGTATTAGTTCTGTTGGGGCTGGCTGTTATGGAAACTGCAATTGGCAAAACCCGGCGAGATGTCCATGGAAATCACGCCAGCAGAGTCTTTGTTTTTTTTGCCAGCGCCCCATGCGCAGTAATGCTGGGCTTAGTATCCCTTATCTACACAACACCATTCACCTCATCATCGATGGCAGCGGTGATGCTGTACCTCAAGGCAGGGGGTGAGCCCATTGGAGGGATAGCGCAACTTGCCGGGATCGCATTGGGTATGAGCTGTCCGCTGGTGATGTTTGCCGCGACATTGGGAGGACTGCTTTCCTCAGTTGGGAAGTGGAATGAGGCGATACTGGTATTCGTTCGCGCGCTTCTGGCCATTGTCGGAATTTGGGTGCTTGGACGTGTGCTGCCAGGGCCGGTAACTCTGGGCCTTTATGGGGTAGTGGCGGTTTATTTGGCCGTGTCACTTGGAGTTTTCGGATCACTGGGGTCAGCGCCATCGCTGTTAAATAGGTTCGCCGCGATTGCGGTCTTGTTATATGGGATCGCCGCATGGATCGGGATGCTCAAAGGCGAAACGTCACCCTTACAGCCCCTTGGTCCAGGCATCTCCTCTGAGGCCCCCCGTGAACAGCCATGGGTAGTGGTCAACACACCACAGCAGTTGGCCATAGCCCTTGCTGAAGCTAAGACTGCGGGAAGCCCGGCTGTTGTGGAGTGGGTAGCGAATTGGGCCCCAGGGAGCGACCAGGTTGCCGACACAGCGCGGCACGTTACATTGATAAGAGACAGTCTCGGGGCTTTCAAAACTATTCGAGTCGACCTCAGTCAGGGTGGCCATTCGGTTCGCAGCTTATTGGAGCTAAACGGACTTTTGGGCCCTGCAGCTGTTCAGGTGTATCGCTCTGGTGGGGTTGAGGTTCAATCATCCAGGCTTGTCGGTGTAACCACGGCCAAGGAGATCGCTATGTCGCTGCAGGCTATCGATAATTATGCAGATAAGTGAGGATGCGTAATGAATACACTTCAATCTAAACCTCCTAGCCAGGATGAAGCCCGTGGACGGCTCACGAAAGATCAATTCATAGCTTTACGATCACTTGCAAAGGGTCATTGGGTACAAGGAAGTGCGATTCAGTGGAAATTCAACCGAAACTGGCTCTCCGTACACGTATCGAATACCTTTTTGGATACGGTTAATTCGCTTCAGACACGGGGCCTGGCCACCAAGGGGAAATGTTGCTTGAAATGCAAACGTGACGTCTACCTGCTGACCGAGGCCGGATTGCAGCTTGTAAGTCATGCCAACTCTCCCTTCCAACATCGCCGAGTGACAAGGGAGGCAGCGATCAAAAAACAGAGCATCACCTCCCGACTGCTCTACTGGCTTGGAAGATAGCCGGTAAACCAATATGGAAATAAACCAAATTAAATTCTGCGCCATCACATCTATTTAAATATTGCGCTTTTGCATTAAGGAACGTGACAAATATGAAAACTTTAGTCGGGATGTTTTGGGGAATGGTCGGCGGTGTATTTGTAGCTTTTGGAATAATCTTGTTTACACAGCTAATTGGGGCCGGAGCCGATTTGATTGGATTTACTGAATGGACTTATCGTTACTACATGATTTGCCTCAGCGTATGCTTCGCCTTTCTACTTCTGTCGAAGCCTGCACGTAAATATTGGAGGTTCATGACAGTTTTCTTTGTTGCAGTTGTCTTGGTCATTGGAGTTGGTTTCAATACCTTTCTTGATACATCAAGCGCCAATGCTCAAATGGATCAGATGGCGAATAGTCTGCTGGCGATATCTTTGATTGTGGCTAAAGCAGTCATGTACGTGGGTCCAGGTGCATTGACAGCATTTTATGCGTTTGTAGCGTTCAACGGGGTGTCAAAAGGTAATGACAGCAAAACTCTCAACTGATAGCTGAACGGTGTGTCACCTGAACCCTTGATTTCGGCAGTTTAAAACGGGCTGCTAAATTACCAGTTACTAGGCGCAAGTCCTCATAGGAATTTACATGAAACGAAATATGGCCATCGCTTCAACGGTGCTGGCTCTTGCGGCAGGGATCGCCGTTGGATATGCAATTTGGCATACCGATCCAGTTGAAACCCAGGTCATACCACCGGCTTCTTTGAAAGATTTTTCACGGCGAGCGCTGGAAGATTTCTGCGGGCATAGCGCTGTATTCTCCGACTTAGTAAGGACCGGTACTGTTAAAGATGGTGTGCGCGAACAGAAGGTGGTACGAGGTTTCCAGATGATCGCAAACCCGCTGTCAGACAGGGCAGCAGTTTGTTCCGTCAAGGCTTCGATCATCACCAGAAGAACCCAGCAAAACGGTAACTCCATGGAGATATCGGGGGATACTCATCTGACTTACCTCGTTGCGCTTAATGGCGATTCAGAAATCATTTCGGAGGAGTTTGCAAAGGAGTTGCTCCGTTCTCACGTGATCCAAGTTGTGGCTTCAAACCTCGGCAACGACGGCACCATCGTTCCGCAAGTTAAACTTAAACTCTAGTTGGGAGTCGGCTGGATGCCATACGCATCACGCCTGTTCTTAAGGAGCGTGGCGCATGAGAAGAGTTGCGCTCCACAGGGAGCTCCAATAGGATTTATCCATGACGAAAAGGGAGCCGAGGCTCCCTTTTCTTGTCAGAATGAAATTAGTTTTTCAGACGGTTAAATGCGTCAGTAATCGCTTCATCAGTGAACTTGTAAAGTTGACCACCTACAATTTGGACAGTCCAAGGGTACTTCGGCCGGCGAGGATGATATCCCACGAGGTTGAACTCGCCGTAAGACGATGATTTAAGGGTCGTATCAGGATCGAAGCCTCGGTGCTTGCATTCCAGCTCAAGCATCGTACGCTCTTTACTCACGCCTCCCGGAATGCGGATTTTAAGCTGAACAGTCAGTTCGCTTCCTGAAAAAGAACCGCTCCCAATTTCAAGCTCATAACCGGTGCTCAATCCATTCATGGCCTTCTGGATGCTCTCAACAGCCGACTTTGCTTTCGTGCGGTCAAAGTTAGCTGCTGCTGGGTTGGCTGCTTGTGTCATGGTGATGCTCCTCTATGAATGTGGAGCCATTTCAACCCACTCTAGCGCGTGCCAGAACCCGCAGAAGACAATTACAGAAAGTATGGTCTACGACACTTTCACGCCTGCGAGCGCCGCGTGCTTATTTGCAGACCGAGTTCGGAAAGGGCCAGTTACTGCAATGGGGCTGTGTGCAACAACTGGCAGTGCGTTCACTCCCGTAATCCCTGGGGGCCTAGTCTTCCGCGTCTATAAATTGACATCATTGTCGCGAAACTCATAAATCACAGACAGAGCAGCGTTAACTATCGGGTTTAGGCGAATCGCATCTGCAACCACTTGCTCTCGCTCTCCATCAGTCAGGTTCTGCCAGATCCCGATGTTAGGGCCGGTGAATGCAACATCGGGCTCCTCAACGTCGAAATAGTCCTCGATATAGGCCAAGATGAACTGGCCGCAATCATCACCTTGAATCGCCCCGGGTTTCCTAGACACTCTCCAGGCTCGCTGCGTAACGCTTTTCAAACTCTACCGGTGACAGCTGATTGTTGAAACTGTGGCGTCGTTT
>NZ_JBUZVP010000058.1:0-11638 GCF_055409485.1 Pseudomonas sp. A125
CCTGTGTTCTCCTGCTCAAAAATTGAGCAGAAGCAGTTGAACACCTGGGTCAGTTTTCAGTCGGCAGAACAGCCTCTACTGGGTCAGTTTTCGGTCAGCGGCAACAATCAGGGGCGCGCATCACACATGCAGGCGGTGATAGGGCGTTTTACCGGCCATCAACCGACAGCATCACCATGCCCGAGCGCGGCCAGTTTCCCTCGGCCGACAACTACTACGCGACCGCACTGCATGAGCTGGGGCATTGGACTGGCCACCCTTCGCGGCTTGACCGTGACTTGTCCAACCCATTCGGGTCGGAGGGGTACGCCAAGGAAGAGTTGCGGGCAGAGATTTCCAGCATGATCCTGGGCAACGAGCTGGGTATTGGCCACGATCCTGGTCAGCACGTTGCGTATGTCGGGTCATGGATCAAGGTGCTGCAAGAAGATCCACTTGAGATCTTCCGGGCAGCCGCGGATGCCGAGAAAATCCAGGCTTTCGTCCTGGCGTTTGAACAGCAGCAAGTTCAAGACCACCAGGTGGACACCGCGCAGCTAGGCCAAGAGCAGGCCGAGGTATTGGCCCATATCCAGGAAGCCCACAAGAACGCCAATCCTGGATACAGCGCCCTGGAGTCGTGGCAGACCCTGGAGCGCACTGCCGAAGCTAACGGCCTCAAGGCAATGCTTCGCTGGTCGAATGCTGGCGAGTACGAGGCGGATAGGTGCGCATCTGGCCGCGTGGCAAGAGCAGTTCGACTCCTTGGCGGTGAGCGAGCAAGAGCAAGCCGCTGAGCGTGAGAAGCAACAACAACTGGATGACCAACTGGCTCAGCTAGCAGCTGAGTTACCCCAGCAGCAAACGGTTTTGCACGCAGCGACGACTCAGCTTAAACAAGCTGAGCTGGCGGCAAACACCGCGCGCGCGGAGTTGGATGGATTGTTTGGCGGCCATAATGACGCAGCCTTACGTGAGCAAACTCAGCAATTAACCGAGCGTGGGCGTCAGCTGGAGCGTTTGGCAATGCTGCTGACTCAGCGTCAGCAGTTTGTTGATCAGCAGGCTCAAGCGCAGGCGCAACTGATAGCTCAGCAAGCCGAGCAAGCGCAGTTAAATCAGCAGCGTGAGGCGCTGCGCAGTCAGTTTGTCGACCTTAAACAGCAGATCGCCGACAAACAAAAGCTGCTTGAGCAAGAGCAACGTATTCAACAGTTAGAACAATACCGCGCCGCCCTACAAGCCGATGAGGCCTGTCCGCTGTGTGGCTCGCATGAGCACCCGGCGATTGCCGAGTATCAAGCGCTTAACCCGTCGCAAACTGTGCAAGCCTTGCAGGCCAAACAGCTTGAGCAAGATGCGGTGCGGGCACAAGGCGAGACGCTGAACAAGCGCCTGGCTGTGGTGGAAACACAAATAGCCCAGGCTCAAGCGCAAGTTAGTGCTGCACGACAGGGGTTGGCTGAGGCGGATCAGCGCTGGCAGCAAGCCTGTGAATCGCTCGGGCAGGCAATTGCGGATGCCAGCGCATTGCAGGCCGCACAACACGACCACGAGCAGCACATGCAGCAGCAACAGTTGCGCATGAGCCAGCTCGACCAACTCAAGTTAGTCGCCCAGCAAGCCGCCGATGGGGTGATGACGGCTGAGCTTGAGCACAGTAAATGCAGCGCTCAATTGGATACGCTGACCAGTAAACAGAGCCATGTGCAACAGCGTCACCACGACAGTATTAGCCAACTGCAGTTGCTCACCAGCAAGCATGCCGAACGCTTGGAACGCCTCAGTAGCTGTTTGCAGGTGCTGGGTTTGAACATGCCTGTAGCGCCTGCCGATTGGCTGCGTGAACAACAGCAAGCATGGCAAGGCTGGCAGGCTGAACAGGCGTTAAGCCTGAGTTTGGCTACGCAGTTGCAAGCGCAAACGCATGCACTGCAACAGGCGCACGAGCACGCACAAACCTGGCAGCAGCACTGGCTTGAGCAAGCGCAAGAGCCGTTAGCGGAGTTGCCGGCGGTTGATAACCCGCATGAGCAATTACAAGCATTGCAGCGTAGTTGGCAGGCTTCGCAACAGCAGCGTGATCAGCTGTGGGGGCAACTGCAAACGGTGCAAGTGCGTATCGAGCACGAGCAGCGTGAGTTAGCCGCGCAAAATAACGACTGGCAGAACGCTTTGGCGGCTAGCCAGTTTGCCGATGAGGCGCAGTTTATGGCGGCGTTATTGGATGACGCTGAACGCGCGAGCTTGCGCGAGCTTCAGCAGCGCCTAAACAACGCAGCCACTGCCGCTCAGGCTTTGGCGCACGATTGCACGCAGCGCTTTGCTGAATTGCAGTCGGTTGAGCAGTCGAAAGTGCTGGTCGATCTGGATGATGAGGCGCTGGCGCAACAGCTTGTACAGTTGGCAACACAGTTGCGCAACCTGAGCCAGCGCCAAGGTGAGATTCGTGCACAACTGCAAGGTGATGATGCGCGGCGCCTGAGCCAACAAAGCCTGTTTGCGCAGATCCGTGCGCAACAATCCAATTACGATGCTTGGCAGCAACTCAACAGCCTGATCGGCTCGGCGGATGGCGCTAAATTTCGCAAGTTCGCCCAAGGATTAACACTCGATCACTTGGTCTACTTAGCTAATCAGCAGCTTGAACGCTTGCATGGACGCTATCAGTTGGCGCGCAAGTCTCTGGGTGAGCTGGAGCTTGAGGTGGTCGATACGTGGCAGGCGGATGTTGCGCGGGACACCAAAACCTTGTCTGGTGGTGAAAGCTTTTTAGTCAGCCTTGCGCTGGCGTTGGCTTTGTCGGATTTGGTCAGCCACAAAACCAGTATCGACTCGCTGTTCCTCGATGAAGGCTTCGGCACCCTCGACGCTGAAACACTTGAGGTGGCGCTGGATGCACTCGACAGCCTGAATGCCAGCGGCAAGATGATCGGCGTCATCAGTCATGTTGAAGCGCTCAAAGAGCGCATCCCGGTGCAGTTAAAAGTGCATAAGGCAATTGGCATGGGCTACAGCGGGCTGGATAAACGCTTCGCGGTATAGTCCTTTGCGAGGCACCTGTCTCGGCGAGTGAGATCGAGACAGATGCTTTGCAAGGATTACTGGAGGCATGCACTGGCTAGTTTGCCGTTAAGCGCTGAGTCTTCGGTACAGTTCTCGGCACATCAAGGGTTCGCCGCGATAAACATCACCACAACCTCTGCCAGCTTTTCGCCCTGATCCTCTTGCAGAAAGTGCCCGCCATTGACGATGGTGGTATGCGCTTGGCCGTGTGTGCCCGGTATCAGCTTTTGCAGCACCTTGTCGCCGCCTTTGGTGATCGGGTCTGAATCACTGAACGCGGTCAAAAAGGGTTTGTTCCACTTCATCAGTACTGCCCATGCTGCGCGGTTTTTATCGGCGGCAGGGTCGTTAGGCGTGGTGGGCACCAACAAGGGAAATTGCCGTGCACCTTCTTTGTAGCTTTCGTCAGGGAAGGGCGCGTCGTAGGCGTCTAGCACCGCTTGCGATAGCTCTGTGGTGGTGGCGCGGTTGATGATCGCTCCAGTGGGGAACTCTGGTACTTGTTGTGAGTATTGCTGCCAGCTTTTGAAGGCCTCCCCTGGGTTGTGATCACCGGTTGGGAGCATGGTGTTGGCGGCAACCACGCGAGCAAATAGGGCTGGGTTTTCTGCGACTAAACGCAAGCCAATCAAGCCGCCCCAGTCTTGGCAAACCAAGGTCACGTCACTCAGTTTTAGCTGGTCGAGCAGCGATTGCGCCCAGTCAACGTGGCGCTGATAGGTGTAGTCGGTACGTTTACTGGGTTTGTCTGAGCGACCAAAACCGATGAGGTCTGGGGCAATAACGCGATGGCCTGCAGCAACTAGTGTGGGGATCATTGTGCGGTACAAGTAGCTCCACGATGGCTCACCGTGCAGCAATAAAACCACTGCGCCAGCGGCTGGACCTTGATCCAAATAATGCATGCGTAACTCACCGCCTTCGCTGTCATCCACCATCAGGTAGTTGGGCTCGAATGCGTAGCCGGGAAGGTTTTCGAAGTGTCGATCTGGGGTGCGTAAAAAATCCATATTGTTCGCCTCGCTAAGTGTCGGTCAGCCATGGTGCGCACGCGCGCCGCCTGTGTACACGTGTTTTGACTCTGTGAATGCTGCGTTATTACGCTCAGTGAGTCTTTGGCGCGTGGGCGGCTCGCGCGTTATCGGGCTGGCAACGCGTGGCTAACTCTGGGGCTGGCTTAGCTCCAGCGTTCTTGGCGCCAGGCTTGTTGCTGTTCTGGGGTGAGGAATGTCCAAGCGACAAAACGGCTTTGTTTTTGCCCTTGAGCCATTTCAACGGTGCGTACTTCCAATGCGCCAGCTTTGTTCAGGGCACTGTAAACGCCGCCGAGGTTGCCGGCTTTGGAGATCAAACTACTGAACCAAAACACCTGTTGGGCGTGTTCAGCGCTTTCGCTGATTAAACGGCTAACAAACGCCGCCTCGCCGCCCTTGCACCAAAGCTCAGCAGCTTGGCCGCCGAAGTTGAGTACCGGCAATTTGCGTTTGGGGTCGAGCTTGCCAAGGTTACGCCATTTGCGGGTGCTGCCTTGCGTGGCTTCCTCAGCGGAGGCATGAAACGGCGGGTTGCACAGGGTGATATCAAAGCGATCTTCGGCGCGGATAACGCCCTGAAAAATATGCGTGCTGTCGTTTTGCTGGCGTAGCTCGATGGCTTCAACGAGCCCCGGATTGGCGTTGAGAATCGCACCGGCTGAGGCAATTGCGCTGCTGGCGATATCACTGCCAACGAAGTGCCAGTCGTATTCGCGATGGCCAATTAGCGGATAAATACAATTGGCGCCAACACCCACGTCTAGCGCATTCACCTGTGCGCCACGAGGAATAACCCCTGCGTTACTTTTCCCGAGCAAGTCGGCGATGTAGTGCAGGTAGTCTGCGCGGCCGGGGATCGGCGGGCATAGATAGTCGGCAGGAATGTCCCAGTGGGCAATGCCGTAGAACTGTTTGAGCAGGGCGCGGTTGAAGACTTTTAGGGGTCATGCCGAGATAAGGCAAAAATTAGGACATTCGTTCTCTAAATTATTGTATTTAAACGAATATTAGAATCCCTTCTCAGCAAAGACTGCTTCGCGCCCAATCGCTTCAGCCATCCATGGAGGAAGCTTGGATCTATGCGATTTCAAGACCTGCCAATCGCTATTCGACAGGCACGTGCGCAGCTTCGCGACTGCCTCTTGGGCGTGGGGTTTGCCCAACCAGGCAAGTGCACGTACAGCGTCGCCAGCAATGGTCGCTCCGAGGGCGACCTGCCACTGTGGCGCATGTTCGATTCTCACCTGAATTTTGCCTAATTGCAGGGTTCTCGGCCGTCCGCTGGTGATAAATACTTCCTTAATCGACACCTGCTGCGTCAGCCCTAGAAGGGGTCATGCCGAGATAAAGGGAAAATTCACTCACTTCCCTCCTATCCGCATGTTTTATAAAGACTTTTCAGGACGTAACTGAGTCTTGCCGAGATAAGGCAAAATTAGGACATTCGTTCTCTAAATTATTGTATTTAAACGAGCATCAGAAGCCCTGCTCAGCAAAGACTGCTTCGCGCCCAATCGCTTCAGCCATCCATTGAGGAAGGTTTGATCTATGCGATATCAAAATCTGCCAATCGTTACTCGACAGGCACGTGCGCAGCTTGGCGACTGCCTCTGGGGCGTGGGGTTTCCCCAGCCAGGCAAGCGCACGTACAGCGTCGCCAGCAATGGTTGTTCCGAGGGCGATTTGCCAATGCGGCGCATGCTCGATTCTCACCTGAGCCTTGCCTAGCTGCAGGGTTCTCGGCCGTCCGCCGGTAACAAATACCTCCCTAATCGACACCTGTTGCGTTAGCCCTAGAAGGTTCGCTGCGCGGGCACCGCTTAACGCGATTACCTGATGGCTTTTCGAAGCTATCGCACTGATAACCTTCTCCGTCGCCGGCGCGCGTTTGCCGAAGCGCCCGGTGACCGGCGCCACATAGAGGCCGCGTGAAATCCGCATTAACTCCCCGCCCTTGGCTAATCGAGAGAATGCTTGGTCCACCGAAGCACGGTCAGCCAAGTGAAGGAATTCGTTTGGTGCAAGGATGCCTCCTTCAGGAAGAAGCCTGCTGTGTTCGATGATTGCCGCGGAAAGGGATTTCATGGATGGCTGGTTTTTGAAATAGGGGTCGTCTCAGAAAACGGAAAATAAAGCACGCTAAGGCATAGCCGACCCTGCCAGGCTTGTTCCGCCCTGTAGCGACGCGATCAGCGGGCAGGAAACATTCCCCTTCCGCGCATGGCAGGCGCACACCAGTTCAGACAGCACGGTTTCCATGCGCGCCAGGTCGGCCATCTTTTCGCGCACGTCCTGAAGCTTGTGCTCGGCCAGGCTGCTGGCTTCCTCGCAGTGGGTGCCATCATCGAGCCGCAACAGCTCGGCGATTTCATCCAGGCTGAAGCCCAGCCGCTGGGCCGATTTCACGAATCGCACCCGCGTCACATCCGCCGCGCCATAGCGGCGAATGCTGCCGTAAGGCTTGTCCGGTTCCGGCAGCAGGCCCTTGCGCTGATAGAACCGGATCGTCTCCACGTTGACCCCGGCCGCCTTGGCAAAAGCGCCAATGGTCAGGCTCTCCAAATTGTTTTCCATATCACTTGACTCCGTACATGAGTACGGAAGTAAGGTTACGCTATCCAATTCAAATTCGAAAGGACAAGCGCATGTCTGAACCACAAAACGGGCGCGGCGCGCTCTTCGCTGGCGGACTGGCCGCCATCCTCGCCTCGACCTGCTGCCTCGGGCCGCTGGTCTTGGTCGCCTTGGGATTCAGCGGGGCATGGATCGGCAACCTGACCGTGCTGGAGCCCTATCGCCCGATTTTCATCGGCGCAGCGTTGGTAGCCTTGTTCTTCGCCTGGCGGCGCATCTACCGCCCTGCGCAAGCCTGTAGACCGGGTGAGGTCTGCGCGATTCCCCAAGTGCGAGCGACTTACAAGCTCATTTTCTGGGTCGTGGCCGTGCTGGTTCTGGTCGCGCTCGGATTTCCCTATGTCATGCCATTTTTCTACTGATCGGAGTTCACCATGAAGAAACTGTTTGCCTCCCTCGCCCTCGCCGCCGTTGTTGCCCCCGTGTGGGCCGCTACCCAGACCGTCACACTGTCCGTACCGGGCATGACCTGCTCTGCCTGTCCGATTACCGTCAAGAAGGCGATTTCCAAGGTCGAAGGCGTCAGCAAAGTTGACGTGACCTTCGAGACACGCGAAGCGGTGGTCACCTTCGATGATGCCAAGACCAGCGTGCAGAAGCTGACCAAGGCAACCAGAGACGCGGGCTATCCCTCCAGCGTCAAGCAGTGAGCCACTGAACCAGAGCCTAGGGCGATCATGGGGATGATCACACGCATTGCCGACAAGGCTGGCGCGCTCGGCAGCGTTGTTTCAGCGATGGGCTGCGCCGCCTGCTTCCCGGCCCTCGCCAGCTTGGGCGCGGCCATCGGGCTGAGCTTTCTACAGGAATACGAAGGGTTGTTTATCTCCACGCTGTTACCGCTGTTCGCCGTCGTGGCTTTGCTGGCGAATGCACTGGGCTGGCTGAGTCATCGGCAATGGCACCGCAGCCTGCTCGGCATGATCGGGCCAGCCATCGTGTTCGCCGGAACCGTCTGGCTGCTTGGCAACTGGTGGACAGCACGCCTCGTATACACCGGCCTAGCCCTGATGATCGGCGTGTCGATCTGGGACTTGGTTTCGCCGGTAAATCGCCGCTGCGGCCCGGATGGCTGCGAACTCCCCGCGAAACACGACTGACTGCGTGAGCCAGCGGCCAACACAGAAAAGGAACGATGAATGACCACCCTCAAAATCACCGGCATGACCTGTGACTCGTGTGCGACGCACGTCAAGGAAGCCCTGGAGAAAGTTCCCGGCGTGCAGTCGGCGGATGTCTCCTATACGAAGGGCAGCGCCAAACTCGCCGTCGAGGCCGGCATATCGCCGGACGCGTTGACTGCCGCCGTGGCCGGACTCGGTTATCGGGCCACGCTCGCCGACGCGCCCGTGCCTCCGGTGGGCGGTGGCTTGCTCGGAAAGATGCGCGAATGGCTAGGTAGCGGCGACAAGGCTGGTGGTGACGGTGGCGGATTGCATATTGCCGTTATCGGCAGCGGTGGCGCGGCGATGGCGGCGGCGCTGAAAGCCGTCGAGCAAGGCGCGCACGTCACCTTGATCGAGCGCGGCACCATCGGCGGCACCTGCGTCAATGTCGGCTGCGTGCCGTCCAAGATCATGATCCGCGCCGCGCACATCGCCCACTTGCGCCGAGAAAGCCCGTTCGATGGCGGCATGCCGCCCACACCGCCGACGATCTTGCGCGAGCGGTTGCTGGCCCAGCAGCAGGCGCGCGTCGACGAACTGCGCCACGCCAAATACGAAGGCATCCTGGATGACAATCCCGCCATCTCCGTGCTGCACGGCGAAGCCCGTTTCAAGGACGCGCACAGCCTGACCGTGCAACTCAACGGTGGTGGCGAACGTGTGCTGGCGTTCGACCGTTGCCTGATTGCCACCGGCGCGAGTCCGGCCGTGCCGCCGATTCCCGGCCTGAAGGACACGCCGTACTGGACTTCCACCGAAGCACTGGTCAGCGACACCATTCCTGAGCGGCTGGCCGTGATTGGTTCGTCGGTGGTAGCGCTGGAACTGGCGCAGGCGTTCGCCCGACTGGGCAGCAAAGTAACGATTCTTGCACGCAGCACCCTGTTCTTCCGCGAAGACCCGGCCATCGGTGAGGCAATCACGGCGGCGTTCCGCGCCGAAGGGATCGAGGTGCTGGAGCACACCCAGGCCAGCCAGGTCGCGCACGAGGGCGGCGAATTCGTGCTCACCACGGCGCACGGCGAGCTGCGCGCCGACAAACTGCTGGTCGCCACCGGTCGCTCGCCCAACACGCGCAGCCTGGCGCTGGACGCGGCAGGTGTCGCGCTCAACCTGCAAGGCGCTATCGTCATCGACGTCGGCATGCGGACCAGCACGCCGGACATCTACGCGGCCGGCGACTGCACCGACCAGCCTCAGTTCGTCTATGTGGCGGCAGCGGCCGGCACCCGTGCGGCGATCAACATGACGGGCGGTGACGCGGCGCTTAACCTTGCCGCCATGCCTGCCGTGGTGTTCACCGATCCGCAAGTCGCCACCGTGGGCTACAGCGAGGCAGAGGCCCAGCACGACGGGATCGAGACCGACAGTCGCACCTTGACCTTGGACAACGTGCCGCGTGCGCTCGCCAACTTCGACACACGCGGCTTCATCAAGCTGGTCATCGAGGAAGGTAGTGGACGGCTCATCGGCGTACAGGCGGTCGCGCCGGAAGCCGGCGAACTGATCCAGACGGCGGTACTCGCCATCCGTAACCGGATGACCGTGCAGGAACTGGCCGACCAGTTGTTCCCCTATCTGACGATGGTCGAGGGACTGAAGCTCGCGGCGCAGACCTTTAACAAGGATGTGAAGCAGCTTTCCTGCTGCGCCGGGTGAGAAAAAGGAGGTGTTCGATGAACGCCTACACGGTGTCCCGGCTGGCCCTTAATGCCGGGGTGAGCGTGCACATCGTGCGCGACTACCTGCTGCGCGGACTGCTGCGGCCGGTGGCGTGCACCCCTGGCGGCTACGGCCTGTTCGACGATGCGGCCTTGCAACGGCTGTGCTTCGTGCGGGCTGCTTTCGAAGCGGGTATCGGTCTCGACGCGCTGGCGCGGCTGTGCCGGGCGTTGGATACCGCGGACGGCGACGAAGCGGCCGCGCAGCTTGCCGTGCTGCGCCAGTTCGTCGAACGTCGGCGCGAAGCATTGGCCGATCTGGAGGTGCAGTTGGCCACCATGCCGACCGAGCTGGTACAGCATGCGGAGAGTCTGCCATGAACAGCCCCGAGCGCTTGCCGACCGAGACACACAAGCCGTTCACCGGCTACCTGTGGGGCGCGTTGGCCGTGCTCACCTGTCCCTGCCATTTGCCGATTCTCGCTGTGGTGCTCGCGGGGACGACGGCCGGCGCGTTCATCGGGGAGCATTGGGGTATTGCAGCCATCACGCTGACCGGCTTGTTTGTCCTGTCCGTGACGCGGCTGTTGCGGGTCTTCAAGGAAAGATCGTGAGCACATCACTGCCCGCCAGATGGACGGCGACCGAATTGGCGCAGGCGGTTGTGCGCGGGCAGTTTGAGCTGCACTACCAGCCGATTGTCGATTTGCGCAGTGACCAGATTGTCGGTGCGGAAGCCCTGTTGCGCTGGCGTCATCCGCAGCTCGGACTTTTGCCGCCGGGCCAGTTCCTGCCCGTGGTCGAATCGTCCGGCTTGATGCCTGAAATCGGCGCTTGGGTGCTGGGCACCGCCTGCCGCCAGATGCGCGAATGGCGGATGCTGGCATGGCAACCGTTCCGGCTCGCCGTCAATGTTTCGGCGAGCCAGGTAGGACCGGATTTCGACGGGTGGGTAAAGGGCGTGCTGGCTGACGCCGAGTTGCCTGCCGAGTATCTGGAAATTGAGCTGACCGAATCGGTCGCGTTCGGCAATCCGGCGATCTTCCCAGCCCTGGAAGCCTTGCGACAGATCGGTGTGCGCTTCGCTGCCGATGACTTCGGGACGGGGTATTCCTGTCTGCAACACCTGAAGTGCTGCCCGATTACTAAGCTCAAGATCGACCAGTCCTTCGTCGCCGGACTCGCCGACGACCACCGCGACCGGACCATCGTGCACACCGTGATTCAGCTTGCGCACGGGCTGGGAATGGACGTGGTGGCCGAGGGCGTGGAAACGCCGACCAGTCTCGCGCTGTTGCGGCAAGCGGAGTGCGATACGGGGCAAGGCTTCCTGTTCGCCAAGCCAGTGCCGGCGGCGGCATTCGCCGCCTTTGTCAGTCAATGGAGGGGTGCCACCATGAATGCAAATGATCCGACTGCCACCAGTTGCTGCGTGTGCTGCAAGGAAATCCCGCTCGACGCCGCCTTCACACCGGAAGGTGCGGAGTACGTCGAGCGCTTCTGCGGGCTGGAGTGTTATCAACGCTTCCAGGCGCGGGCAAGCAACGCGACCGAAACGAGCGCCGAACTGAACGCTTGCGGTTCGCCGCCGTCAGATTGAGGCATGCCCTAACTGGGCGTCAGGCCGGAACCTTGGGCAGTGTCAGAATAGGGCCGATTCCAGCATTTTCTGACGACTCGCCTGCAACCTCTAGGGCCTCAACCTGACAGGCCGCACGCTTAGCGTACGATTTTGTCCGTTTTCTCTATCGTCCCCTCCATGCCCGACGGACGGTCGCCGGCCCGCCCTGGTCGAAGGCCGCCCCACTCGGCCCGGCGAGGCCCGGCCAAGGTTGGACAGTTGCAGCGGCCAAAATCGCCCCCTGCGGCCTCCTGGGCGCGTTTCTGGTGCCAAGGTAGGCTTGCCCCCTGACTGACAGCTTCCGCGTTGTGTGGGCGATTCTGGAGGCTCTGACGCTGCTCCGGTTGCAGCGCTCCCGCCCCCTCTTTGGCGTTCAACCTGTCGTTTTCAGAAGACGGCTGCACTGAACGTCAGAAGCCGACTGCACTATAGCAGCGGAGGGGTTGGATCCATCAGGCAACGACGGGCTGCTGCCGG
>NZ_JBUZVP010000059.1:0-11100 GCF_055409485.1 Pseudomonas sp. A125
GAATGGTGGCGCGCTCTTCAACGCTGAGTTCGGTATAAGACATAGGGGCAGCACCGTACCGGAAAGGTCAGGTGTTGCACTCAGTTTTTGCCGCCGCCGTGGATTAATGCTTGGCTGGACAGTTTCAAGCCAGAGCCAACTTGACTATAAGGTACTGAACTACACAACAGAAATTTGTAAAGATTATGTAGCCACGGAATGGAGCCAGCATATACATCACGTTTTCTTCTTTTTGGGTTCATGGCACTCCAGTGCAAAGAGCGCTATAAAACACAAGGCGATCACCCACCATATACTGAAATTGGCTACAAAGTACACGGCAATAGGAATGACGATTAGGCACAACACCGTTAAAAAAAGTATCACTTCAATGAGCATCATTTATACCTATATATGAATTCAAGATTTAGATAGAGCTCACCAACCCACTCCAACCGTTAATATAACGGCGACGACCTCAGGTTTCAAGTCCAAAGCAAATTACGGATTCAATCTTGACTTCTCAAATGATGATGACAACGTTCTGCATGCAGCCCCAAATTACCAACCCATCGGATGCCTTGTCCGTGCGCTCATGAACAATCAATTTGAAGCAGCGGCGCCTAGCTGACCATCGACTTTTAACACGACGGCCAGGAGTATAGGCTTGCAATTACGTCATCATATCAATGCGCTCCATCGTGATGTGGTGCATTTTTCTAGCGCATGGAAACAAATTACATCTGGTATTACACTAAGACCTAAAGACCGCACTTCGCCTTCAATCCAACTCCCAACAGACATTTTGAAAAAATAGTCTGACCGTTACAGTCACCTTTGAAATCTCTATTTTTGCCTTCGAACCGCTCATGTTCTGTATTAACGCTTCAAAAGGAGATTTCACAGATAGCCGGAGCGCAGTTCAAGGTGGCTTTAACTGAAACCTGTTGGGAAAGAATCAACGGATTGGTAGACTTAGTATCTGAGACTGAAACCTAAATTCTGATCTCCGCCTCGCAATAGCACCTCCTTTTCTCACCAAAGGCGCTTCAGGCAGAACAGATTCAGAGAGCTCTAGGCTGGACCACTACGGCATTTGGATCTCGAGTCTTGCCAGTAACGCAATCGTAATCATATGGAGCACCAAATGAGCCTCATCAACGAATACCGTACCATTGAAGCAAATATCCTCGAATTGGAGGCCCGTCGAGAAGCACTCAAGGGTGACCCGAAGCTTCAAAAAGAGATCGAGTTTGAAGCCAAGTTGAAAGACCTACTGGCTTCCTACGCGAAAAATCTCCGCGACGTGATCAATATCCTTGATCCGCAGGCTTCCGCGAGCAAGGTTGCCAAAGCGGTGCCCGGTAAACAGGTCCAGCGAGCGCCACGCCAGATAAAAGTCTACAAGAATCCACACACCGACGAAGTTGTTGAAACAAAGGGTGGCAACCACAAAATTCTGAAAGAGTGGAAAGCTGAGTGGGGTGGTGATGTAGTCGAAGGCTGGGTATCTGTTCGTTAAAAATCTCGCGGCCACCCATACAGGCCAGGGAGATATCCCTGGTTTTTATGACAGTCAGGGCACGTAGTGATTTTCTTCGCTATTGGGCGCTCCTAACAGAGCCAAAATCAATTAGGCTGGCTCGCCACCTTCGAGATACAAGGTCTAGAGCAAACACATTTGTTAACCATGTTTTTTCCAAAAGTCACTGTTAAAAGTAAATCCCTAGGTCGATTTAGGGCAGAATTCGATCATCTATAACGGAGCACACGCATGAAGTGGATTAAAGGAGTGATTCTCGGCGCGTTTTTGCTGGTGGTCACCGGCGCTGCCCTGGGTCTGTTTTATGTTTTACCGCAATACGATGTGGTGGCCATCACCGGCGTCGAGGTAAAACGTGTGGATGATGACGGCGTCATTAATGCTGAAAACCCCGCGGACGGCCCTACCCGGGATGTGTATTTCATTAACACTGAACACCCAACATCGAAAAACGTAATGGTCTATCGCAATGAAGATACCGGGTGGAGTTTTCCGTGGTACTTCAAGTTTGACGCGGCCGATGTTCAGGCAAAGGCCCAGGGTTACTCACGAGATGCCCAGCAGCTGGCTCTCATTCGTTATTACGGCTGGCGCATTCAAATATTGTCCGTGTTCCCAAACATCACAGACATCGAAGCCACGAACAGTCGCGAAGAGCCGTTTCCTTGGTTCAACACGATTTTCCTCACCGTAGGCACGCTGCTTATTTTGTTTGTGGTGTTTTTCCTGCGCCGGCGATTCAAGCGCAAGACCAGGGGCGAAGTACTGGGTTGAGCGGTTGAACCACTCGCCTTTTCAGCTTGGAAGATCGTTAGCCGCAGAATGAAAAATGCCAGTCAGTTACCTGACTGGCATTTTTTGTAGGTGAGATTCTTTTATCCGGCCTGGCAAAAGCAAGCCAGTCAGCGCTTTACCATTTCACACTGACGTCGCAAGTCGTCGTTTTTGATGCTCCCGCAACTGCCATTGCCAGTCTTGGCGTAGCACAAGTATCGCTGATCGTCGTCACGGATACTCGCGCAACTCCCGTTGCCTGTTTCGACGTAGCAGGCGTTACGCAAGTCGTCATTGTTGATGGTTGCACAGCTTCCGTTGCCCTCTTTCACGTAGCAGTATTTGCGTTTGTCATCATCACGGATACTCGCACAACTGCCATTGCCGGCCTCCACATAGCAGGTAGCGCGCAGATCGTCGTCCTTAATGCTCGCACAGCTCCCATTCCCCTCTTTGACGTAGCAGTAGGCGCGTTGATCGTCGTTGTTGATGCTGCCGCAACCGGCGTGAGCGAAGCCGCTGAGCACCAGCAGCATTACCAAAATAAACCTCATCCCACCCTCCATGAATTGCCAAACGCTACCTCGAACTGTCCGTAGCAGCCGCGTCGATTACCGTGGTTCGGAGCAAATGAAGGTCAGCCGCGGGCATCCTTTCGGAGGTCGTCCAGTTCGTCGACAATGTCCTCATCGCGATCCTCGAACGCCTTGGCCATATCACGCTGCAGATCCACCTGGACGTCCATGGATTTTTTTGCCAACTTCATGCCGTCCTTAGAGCCCATAATAATTTTCATCGCCTGATCAGGATGCTTGTTGGCCTCGATCATCAGTTCGAGCTCGTCGGCATCAAAGTGATCTGCGTATACCTGGACCAAGGTATCTTTCAGTAGGTCCCGGGAAATGTTGTCCTCAATCACGGCCTTGATTTTTTCTGGCGCGACTTCGCGATATTTGGATGCATAACCCGACGTGGCGACTTGCACTACCATCTTGTATTGGACGTCCATGCCCATCAACTTGACCAGTTCTTCAGCTTTGTCCTGGCTTGAATCGCAAGCGGCCAGCAGCACCGAGCAGAACGCCGTGATTGCCCATTTGGAAACCTTCGTCATGAAATGCCTGCCTTTGTCTTGAAATTTTTTTGGTGACCGTGGAGTACGGCGGATCGCACTCCAGGTTCTAGGAAATGTGGTGATCAGTTCGTCTCAAGCGTGAAGCTTTTGCTCACGAACAGGCCGGAAAATAACGACTTGTCTTCCTTGAAAATGTAGGACTCTTCAAACTTGGCATCGGTGGCTAGCTTTTGAGCGATCGCGCACTCCGAATCGCTGTGATCCTTGCCCTTGACTCCAAAGTCACTCTGATAAACTGATAGGCCTGTTTCATTGCAAAAGCCGGTGAACTCCTCACGCCTGGTAGCGGCCTTGAATTCGTCGAACGACTCCTTTAACTGGTCGAAGCCCTTGTAGGTCAGCGAGTAGCTGGCCACCTTGGTCTTACGAGCAAAGTCACCTGCGGCTTCCGCAATTACGGCCTGGCCCATGGACGTACTGTAAGCCCCCATGATGAAGCCACTTAGCGCGCTCTTGAGTTGCGCCTGGACATCGTCAAGCTCTGGGATGGACGCAAATTTAGCCTCGCGCACAATCCTGCCAACTTCACTGCCGTCATTACGATGCACCACTACAAACTCGACCGAGCCTTCGCCGTCGCTAGAGCGCGTGAGCTTGAAGTCCAAGTCAACTTTGGTGCCGAACTCCCCTGTAGCGCCGGTGATAAATGCACCAGTGAACGGCAGACGTTGGACGATATTGCTACCCCACGAGTAGGGCGACTTGACCACGCCTCCGTACTGATCCATCTCCGCGCGCGGCTGGATCTCATCCGCTACTTCCGAGGGCAGGACCACATCTGTGCCTTTGTGCGACAGGTAAGGAGTACTCATGTCCATGCCCAACAATTGGACATGAATCTCGCCCTTCTTGTTATCACCTTCGCGGCTAACCTTGAGGGTGTCGGCCTTCAAGTAAACGCCACCGGCACGACCTCCACCAGTACTGGAAGAAAGCAGATACCGTGACCATTCGACCAGGGCAGACTCTTTTGCCCCGGAGTCCATTCCACCGAGCAGCCCCAGAATCCCTTTCAGGAATTTATCTGCGCCGTTGGTCTCTGCCGCAACCAGGCGGATTTCTGGTGTTTCAACGGTGACGTTTCCCGACCAGAAGGAATAGGAAATATCTCCCTCGCTCAGGACGTTCTCGAGGAAGTACTGTTCCTTCATCTCATCGTACTGGCGCAGCGCTTGCTTCTTGCCGGAGCTCGATAACCCCACACCAGCTGCAAGAATCGCAATACCGGCGACCGCAGCGGCGATGAGGATGTGCTTCTTGTTCATCGTTTTCATAGTCGGTTGCCTTACTGAATTTGAGCAGATGCTTGCTGCCAATCAATCACGTGCTGCTGAGAGACTGCAGGCGTCCAGTTGAAGTCGATCCCGGCGCTAGGAAATTCCTTGGCCAGTACGGCACCAAATGACACTCTGTCAGCACAGTGGTCTTGCTTGCAGGCCTCAGCCGCGCCAGCGGTATACACGCGATACGTAGGAACGGCGCGACCGTCTTCGAGCGCCAGGAAGGGTGTCATGTTTGCCGCCGGCAGCACGTACCACTGGCTCTCCAGTTCAGCATCAGCCTGTACACGCCCCTTACGTGGGAAGTCGACCTCGTAGAAGTCGCCGCTCTTTCCAGTGACGTGAATCATCATCGGCACAGCGGACTTTGAAGAGCTCGGGTCCTGCATTGCGATCGGCGATGGGAAGGTGACTTTAATACCAGCCATCTGCGCCAGCGCCTCAGCCTCCCGACCTTCGAATTCCTTCATCCCGGATTTGAGTTGTTCGTAACGCGCCAAGACGCGTGTGTGCAGCTCTGCCATTTGCTGCTGCAGACGACGTACTTCTCTCAGGCGGATCTCCTCGCGACGCAGGGCGAAGTTATTCCCTTGGCGAGCATCGAAGTAAAACTCACCACGGTTCTCGCCCATACGCGTTTTGAGAATGCTGTCTTTGGTTTCCGACGCGTATCCCTCGGGGTAAAGCGCTTCGAAATTCTTGGCGAAGAAGAGGTTCGACAGGCCGACGGTCGTTGGCGACGTTGCCTTCACCAATTGGTAGACCTCAACCACAGCGCGCTTCAACTCAACCGCATCAAGAGCAAATGCCTCATCTGCAGTGATCACTACATAATACGGATCACTGGAGAACGGCGACAGGACACGGTAGTTGGGGCGCTCAAAGGCCAAATACACCTTCATGCTACGCGCATGCAGTTCACCCAACTGAAAGAGTGCTTGGTCTGCCCGGCTATTCAGGAATGAAAGCGCCTTGCCTTTCACCGCTGGGACCAGTGCCTGGTTGAACATAAGACCGCTCGGGTGCACGGTTATTTTTGACCAGGTATCACCGCGATAGGTGTTCGGTACCGCCCAACGCAATTTGTCATAGGACCCCTCGGCATAGCCCGATGCAGAGCAAGGCATGGCGGGTGTCGACGCAAAGGACAGACTTGGATCGGACTCATCAGTTACCGACTTACTGATAACCCATTTGCATCCACTTCCGTCGGTAATCCCCATCAGGTTCCGGTTGTCCAGCACCAATGAGCGGCCGAAGTCACCGGTAGGAACGGCGGCAACAGCGGCCGGCGCTTCAGCTGGAGCGGCAGGCTTAGGGGGGGCGGCTGGAGCTGACTCCACAGGTACTGTGGCCACGGCAGCTACAGGGGCAACCGTCACAGGTACTTGAGCCACCGGCACCGGTTGCACTGGCACGGGTGAAGCCTCTGGTGCTGGTTGTGGTATCACAGGTGCCGTTACAGGCGCTGGGGCCGGTGCAGCAACCACAGGCGCTGCACCGGCAGGCTCAGTAGGCGCAGCGACGGCTGGTAGTACAGATGCAGCCGCCACAGCTGCTGGTGGAGTAGGAGGAGAAGCCACGGGGGCTACCGAAACAGCGGGCGCGGCAGCGGCCGTAGCGGCAGTCGGTGAAGTCAGCGTGGCCAGGCCCAGATTACTCGCATTGCCCGCGCCGGTGGCGTAAACCGCCCCCTTTGCGTCGACTGCTTTCCAGGTGACCTGGGCCGTCGGGCATTCCTGGCCAAGAATATACGGGAGCTTCGATAGAAGCGTGTTCAGCGGCTTCTGGTCATCCCAAGTTGGGCGCTGCATGGTGATGGCCACTTCTGGTTTGCACCAGGATGTCGCCTCACCATCAACGTTCACCTGGATCTGTTCTGTCTTCGAGTAGGCGAGCTGGTGTGCCCAGGCTTGCGGCGCGATGCCGCAAGCACCCACTACAAGGAGAGCGAGTGCGCGGTTTTTCATGAAGATCCCTTAGATGAGTTCCCAGGTGCCGTTGGCTTGTTTGCAGAAGGTGTTCTTCTCCTGCACAGTGTTTCCGTCGGCCGCTTTGAGGCTCACGGTCACCGGCCGGCAAGACGTTTCAGCAGCGACCTGCTGAGTTGGCAACGTCGGGATCGAATCGAGATCGAAGGCCCTTGTTTCTTTGTCAACAGCGACGTTCATCTCGTCCAGGTTGGCCGCGGACTTCACACGCTTCGCAACGGCTACTGATTTTGGTTCAACCAAATCTTTGTGGACGTAGCCGACAGTTACACCCTTGCGGCCGACAAGAATCCAGTCGCCTGTCGAACCAACGGCAGTGAACTCGGTGCCAGGTTTCAAACCACCCACTTTGTCTGCGCCTTTTTCAGGCGCGGCGCGCACATTCGAACTACTTTTGGTGACGTACTGTTCGTTGATGAGCTTCATCGAAGGGACGGCGACGATCTTCGGAGCACGTTTCACTTCAACCGTTTTGGTTTGGGTGAACTCTTTGCCCTGAACGATCTCCGCCGACGCGCCAGAATGGGCCGATGTCCAAGACACGGGCAGACTGGACCCGCTCGGCGACGCGTTCAATGCATCTTGCGTGCGTTGTGCCAGAGCCTGCTGATCCTGCTCATCGAGTTTTGCACCGATTTTGTTACCGATGTAACCGCCCAGTGCACCGCCGACAAGGGTTGCCACGATCCGTCCGTTGCCTTTCCCGATGAACTGCCCGATGACAGCGCCAGCAACGACACCCACTGCGGTACCAGCCTGTTGCTTGTTGATACCCAACTCAGCGCAGCCAGAGGTTGATGCTGCGATGGTCAATGCCAGTACTGAAACGAGAAACTTTTTACGCACGGTGACTCTCCCTTTGTGTAGGTCACTCTGCTTTCAGCAGAGGCCTTGTAATGTTGTAAAGCATTGCTTCTGAGGACATGGCCCAATGGAAAACGGTGGCAAGCACAACTGGCTGTTTGCCCAAGCTCCTGAACGCATCTCTATAACCGGGGCTATCGACAATTGCGTTGCCAACAACGAGAGGCAGCATAACGATCGAAATCACGGCGACCGGTCGAACGAAGCGAATTCGCCCGGGGAGGCTTCGAAGCGCCTCAATACCCGAGATGATCAAGACCACAAGACTGATGCCGCCGAAGAACAACCCGCTAAGAAGGGAGAAGGGGATAAACCACATATTCTTGAGGACGTTCAAACCCTCAGCACCGTGGATGTCGGTGTGAGCGACCTCATAGGCCATGTTGTCGGCAATGCCAGGCAGATAAGCCTGGTACTGCTCTCGCGTAGCCAGAAGGTTCATGCCCTTCACATAGAGAGGACCGAGCTTGATCTTCGCCATGTGGCGAACCTCGGTCGTGTTGGCCAGAGCATCTCGTGCCCGCACACCGGGATTGATTGACCGGGCGTACTCGTCGATAGTTGGTTGGTATTCCAAATCTGCTCCAGCATTCGGCCATTTGATCGGTCGCCACTCACTCCCCGAGATGCCTCCCGCACGAAAACCTTCGAGCTGTGCATACGCCCTGCTGATGTCACTGATGGTGGGTACGACAGTTTCTTGCAGGCGCTCGTATAACGCGTCTCCATTACGGACGGTGTAGCCACGAAAAACAGCAGCTGAAAAGCCTTGGAAGTTCCTGTCGATGCGCTCGACGTAAGAGCCTTGAACACTCATCAGAACGCCGAGGTTTGCTATAAAAGCCTTCCCCTCTCCCTGATCCTTGTAAGCCTTATAGGGGATCTGCGGAATAGTCAGGGAGTCATAGAGCAATCCCTTTTTGGTGACGTATGCGTAGAGGCTACTGACCCGTAGCGAGCCGGGGAACTGCTCTGCGATCCAATCCGGTGCCGCACCCTGAAACCACCACGTTAACGGCGTAACGACAAGTGTCGATGCTCCGAGCCAAACCCACAGCACCCTCCCCTTGCCTTGGTATCGTCGATAACAGATTCGCCATACCAGCAAGCACATACTCGTCGCCGCCAGGATCTGGCTATAGGTCTCAAGGACTTCGAGTTTTCGGAGGGGGATATCAGCGCCAGCCATGTTGAGCAGCTCGGCGTTGAACAGCAGACTGCAGATCAAATAAAGGGCGTTCAAAACCACAAGTGCGATTAGCATCCAACGGGTCCTTGTCAGAAATTAAACGCCAGACCCTGGATGATGAGGGGGAGCGCAAATAGATGTAGCATATTGCCATCTAGGAGGAGACCGCACCACTTAAAATGCCTTGTCGAATTCCGGTGCAGAACGCCGGGCAGATGTTTTTGTTTCCTACGAACAGAACTTAACGGGACTGAGAGGACTTTCAATGTCGCGCACAACATTCCCTCTCGTACGTTCCAAACTTGGGTTTCAGACGGTGTGTAAATGGAGAATGGATGTCTCGGCGGTCGCCAGCGGCCAAGCCGTTAAACTGCATCAATGCGATCAGCACCAATGAGGGATGTTTCCCCATTGGCCGGCCTTCGCGCTCAAACAACAAAAGCGCAGCGCATGAACAATGCGTTACGAAAACCCATGGAATAGGCGGCATGAATTGAATCAGTCACTCAAACCCGGCGAGAACACAACAATCTTTTCCTCCCAAGGGCGGGTGGAAGTTACCCATGCGGCAGGTAACAACCTAGACGTGAACCTTACTGCGTTTTTGGTCACCGATACTGGCAAGGTAGTGGATGACAGCGGCATGGTTTTCTTCAATGCACCCGAGCACTCTTCAGGCGCGGCGACATTCGCGCCCCCGGTCGCTCGTAGCGACACGGTGAGTCACAGCATCAGCTTCGACTCGTCTCGACTGCCTGCCAACATAACGAAGATCGCTATTACTTTGACGCAAGACGGCAGCGCCGGCGGCTTCGAAGCAGTCAAAGACCTACGCGCTATCGTCATTGCCGGGGACCAAACCCTGGAACTGGCACCTGAGCCCTTCTCACAAGAGACGGGCATCATCGTGCTTGAGTTGTACGTCCGGAACGGCCAGCTCAAAGCGCGATCTGTATGGCAAGGTTTCGCCTCAGGTCTTGCCGGACTTTGCGGGTTTTATGGCATCGAAGTTGAAGACGATGCATCCTCCGGGCAGGCGGTAACACCTGCACCGCCTCCGAAGCCCGTCAACATCGCTAAGACCGTGGTAAAACTGGACAAGCCTGGCAGCAGCCACAAGGTGTCACTCGAAAAAGGGCCGTCAGCTCCAAAGGTAATTCGCGTCAGCGCTACGTGGGTTGATAACGGCGACGGATCTGACAACGACGACCTCGATCTGCGAATCGGCATCCTTCGCCCTGATGGGCGAATGTCCATCATCCAGGCACCTGACAAGCGTGGGGCTTTTGACGTCGATCCCTTCGTTTTCCATACCGGTGACGTGGTCAGCGCCAGCACCTCAGCTCCTGGTATTGAAACCGTCGAAATTAACCCAGCAATCTCGCAGCTCATGGGCGGCAAGGTAGCGCTGGTCTGCAGCGTTTATTCAGCAGTAGATAACGGTGCGGTTTCGGTGGCATCGCTGAAACCTAAGATGCGGATGGAGTATGGCGACCAGGTCGTGGAATGCGCATTCGAGTTCAAATCCGGGTTTTTTAGCTCAATGGTGTATACCTATGTGATCGGGCAGATCGAAATTTCCCAGGACTTTGTCCTGCTTAGCCCGTCCGGAGTTACCTCCAAAGCCGGCAGCGAAGCCACCCCGTGGCTGACTCGAAAGGGAGACAAAATTGAGCTGACCATGGACGGCCCACACGTATTTAAAGGCCACCCAATCGAAAGGAGCGGCAAAAAACAGTATGTCTAAGCTTTCGTGCTAGCAGGCGCTTTCAGCAGATTCATGCTTGACAAGTAATCCCGCGACGGCACACGGCCGCCGCGGGATTTCTATTTTGGTTGTATGCAAGCATCATCGGCCTCGTCAACCCATGATGAATTGCCCCGTGTCCTCGAGAGAATGAACAGTTCTTCCCATAGGAATTTCCCGCTGCGACCTCATTGGCCGTATAAGACTTGCAGAAACATCGAGCGCCGTTAAGTTTAAGCCTACGGATATACCAGCCACTCCTGTGAAAATGGCTGTATCACCTTGGCCGTTTCATAATTAGGCGCTCTAATCGTCACAAGGAACCATGCATGCAGATCACCCAAGGCCAGCGTATGCCTCTGGCAAATATTCTTCCCGGTCTCTCATTCACTCTCTCGGTCAACATTGAGAGCCCCAGCGCAATCGACTTCGTATGTTTCGGTGTCGACGAACATGGCAAGCTTTCTGATGATCGCTACATGGTCTTCTTCAATCAGCCGGCGGCGGCAAAAACTGAGTGCAACACCTGACCTTTCCGGTACGGTGCTGCCCCTATGTCTTATTCCGAACTCAGCGTTGAAGAACGCGCCACCATTCA
>NZ_JBUZVP010000060.1:0-10320 GCF_055409485.1 Pseudomonas sp. A125
TGGGAAATTGCACCCCATTTGACCAGTCGTTTGCATTCGACTTGACCAGTCGTTTGCATCGGACGTGACCAGGCATTTGCATTGGACTTGACCATTCGCCTAGCGAATGATGGGACGGCTACAACAGCGCTACGGGGGGCACTACCTGGGGGGTGCCATCAGCGATGCACATCCACCCCCAAGTCCTGAGTGCCGACGTCTTCTTAAACTCATCGACCAACTCGACCGCGATTTCCCCAATGTCTTCCCGCAACCCGAACTGCGGTCGCATTGCGTGCAAAACGTCAATCCCCATATCCCCGGCAAGAAGCTTGCACATCACCCTGTTACGAAGCTTCCAAGGCAAGGCTTTTCCGCGCCTTTCTGGATGCTGATAAACCATCGTGTTCAAATGGGCTGACGCATGGATGTAATCAGTGCTGCTCATCCAGATCTGCAAGTGCGCAGGCACGCCAAGAGGTAGGACGTTGAACGCCAGCCAATCCATTAGCACAACGGCAACACCGCGCGCTTGAAGCTCCATCGCCAACATCAGAAGCACTTTGTGTAAGGAGTTTGCTGCTTTGATAGCGAGAGATTTTCGACCTAGATGATCCGCTTCGACCACTATCGCGATCAGCGCTGCGAGGCTATCTAGGCTCGCCCTACGTTCGAGCTTTTCAAATAGAACTTGAGTGGTTGGTTCTCGTTGAGAACTGTCCCAAATCATGTCGCTGGTGTTGCGGTAAAGCACCAGCTGGACTTCGGTGTTGAGCGTTCGGAAGAAACTTTCGAAGCTGATCTTCTGTTGTCGGGAGATCTGCTTCATCAACGTCCATATAGGATGGAGCAAGTCGCGGGAAGATCCAGGTGCTAGCAATTCTACCCTGCTCAGGGTAGTGGCCTTGGGCGAGATCAATTTCTGTTCGTACCTTGACCACTTGCTCCGGTAATGCCGGATCGTGCCATTGCTATTCCTTCGGAACGACTCCTTTTCAAAGTGCAGCTCAAGGGCGTATGCAGTTTTGAGGCCTGTCCGCTGCCTCAGTCCTTCGAACCAATAGCCTACTGCGAGCATTTCCACGGTATTGCTACGGGGATTACTATTTTCCGAAATTTGTTCGCGCAAGCTCTCTGCGAACTCCGAATAAATTTTTGCAATTCTTTTAAAATCAGACATTTAAATATTCCCGGCTGATCTTTGTACCGTAAAAAATGTAGAAGTCTTACGGCTGGAGCGCAAGGAGTCGGTTTATTACTATTAACTGTGACCAAGCCGGACATTAAGTGCGATGCGTGAGCCCATTCAAATCCAAATCCTGGCATCAGAATTAGAACTCGATCTTAAGGGCCGATATGGCTTGATGGTGGGAGGCAGCGCGTTGTGGAGAGAGTTGGGTTACACGTCGTACGATGCGTTTCGTAAGGCTAAGCAGCGAGGAACGATTGAGGTGCCACTATTCGAAGTACCTAATCGTAGGGGGTTCTTCGCTCTGTCCAAGGAGGTCGCCTGCTGGATTGCCACGCAGCGCTGCGCACGGCAGCAGGCCGTGTGACCTAGGCATATGAGGAGTATCGCAATGAGACTAGGCTAGGTGTTAGCCGGTGGATTTGGAACACAAAAAAGCCCAGGGGTGGAGCCCTAGGCTTTTTTGATGGTGTTAGGTTTTCAGCCCTATGCACCATCATTCTGTGTTCCCTCGCGTTCGGCGTCAAGCCGACCACCATCCGTTTGTCTGCAATTTTCACACGGCGCGACTTGTGAGGCATTAACACGCCTGTCGCGAGGAGAACACATGAGGCTGCCAATAGTTACGCAGCGCGAGGTGCTACGTCTCGCGTGCGACCCCAGGCTGTCGAACAGGGCGATTGGCCTATTAGCCAAAGTGTCCCACAACACTGTTCGCACCATTCGCGATCAGCTAGCCCAGTGTGGGCAAAGCTGGGAAGATCTGAAGCACCTTGACGACAACGCTCTTGCGGAGCGTCTGCATACTCAGCCGAGAACATCACCTCAAAGGAAGCCATACCCCTCATGGCTCGCTGTCCATGAACAGTTGAAACTCCCTGACATCACTTTAGAGCTTCTATGGCAAGAGTTTCGTACGAGCGAGCCAGAAGGCGTGTCATATGCTCAATTCACGCGACTCTATCGTGAGTGGGTCAACAAGCAAAAATTGAGCATGCGACAGATCCACCTCCCCGGAGACAAATGCTTCGTGGACTTTTGTGGCAGGACAATGCCTGTGACAAACCCGGACACGGGGGCGATCAACCAGGCGCAAGTGTTCGTGGCAACGCTCGGCGCCTCGGGATACATCTTTGCCACCGCTGTAAATAGTCAAACGACACCGGACTGGCTCAAATGCAACGCTTTAGCTCTGGAGTTTTTCGACGGTGCTCCTCGGTTCGTCGTGCCTGATAATTTGAAGTCAGCAGTAACTAAAAACACGAGAGATGTTGTGACTTTAAATCGTGCCTACGCCGAGTTTTCTGAGCATTACGGATTTCAAATTTACCCCGCCAGACCGCGTAAACCGAAAGACAAGTCGCTAGGTGAAATCGCCGTTCAGCTGGTACAGCGGTTCGTTCTTGCTAGGCTGAGAGCGATCACTTTATTTTCTCTGGATGAACTGAATGAGAAAATCAGCTTCTGGGTCGATGAACTGAACAATCGAATCACTCGAACGTACCCAAAGAGCAGAACCAGCCGGTTCCTTGAGCTTGATTACCCAGCCCTCAAGCCCCTCCCAGAACAGCGATACAGCTACAGTCAGTGGGTGTATCAGGTTCGGGTGGGTAGCGATTACCACGTGGGTTTTGAAGAGCACAGCTACTCAGTTCCCTATCACTTTGCGAACCTTCTCGTCGATTTACGCGTGCGAGACGATTGGCTCGAAATCCTTCATCAGCGCCGAGTCATCGGCTCGCACAAGCTCAACCGCCAGCGCGGATTAAGCACGCTGAGAGAACACTTGGCTCCGAATCACAGCCATTTTCAAGACTCTCAGCCGGAGGCACTGATGGTATGGGCTGAGACGATCGGGCTTGAAACGCTCCGTTTCGTGAAGGACAACCTCAATCTACGCAAAGATTTCGCGACCGGTTTGAAGGCCGTTATTGGCCTGAAACGCGACGTTCGAAAGGGGGCTATCTCGCCGTCTCGCCTTGAGTCTGCGTGCGGCTATGCCAACACATTAAACATCCTGAGTTCTGAGCGCTTGCGGTCGATCCTTCGGAACGAATCTGACCTGCGTCCCAGCTACCAAAGATCCGCCCCCTTGGTCGAACACGCCAACATTCGCGGTGCTGAATACTACGCTTCACAAGGAGATGAGCCGCTATGAAGTTAATCCTCAATACTACCCAAAACCTCATGACTCTCGGTCTGCACGGGATGGCGGTTGCCTACGAGCGACAGCTTGAAACACCGGCGCTGCTGAAAGAACCATTCGATACAAGGCTTGGTTTAATGGTGGACGCCGAAAATAGCGAGCGGGAGAGCAGAAAGGTTGGACGTTTGCTAAAGGCCGCGAGGCTTCGCGAGAATGAAGCCACAATGGACAGCATTGAATTCAAAGCATCCCGAGGCATAGACCGGCATACTGTTATGACCCTTGGAGAGTGTGAATGGTTGGCGCGACGCCAGAATGTGATCATCACAGGCGCCACGGGCACTGGCAAAACTTGGCTCGCTTGCGCACTCGGAAACCAGGCCTGCCGCCTTGGGCGAGGGACGCTGTACCGCACTGCCACGAAGCTTTTTGAAGAGATCTCACTTTCTTACGCTGACCACACCATGCCCAAACTACGTCGGCAATTGATACGCGCAGAGCTATTGATCATCGACGATTTGGGCATCGGTGGCATTGACGCCCAACTCGGCCCATTCCTCCTAGACGTTATCGACCAGCAGTCACAGAACGGGTCATTGCTGATCACAAGCCAGTACCCGAAAGAAAAATGGTATGACCTGTTCTCCGACCCCACGATTGCCGACGCAATTCTTGACCGTATCGTTCACAAGTCCCATGTCATTGAACTGAAGGGCGAATCGATGCGAAGGGTCAAAAGTCGCAAACGGGCGTAAGAGCATCCGGCGAGTGTTTCTGGTGGTCAATACGAATGCAATTGGTCAAGCCGAATGCAAACAGGTGGTCAATTGCCATGCAACCGCTTGTTTTTCAATATTTTCGCCATATTGGAGTTGGGCCATTGCTATGCCATTTTGAATCGGCTTACTTATCAGCCGTGATCAGAATGGATCTGGGCCACCCTCAACACCCGTAAAAGTGATTTCAGGGGGTTCCCCCTCCCGCTGCCATCCGAATTGATAAAGCAGCCATTGATAGGCGCCTTCCCGCCGGTCTACCACGAGCAAAAGCGTCCATCCGACTCGGAGTAGTAGGTTCGCGTTTTCTTCACTACGGGTACTGGTCAATTGAGTCGTATTGTCGATGCTCATCAGGGCACCCTCGTGCTGAGACCATTGATGAAAGCCCGCCTTGAGGCCGCCTGGCCGCATCTGAGGGGTTCGGACGACGCTGATTGTGTGGTGTAAGCGAGGCCCGCGCACTCACCATACCTGTTCCCGACCATCAATGAGGTGCCAGACAGACAACATCTCTGCGGTACTGCTGTGGAAGTTCAGTACGGCGTCGTTATGTATCCAGATCGTACTCTGGAACAGTCTAGAACTGATTTTCGGAAAGGTTGCCGAGTTGCCCCTGTATCCATCTCGCAGGGCTGTAGGCGTCTAATTTGTGTTAACACAAAACGGAGTGATTTGCGGCCACTCCGTTTACGCAGGAAAACGCTCGTCGCTCAAACTGCGCCATGCGCCGCCAGGTTGCGATACTGCCCTTTGAAATAGAGCAATGGCCGTGCGGTGTCAGCCTTTTGCAGACCCAAAGCTTTCACCTCACCAATCACTATCACGTGATCACCTGCGACGTGCTCAGCGTGGATTTCACAGTCAAGCCAGTGCAGGCTGTCGGCAATGACTGGATTACCTAGCGGCGATTCCTGCCATTTGATTCCATGCCACTTATCCGTGCCTCGGCGAGCGAACTGGTTGGAAATTCCAACCTGTTCACCAGACAGAATATTGACTGCGAATCGACCTGCCTCACGAATCTTCGGATAGCTGGCCGAACTGCACATGATGCTGAACGAGACCAGTGGCGGGTTCATCGACACGCTATAAAACGACTGGCAAGTAAAGCCAATCGGCTCATCACCGGTGTGCGATGTAATCACCGTGATACCGGAAGCGTAGTGCCCGAGCGCCTCACGAAAGCTCATCGGCTCGATGGCAATAGCGGTAGCGTTGGTAGTGGCAGTGAGTGACATCGCAGTTCCTAGTTGGACAGCTCTTTTCGAATGATCTCTGCGCCCGCGCTCAATGCATTCAACTTGCCTCTTGCAACCTGGCGAGGCAACGGAGCCATGCCGCAGTTGGTGCAAGGATAAAGCTTGTCGGCATCTACGAACTGAAGTGCCTTGCGCAGGGTATTGGCGACTTCCTCGGGCGTCTCGATGGCATGGTTTGCTACATCAATAGCCCCCACCATCACTTTTTTGCCGCGAATGAGTTCGATCAGATCCATCGGAACGTGAGAGTTGTGACATTCCAGCGAGACGATATCGATGCTGGATTTCTGCAACTTGGGGAACGCCTCTTCATATTGGCGCCATTCCGAACCCAGCGTTTTCTTCCAATCGGTGTTGGCTTTGATGCCGTAGCCGTAGCAAATATGCACGGCGGTTTCGCACTTAAGCCCTTCGATTGCTCGCTCCAAGGTGGCCACACCCCAGTCATTCACCTCGTCAAAAAATACGTTGAATGCAGGCTCGTCGAACTGGATGATATCCACCCCAGCAGCCTCCAGCTCTCTGGCCTCCTGATTGAGGATCTTCGCAAATTCCCAAGCCAGTTTTTCACGGCTTTTGTAGTGAGTATCGTAGAGGGTGTCAATCATCGTCATTGGGCCAGGCAAGGCCCACTTGATCGGCTGCTTCGTTTGCTGGCGCAAAAATTTGGCGTCCTCCACGAACACCGACTTTTTCCGAGCAACAGCGCCTACAACCGTCGGCACGCTGGCATCGTAGCGATCACGAATCCGTACGGTTTCACGATTTTCAAAATCGACGCCTTCGAGATGCTCGATGAAGGTCGTCACAAAGTGCTGACGGGTCTGTTCGCCATCACTGACGATATCAATGCCGGCCAGCTGTTGTTCCTGCAAGGAAAGGCGCAGAGCGTCCTGTTTACCTTCAACCAGTTCTTCATCCTGCAATTTCCAGGGTGACCAAAGCGTTTCAGGTTGTGCGAGCCAGGAAGGTTTAGGCAAGCTACCAGCGGTCGAAGTAGGCAACAGTTTTTTCATTAAAAATGACCTTGATTTAAAATTATTAAAGCGCGCAGCTAACAGACCACTGAACGAGAATGGCTTGATACGGATTGATGAATTGTTCTTCGGCAAACTTTCCCTGTTCGGCAGCCAGTCGACTACGCTCTTCTCGATCATAAAAAATTCGAGTCAATGAATAGTCCTGATGCTTCAAACTAGGCTGATAGGACTTTCCAGCTGCGGAGTTTGCATTGTAAATCTCAGGACGGTAGATTTTCTGGAACGTATCCATTGTGCTAATGGTGCCAATCAACTCAAGATCGGTGTAATCACCGAGCAAATCCCCTGAAAAGTAGAAAGCCAGTGGCGCAGCACTGTTCGGTGGCATGAAATAACGAACCTTCAAGCCCATTTTCCCGAAATACTCATCTGTCAAAGAGTACGCATCTTGCTGGTACTCAAAGCCTAGGACAGGGTGCTGGTTCTGGGTTCGCAGGTATGTCCGGGTACTTGATACGCTCAGGCAGATGACAGGTGGCTTGTCGAAGTGCTCTTTGTAAGCGCTTGAGTTGACGAAGCACTTGAATAATTTACCGTGCAAATCGCCAAAGTCATCTGGGGTGCTGAATTCCGACTGGTTTTTGTTGTGCTCCAGCAGCCGCACACTGAAGTCATAGTCTCGCACGTAGGATGAGAAGTTGTTGCCTACTATGCCACTTATGCGTTGATTGGTTTCTCTATCAACAATCGTGGTCTTCAAAATCTCAATCAAAGGAATAGCGTGGCCGCGACCCTCAGCATCGATTTTCATTTCAGCGGAGATAATGTCCAACTCGACCGTGTAACGATCACCCTTAGGATTACCCCAGTGCGCCAATGCATTAAAGCGATTATCAATCATCTTTAAAGTGTTGCGCAGGTTTTCCTGACGACTCTCTCCTCTCGCCAGATTGGCAAAGTTGGTCGTAATGCGCGTACTTTCTGAAGGAAAGTAGTTCTCATCAAAACAAATGCTCTTGATAGCAAATGTGAATTCGTTGTTCATCGTGACCTGCACCTGTATTTTGGACAAATCTGAAATGGCGCCTTGCCTCTTTCAGCTTTGGTAAACATTCTGTTCCTTCACTCGACGGCCTGTAGATCGGCCACCGTGAAATGCTGCGGGCATTTTAAGCAAGGAAGCCACATGAACAAAAACGAATTGATTTCAAAAGAACATTAGTCACGCTCATGATGGCGTGCAGGCTCAGGAACGAGGTCACCGGAGAGGCTCATGCTGGCAATTGAAACAAGAAGTCACATCGCTCAACGCTGCCATTCGTACATCTGCACGACCGTTTGCGCAGTTTCAATCGACAGAGTTCGATACTCACGTAGAATCCAAATGTTTCAAATTATTGCAAAGACGGAAGCCGGTGAAATGCCGCACGGTCGCGCCACTGTATCCAGACATCTGGGAGTCAGACCCGCCTTTGCATCCGCCCTCATGCCTGCCACTGGGACGCGTACTCCCGAGGTCTCCACATGCTTAAGAAACTACTGGGTGTCATCAGCAACGCCAATGCTGAAACCCGCGCCAAACTGATCAGTACCTACGCGCTACTCATCGCCATCAACTTGCTGGCCTGGGGCTGGGCGTTGGTGGCCTTCCACGACCACCCTGTATTGCTCGGCACAGCCCTGCTCGCCTACGGCTTCGGCCTACGTCATGCGGTCGATGCCGACCATATCGCGGCCATCGAAAACGTCACGCGCAAGTTGATGCAAGACGGCCAGCGACCAACGATGGTCGGTTTCTTTTTTTCCATGGGCCACTCCAGCGTGGTGGTGTTGGCATCACTGTTGATCGCCATCACCACCTCGGCGCTGAGCTCACGCTTCGAGGGTTTCAAGGAAGTCGGCGGCGTAATAGGTACGTCAGTATCGGCGTCGTTTCTGTTGCTGATTGCCTTGATGAACCTAATTATCCTGCGTTCGATCTACCGAGCCTGGAAAAATATTCGCGCGGGCGGTAAGTACAACGACGACGATTTTGACCTGTTACTGGCCGACCGCGGTTTTCTCGCCCGTTTTTTTCGACCGCTGTTCCGACTGATCACCCGCAGCTGGCACATGTACCCGCTGGGCTTCCTGTTCGGCTTGGGTTTTGATACGGCCTCAGAGATCGCTCTGATGGGCATCTCGGCCTCCCAAGCGGCACAAGGCATGTCGCCGTGGGCAATCATGGTGTTCCCAGTGCTGTTCAGTGCGGGCATGTCGCTGGTCGATACCCTCGACGGCCACCTGATGCTGGGTGCCTATGGTTGGGCTTACCTAAAACCTATGCGCAAGATCTACTACAACATGACCATCACCCTGGTTTCGGTTGTCGTTGCAGTGCTCATCAGTGGCGTGGAAGGTTTGGGTCTGTTGGCTGACAAGCTGTCACTGGAGGGCCCTTTCTGGGAATTCATCGGTGACATGAATGAGCATTTCGGAGCCCTTGGTTACTTGATCATCGGCATCTTCATAGCCAGCTGGGTAATCTCCATCAGCCTGTACCGGTTGAAAGGTTTTGACCGCATGGAAGTCAATACCTAATCGACGCTGGAGGGTGGTCACGAGAGTGATCACTCTGTTTTTGCATTTACTAGAACTCACCTGTGATTGGATACTCGACGGCAAGACGTGTCTGATCGCCATCCAGATCCACTTGGGCAGTGTCGCTACGGTGAGCGTTGTGACGGATGCAGAAACTGGCTGTTTTAACCGTTCCACTCTGTACAACTTATTTTGCTTCCATATCTCACTCCCTGTGTATGTCTCCTGTGCCGTAGCTCAGATAACCGCCATCGGCGGTCGGCATAACGACCATCAATATCCAGCCCTCTCACTTGATTTAGGAAACATCTGCGCCATGCTGGCGAGATCTGTGGCTACGCAGGTAGCGTCTAGTTCACAGGCTTGATTCTGAAGCACTATGCCCGAACGGTACTGATGCCCTCCAGCGTCGAAAAGGAAGTTTGAGTGCTTAACCGCTCCACGACGACCTCTCTGCTTCGATAAAAGAGGTCGATGATAGTGAATTATCCTGCGTTGCTGCCTGCCTTTTGGTGGCTGGATGTGCGTGGAATGGGTGGCCGGATCACCGTGGAATAGGTGGCCGGATGTTCATGGAATCAGTGGCCGGATGGCCGTGGAATACGCAAGCTCATCGTAAAGACCGCGATGTGCGTTTTTTCTGCGGGATGACATCTCTCACAATTCGCTCACAGGCTAGATAGCGATTGCCCAGTCCTGGCGCTACTGATCGGTTTCTATCTGGTCTGACCGTCTGCATTGGGTCGACTGGCGTCAGTCACGTGGGGCGTCTCGACCCGAAGCAGCCATTCGCCATCTACCAGTAGATCTACTGGAATCTACTTCCCCCGCAAAGCCGCCACTCGGTGCGGGTGTGAAGTTCGAGGGATTCAGAGATATCCGATCCACAACGCTCGTCAGTGCGAAACTCCAGGATTCGCGAAGCTCATGCTTGACCCCCTCTATTTTTCAACGGTTTTAGTCGGTTCTCGCAACTTCGTTGAGGCGCTGACATTCTGCCCTCGCCTCATCGGCACTGAGGACTTTTCCCGACACGGCCTGAGCTGTCCGTACGTTAACAATTCTGTAGTAGAAGCCGTCATTTCCGAGCTGGTCATTCAAAGGCGGCGTAGGTTCTACTGGCCGTTTTTGCACAACAAAGATCTCTTCCATGATTCTTTCCCAAACTGAGATGGCGGTGTCGGGCGCGCAGGCCTAGCGGGTTGTAGGAGATGTGATCGCCAGCCACCCGGCGTAAGAAAAGGTGCAGCTCCGATCCATCGTGTCTCTTGGTGCTCTTTGAAGCAGCGTGACTGAAGAACACAGTGTAATCGAGTAGGAGGCGGATTCACATCCGCCGTCCTCTCACACCACCGTACGTACGGTTCCGTATACGGCGGTTCAGGTTACACGGCTAAGCCGGTTAATC
>NZ_JBUZVP010000061.1:0-10061 GCF_055409485.1 Pseudomonas sp. A125
CAAGCTCAGTACTGAGCACAGTGGCAAGAGCCAGTTGAATCTTGGGCATTTGGTGGATGCCAAGCGCGAAAAACGCGGGGAAGGGTTTGAGCTGCGCACCGATGATTGGGGCAGCATTCGCGCCGGCAAGGGACTGTTCATCAGTACAGATGTACAGACCAAGGCCTCCGGCGAGGTGCTCACCATGGCGCCAGCCACTGATTTGGTCGCGGGAGCAAAGCAGCAAATCACCGATTGGCAGGAAATCGCCCAGTCTCACCGCAGTCGTCAACCGGGGATTGATGGCTTGCAACAGTTCCAGGACAGCGCAAAAAACCTGAACGCCTCGGCCATCCTGCTCAGTGCCCCCAAGGGAATCGGCGCGGTTACTCCGGAAAGCTTGTTGCTCAAAAGTGGCAAGGCGCTGTACGTGCAAAGCAACGACGAAATCAACCTGGTCGCCGCCCAGAGTATGTCCCTGCAAGCTAACCAGGCTATCTCCCTGTTGGCCCAGCAAGAAGGTATGCGTTTGGTGTCCGGCAAAGGCCCCCTGGAAATCGAATCCCACGATGACGTGATGAAGCTGATGGCCCAGCAAGACATCACCGTGCAGTCGGTACAGGGCCATTTACAACTAACGGCCAAAAACGGCATCACCCTAGGGTGTGGTGGCGCCTATATCCGTATCACGGCCGAAGGCGAGATCCAGATTCATGGCCCGGGACTGGTCAGCCTGAAAGGGCGGCACCGGTTGAACCCTGGAGTCAGTGAGGAATTTCCGCTGCCTGAATTGCCCAGCTCAGTGTGCAAGGAGTGCCTGAAGAAGGCACATGCCGCCGCTCAGGGCTTCGTACCCAGGGGGGCACAAGCATGACTTCTGCTCCTCGCGGTACCTGGATAGAGCTGCTGGAAGTGTCCTGCTCGGAAGTGTCCATCACTTGCGTGGATATCATCATTGATCAGGCCGGGAGTGAATCCCCATTGCTACCCAGCGTACTCAGTGTCGAGCCTGCACTGCCTTGGTATTCATTATTCACCGGATTGCCGGAGGCCGGTGCCGAAGAACTGTCACCGCTGCTGGTGCGTGTCGACTTGGCGCAGCCCCTGCAACGCCAGTGGTTGGCAGGCCTGATGCAGGCCCTGGATGGTCGCTCGCAATTGTTGGTATTGACCTCGCTATGGTCTTTCCAGTCCTTGGCTGAACACCTTAGCCGTTGTCTGGAAGTGCGCAATGGCGGGTACCTGGGGTTGTTGCGTTATTACGACCCGCGGGTGTTCCCGTTGCTGTTCAGCCATGTGCTTGAACCCCAACAGCAGCAACCGTGGTTACGCCCGGCTGTTTTCTGGAGTTGGCTGGATCGCGACGGTCTTCTCAAGCGGCTTCTGGGTACTGGCGATACGACGCGCCCGTCCGAGGCCTTCACCCCTACCGAACTGAGCGACAGCCAGTTGGATACGCTTAGCTGCGCCAGCGATGCCGCAGTGGCGATGGTGAGCCTCGTCGATGCATTGCCATCCGAATGGAGTGCCGAGCAGCACTTTCAGGCGTGTTACGCGGCAATGCTCGATGCCACCCAGACCGGGTTATTACTCGATCCCCAGCGTGAAGCCCACACGCTCACCAGGTTACGCGAAGCGTGCGTGGCACCTTCCAGCGAAGACAGGAAATGAACGATATGCCCAGATCCACGGACGGCAGGTATCGCCTCGCCCTGGTCGGAACCCTCATGAGTGTGTTGCTCGCGCAAAGCGTCCTGGCCAGCACTCTTGAAGCCATAAACCACACCCAATGGGCGATTAACCGCTTCAGTGTCGACGGTCGTTCGGGGATCGACATTATCGGTCCTTACCAGGGAGGCGGTGGCGGTTGCTGTTATGTAGCACCGTCGCGCTGGAGTCCAGACATGACCGTACGTGTCGATTGGGAAACTGGGGCTAGCGGAGTCAGCGAACTCGCTGATGAGTTCCCCGGCTTTGCTGATAGGCCCAAATATTTTGCCTGGAAGAAAAAGGTAAATGCCCAAAAACGCCAACACAGCAAACTAGTCCAGGTACCTGACTACACCGGCCAGAAAGTCTGCGGCCTCACCGTGCATTTCCTGCCCTGCGATGAACTCCAGGTCACGACCTCCTGCTATGCCTACGGTAGCCCTGAATACCCAATCAAAACCCCGCTGCACTTGCCGGAGCCTCAGTCATGTCCGAAGTGAAACATGCCAGTGTCTGGCTCCCGCCGGCGTTTCCTATGGGAGGACGTTTGCCTCGCCGCACCGTTCAGGTCCAACAAAATATTTTGCGTCAGTGCGAGCAGGAGCGCGGCTACCAGGATGCCCTATGCCTGGAAGCCGGTTATCGGGTTACGCCACCGTGCTGCAAGACGTTGCATATCAGCCTGTTCTTCGACGGAACCGGCAATAATTTGAACAACGATCTGTATGAATCCGCGACGCCGCACCCGACCAATATCGCCCGGCTGTTTCGTGCCACCATCGGTGCTGGATATGCCGGCGGTACCGGGCACAGCGACAACGCCCAGCGGTTAACCGATGCGGCGGGTACCGGCAATGGCCAGTACTTCAAGTACTACATGCCCGGCGTCGGCACGCCGTTTGCGGAAGTGGGCGACCTGGATTTCACCGCTGCCGGGCTGGCCGGCGCCTGGTTTGGCGAAGAGCGGATCAACTGGGGTTTGTTGATGCTCATCGACGCCCTGCGGCGCACGCTGGGTCTGCCCCGAATGGACAACGCGAGCCTAAAGGCGGCGGTCCAGGCCATGGGCACTGTGCCGGGAATGGAGTGGGCGATGGGTCGTTCCAACCGTGCGAGTGTGTTCAGCAAACAACTCAAGGCGATTGAAAAACCGTTGCGCCTTGCGTTGGCACAACCAAACCCCGGTACGTCGAAGCTGTTGGGTATCAAGTTGTACGTCTATGGGTTTTCCCGCGGCGCAGCAGCTGCTCGGGCCTTTGTCAGTTGGTTGAACGAGCTGATGCGTTACCGGTCATTCCTGAAACTGGATGATCTGGAGATTCCCCTGAGTGTGGAGTACCTGGGGTTGCTGGACACCGTAGCCTCGGTGGGCATCGCCGATATCCTGCCAGGGGCGGACGGTCATATGAGCTGGGCCGATGGCAACCAGGAGTTGCCCGGTGGCGGGCTGGTCAAGCGGTGCTTGCACCTTGCAGCGAGTTTTGAGCAACGCCTGTGTTTTCCGCTGGAGTCGATTCGGCGTGAGGGTGGCAGTTACCCGGTGAATAGTGTGGAAGTGATCTATCCGGGGGTGCACTCGGATCTGGGTGGTGGGTATCCGCCTGGGGATCAGGGGAAGGCAATAGGCAGGGATGACCGACTGCTGCTTTCTCAGATCGCGCTGAATGACTTGTATGCCGACGCCTTCGCACATGGTGCACCGCTGAAGGTCCCCGAAGATGCTCTGCCAATAGGGCTGCGCCATGAACTTTGGCGGGCTATGGGATTTGATGTCGTAGAAGAGTTTCGTATTGCGCCGGTCCTGATCAATCGCTTCAACGCCTGGCGCCAGATGACTCTGGGGCTGCCCCCAGTTTCCCAACCGCTACCCACTGAACAGACAGAGCGCTATCAACCCGTAACGTCCACCACGACTCTGGAACAGGCAGCACGTGAGCAGTTGGGCTGGATCACCGCCTGGCGTATCGACCGTTATGCCTTTACCAGCCTGAAGCAGACCGCGTTCTACCTTCAGGCGAGCGATACCGAAGCTGACAAAGCGGTTCGCGATGAAGCCAAAACCAAGCGTAATAAAAATCAGGCATCGGTTGAAAAAAGCCGCCGTAAGCAATTGGCCCTCGAACGCGATGGCCGAACGCCGAAAAAGCTACTAGAGCCCGGGGTCAAGGACTTCGATGCGGACATGGCGCAAACCCAACTGCGCGAAGCCGCCGAGGAGTTCGGTGCTGCTTACCGAGACCCCGATCACCTGGCCTCCAGCCTGAGTCGAGTATTGCCGGCGAACGCCCCGCCCGTAGTGGTGTTACGCATCATCACCGCCGACGCACGCGTCGAGTGTCGTCAGATGAAAGCGGCCGGGCGGGCCAGGGTCAGCCAGCTGTTTCCGCCTCCGGCTGGCCAGCGTAATCACTGGGACGAAAAGAGCCGGGGGACCGTAGACGAAACCGGCAACGCCACGCAGCCGGCAGGGCTGTTGCGTGCGCTGTTTGATGACCAGGTACACGATTCTCGCGCCTGGTTTCTTTACTCAATTGGGCGCGAGTGGATGGGCAGCTATTTCCGTGAGCGCATGGCGTTTTTCGGCGAAGCCAGCAGAAGAGAGCTTGCGCTTAATCCTGAAGCGAAAGCGGCGATGCTTGCCGGGACTACGCCTTTGCCAGCCTCGGGACCTTCCGTTGCGGCTCAACCTCCCTTCATGGATGCACAGCGTATGGCGCAGGCTCAACAAGCCATCGAGGCGCACTGGGATGCGTATTACGCCAAGGTCAGTGAGGTGAGCAATGCACCGGTTTGATCCAGTGTTTCGATGCTCTGCTCCAGGAGTAAAACCTATGTCTCACCCTATTTCGTATCGAGTAGTAATAGGTGCGCTCTGCGGCCTGATTGGAGCTGTGCTTGTACAGAGTGCTCAGGCCAGCACGCTCGAAGCCATTAACCACACGCACTGGGCAATCAACCGCTTTAGTGTTGATGGGCGTTCGGGGATCGACATTATTGGTCCGTATCAGGGTGGCGGGGGAGGTTGCTGTTATGTAGCGCCGTCGCGCTGGCAGCCGGGGATGACGGTGCGTGTTGATTGGGAAACAGGTGTTGGTAGTTCAAAAGGTTTTCCCGGTTTTGCTGATAGACCTAAATACCTAGCTTGGAGGGATCAGATACGAGCCCAAAAACGTCAACTCAGCAAAACTATTCCCATCCCTGACTACACCGGCCAAAAAGTCTGCGGCCTCACCGTCCACTTCCTGCCCTGCGATGAACTCCAGGTCACGACCTCCTGCTATGCCTACGGTAGCCCTGAATACCCGATCAAAACTCCGCTGCACTTGCCGGAGCCTCAGTCATGTCCGAAGTGAAACATGCCAGTGTCTGGCTCCCACCGGCGTTTCCTATGGAAGGACGTTTGCCTCGCCGAACCGTTCCGGTCCAACAAAATATTCTGCGCCAGTGCGAGCAGGAGCGCGGCTACCAGGATGCCCTATGCCTGGCAGCCGGTTACCGGGTTACGCCACCTACGCCAAGGTCAGTGAGGTGAGCAATGCATCGGTTTGATCCAGTGTTTCGATGCTCTGCTTCAGGAGTAAAACCTATGTCTCACCCTGTTTCGTATCGAGTAGTAATAGGTGCGCTCTGCGGCCTGGTTGGAGCTGTGCTTGTACAGAGTGCTCAGGCCGGCACGCTCGAAGCCATTAACCACACGCATTGGGCGATCAATCGTTTCAGTGTCGACGGTCGTTCGGGTATCGACATTATTGGTCCGTATCAGGGTGGCGGGGGAGGTTGTTGTTATGTAGCGCCGTCGCGTTGGCAGCCGGGGATGACGGTGCGTGTTGATTGGGAGACAGGTGTTGGTAGTTCGAAGGGATTTCCGGGTTTTGCTGACGAGGTTAAGTACGATGCCTGGCTAGACAAAATCGATGCCCAAAAACGACAGCACAGCAAAGTTGTCCAGGTACCTGACTACACCGGCCAGAAAGTCTGCGGCCTCACCGTCCACTTCCTGCCCTGCGATGAACTCCAGGTCACGACCTCCTGCTATGCCTACGGTAGCCCCGAATACCCGATCAAAACACCGCTGCACTTGCCGGAGCCTCAGTCATGTCCGAAGTGAAACATGCCAGTGTCTGGCTCCCACCGGCGTTTCCTATGGAAGGACGTTTGCCTCGCCGAACCGTTCAGGTCCATCAAAATGTCCTGCGCCAGTGCGAGCAGGAGCGCGGCTACCAGGATGCCCTATGCCTGGCAGCGGGATATCGGGTTACGCCACCTACGCCAAGGTCTCACCCTATTTCGTATCGAGTAGTAATAGGTGCGCTCTGCGGCCTGGTTGGAGCTGTGCTTGTACAGAGTGCTCAGGCCAGCACGCTCGAAGCCGTTAACCACACGCACTGGGCGATCAACCGCTTTAGTGTTGATGGGCGTTCGGGTATCGACATTATTGGTCCGTATCAGGGTGGCGGGGGAGGTTGTTGTTATGTAGCGCCGTCGCGCTGGCAGCCGGGGATGACTGTGCGTGTTGATTGGGAAACAGGGGAGGGTAGTTCAGCAGGGTTTCCCGGCTTTGCAGATCGAGAAAAATACTATGCTTGGGTTGATGAAATTGATGCGAAAACTCGTCGCCACAGCAAAGTAGTCCACATCCCTGACTACACCGGCCAAAAAGTCTGCGGCCTCACCGTCCACTTCCTGCCCTGCGATGAACTCCAGGTCACGACCTCCTGCTATGCCTACGGTAGCCCCGAATACCCAATCAAAACCCCACTGCACTTGCCGGAGCCTCAGTCATGTCTGAAGTGAAACATGCCAGTGTCTGGCTCCCACCGGCGTTTCCTATGGAAGGACGTTTGCCTCGCCGAACCGTTCCGGTCCAACAAAATATTCTGCGCCAGTGCGAGCAGGAGCGCGGCTACCAGGATGCCCTATGCCTGGCAGCTGGTTATCGGGTTACGCCACCTACGCCAAGGTCAGTGAGGTGAGCAATGCATCGGTTTGATCCAGTGTTTCGATGCTCTGCTTCAGGAGTAAAACCTATGTCTCACCCTATTTCGTATCGAGAAGTAATAGGTGCGCTCTGCGGCCTGGTTGGAGCTGTGCTTGTACAGAGTGCTCAGGCCAGCACGCTCGAAGCCATTAACCACACGCACTGGGCGATCAATAGTTTCAGTGTCGACGGGCGTTCGGGTATCGACATCATCGGTCCGTACCAGGGGGGCGGGGGAGGTTGCTGTTACGTCGCCCCGTCGCGCTGGAAATCGGGGATGACGGTGCGTGTCGACTGGGAAACAGGAGCGGGTAGTTCGAAAGGTTTTCCCGGTTTTGCTGACGAAGCCAAATATGAAGCTTGGGCGGGAAAATTAAGAGCGCAAAAACGCCAGCACAGCAAAGTAGTCACCGTCCCCGACTACACCGGCCAAAAAGTCTGCGGCCTCACCGTTCACTTCCTGCCCTGCGATGAACTCCAGGTCACGACCTCCTGCTATGCCTACGGTAGCCCTGAATACCCAATCAAAACCCCACTGCACTTGCCGGAGCCTCAGTCATGTCCGAAGTGAAACATGCCAGTGTCTGGCTCCCACCGGCGTTTCCTATGAAAGGACGTTTGCCTCGCCGCACCGTTCAGGTCCAACAAAATATTCTGCGCCAGTGCGAGCAGGAGCGCGGCTACCAGGATGCCCTATGCCTGGCAGCGGGATATCGGGTTACGCCACCTACGCCAAGGTCAGTGAGGCGAGCAATGCACCGGTTTGATCCAGTGTTTCGATGCTCTGCTTCAGGAGTAAAACCCGTGTCTCACCCTGTTTCGTATCGAGTAGTAATAGGTGCGCTCTGCGGCCTGATTGGAGCTGTGCTTGTACAGAGTGCTCAGGCCAGCACGCTCGAAGCCATTAACCACACGCACTGGGCGATCAACCGCTTTAGTGTTGAGGGGCGTTCGGGTATCGACATTATTGGTCCGTATCAGGGTGGCGGGGGAGGTTGCTGTTATGTAGCACCGTCGCGCTGGCAGCCGGGGATGACGGTACGTGTTGATTGGGAGCGCGGTGTCGCATACGCCGATGGATTCCCCGGCTACGAAGATTGGCCCAAGTATCTCGCTTGGGAAAAGCAAATTGACGCGCAAACGAGTAGGCACTCGAAAGCGGTACCGGTACCTGACTACACCGGCCAAAAAGTCTGCGGCCTCACCGTCCACTTCCTGCCCTGCGATGAACTCCAGGTCACGACCTCCTGCTATGCCTACGGTAGCCCCGAATACCCAATCAAAACACCGCTGCACTTGCCGGAGCCTCAGTCATGTTCGAAGTAGTGCGCGGCCTTTATCAGGAGGTGTTGTGATGAAACCTGTAATTCGCCAAGGAGACACGTTGGAAGAGTTTGGCGGCGAAGTGCTGGAGGGGCGTTACGAGTGCCATGGTAAACCGATGGCCTGCAAGGGCGACGCCGTGCGCTGCAACTTGCACGGCCGCACCGAGATCGCCGAAGGCACCGACCTGCTGCACATCGACGACCGGCCAGCAGCGCTGCATGGCCACCGCTGCAAATGCGGATGCACGCTGGTCAGCTCAATGCCGGACACGGAGGTGGCCTATTGATTACTGAGCCTGAGTTTGCCGCTTATCCCTTGGACCAGGCCCCGGTGTACTCACGCTGGGTGGTCGGCGGTGTTGCCTTGCTGGTTGTTTTGACCGGTGTGGGCGTGGGGTTGCGATCGATCATTGAGCCGCCCGTGGCGGCTACCGGCTTGGCCATTGCATCACTGGTTTGGTTGTTGGCATTGCTGTTGCGCGTTTTGTACTTTCGCCTCAATCGGCACAACGCACAGAGCTATCACGGCGCAGCCGAACAGGTAAGCCAGGCGTGGTGGGTGCGTCACCGGCAGCGTGTAGGGCTGGTCGAGTCCGTGCTGGTAGCAGCGCCATGCACCACGCCTGAGCAGGCACACCTCCTATTCAGCTCAGACCACCTGCCACCCGAGCCGAAGGCAACGCTTGAAGGGCGCACGATTCATCTTGTCCAGGTGTTTGGGAATGATGTTGCCGAGCGGGAGCGCAATTTAGCGATTTTGCTCGCGCTACAGTGGTACCAACAGCGTGACGAACACGCCTGCGTGCAGCCGCTACGTTGCTACTGGCAGGGTTCACTGTCGGCCTGGCAAGCATTTAGCGAACAAATGACGCTGTGTTCTCCCCAGGTTCAACTGCCCGAACAGCCAGAGCCCTGGGAGGGCATGTGCACCCTGAATTCGGTTATTGACCAGTTGCAGGGCGCTCCCGAAGCGGCCCGCGTTCTCTGCGCCGGTTGCCAGTCCTCGAGTATCCAGCAAGAGAGTCCCTTGCCGGCAGGAGAGGCGGCGGTGCTCTGGTTACTCGGCCCTGAAGGCAGTGTGCGTTTTTCTCGCGGCGAATGGTTTTCGGTTGATACCGAGCAACTTTCTTCGGTTGCCAAGCGTGCTCTGCAACAAAGCGAATTAACCGCGCCAACTGACGCGTGCATGTCGTTCGCGCAGCCGAATGTGCCTGAGCTGCCTGCCGCTGGCTGGAACACCAGGCAGCACGTGCAAGACGCCAACTTCGGCGCCCTGAAGCATCTACAGGCGATGGTCGTACAAACCCTGGCTGCGTGGTACGCCGAGCAGCATCAGGTGCCTTGTGCCTGGTTGGCGAACGACCCTCATCACACCCTGGCCCTTGGAATTGTGGAACCCGATGACTCAAATAGTTGAATCTCCGAAAATCTCCCTTGGGACGACGGCGTTATTACTGGCTGTGATCCTGGCGGTGCTTGTCGCTGTGGGGGCCACGATCTGGTGGTTGCTGATGGAGCCTCGGCTAGTCAGTCGTGCTGTGATACGAGATGTCCTGCTCAAAGGCTTATTGCTGTGGGCATTGTTGTTCGGCATGGCGCTAGTGGCGTGGCTGATCGTTCAGAAGGGAATCCGCAAGTTGGTACTCGGTGCCAGGTTATTGCCAGTGCCTACTTCTGCTGAGTCCGATAAACAGAAAGACCTCGCAGAAATAATTCAAGGCCTGCGCAAGCGCTATGGCTTCTTATGGCGCCGCAAAGTCCGCCTTTTGCTCGTCATCGGCGAGCCCGCCGAAATCCAGGCCATCTGCCCGGCCTTGGCCGAGCAGTTCTGGCTGGAAGGCCAAGGCACCGTCCTGCTGTGGGGTGGTAACGCCCAGTCCAGGCTGGATCAATCATTCGCAAACCGATGGAACGGCCTCAGCCGCTGGCGTGCATTGGACGCTGTGGTCTGGGCCCTGAACAAAACCCAGGGCGCCGATGACGCTGCCATGGGCGCCGGCGTGCGCGAGGTGCAGCGCCTCGCCAGTAGCCTGAAGTGGCAGCTGCCGTTGTACCTCTGGCAAGTCTGC
>NZ_JBUZVP010000062.1:0-9302 GCF_055409485.1 Pseudomonas sp. A125
TAAGCGAGGTGCCGACAGGCGGGGCAGAGCGTTTTGGTTACTTTTGCGCTTTTCAAAAGTGACCCGCTGTAAGAGCGGAACCCATATCAGCCGTTACCTGAATAACGGATATACCCCCAGCCTAAGAATTCCGAACACCCAGAAGACTCATCAACCCCGCCAACGGAAAATCCCCCTCCAACTCAGCCAAACTCGCCGTACTCATAGGCTGCGGCTGCCGCAAATGCCCATGCTGCAAATAACTGATCAGCCCCCCCACAAACGGCTGATGACTAACCAGCAAGACATCATCGTCATTGTCGAGATGCTTGAGCACCTCCAGCGGATTACTCTCGGGCGTCAACCAGGGCACCGTACGAATTTCGGGCTCAAACCCCAACGCCTCACGCACCAACTGCGCCGTCTGCTGCGCCCGCACATACGGGCTGGCAATAATCGCCCGAATCGGCTGCCCGATCAGATGCCCCGCACTGCGCAAAACCTCCTCACGCCCATGCGCCGTCAAATTACGCTCGGCATCCGTGCGCGCATGCCCCTCGGCCTCACCGTGACGCAACACCCACACCTTCATAGCTTCGGTTCCTCATCACGCACCGGATGCGGCGCAGGCGGCACACTGTGGGCGGCCTCACCTTCCGGCGCACGCGGCGTCGGCCAATCAGCAAACGGCCAAGGTTTCTGGTCACTGTGAAAACTGCCAAACCGCCCAATCTGCGCCAAAAACTGACTCAAACTGTCACCAAAATTCATCAGCCCAAGGTTCGGCGCCCCATACACCAGGCGGTAAACCAGTTGCACCACCACCAACGCTCCCAGCAGAAACTGCGCCACTTGCCACACCAGGGCAAACACCAGCATCCACAGAACACGCAGGCCGATGGACTCATATTTGGGTGCTGCTTTCGGATCGTTCATCACGCGCTCCTCAGTTAAAACCGCTGGTGGAAATAAAGTCGACATCAGTTTTAGGTTCAGCCCGCATCAGCAACTCGATCACCTGGTTCAAGGTGCGCCCCTCAAACAAAATCGCGTGCAAACCCGCGACCAGCGGCATGTACACCCCAACTTCCTGAGCCTTGGCCTTCAGTACTTTCAGCGTGTTGACGCCTTCGGCCACTTCGCCCAATCGGGTGACGGCATCTTCCAGGCTCAAGCCCTGGCCAAGGGCAAAACCTACCTGATAGTTGCGGCTTTTTGGAGACGAGCAAGTAACGATCAGGTCGCCCACACCCGCAAGCCCCAGGAACGTCATCGGGTTGGCACCCTGGTTGACCGCAAAGCGCGTCATCTCGGCCAAGGCGCGGGTGATCAGCATGCTCTTGGTGTTTTCGCCCATGCCCAGCGCAACCGCCATGCCGGCGATGATCGCGTAGACGTTTTTCAACGCTCCGCCCAACTCGACACCAAAGCGGTCGGCGCTGGCATACACGCGGAAGGTGCGACCGTGCAGCACTTCCTGCACCCGCTCGCACAGTTCCTCGTCTTCACTGGCAATCACGGTGGCCGTCAGCGCGTGCTCTGCCACTTCCCGCGCCAGGTTCGGCCCGGACAACACGCCAATACGCGCCTCGGGGGCGATTTCTTCAAGGATTTCGCTCATCAACTTGAAGGTATGCGCCTCAATGCCCTTGGTCAGGCTCACCAGCAGCTTGCCCGCCAGCCGTTCGGCATGAGGCGCAAGCACCGAACGCAAGGCACTGGACGGCAGCGCGACGAAGCACAGGTCGCACTCGTTCAGCGTCGCCAGCAAATCAGTCACCGGCTCCACGGCGGGCAGAATCTTGATGCCTTTAAGGTAACGGGGGTTTTCCCGGTTGACCCGAATGGCGTCGGCTTGCTCGGGGTCACGCATCCATTGACGCACCCGGTGACCGTTTTCAGCCAGCAGATTAGCCACGGCGGTACCAAAACTTCCGCCTCCCAGGACCGCAATAGGGCGCTGTTCAGTCATATGCAATCCGTTCATCCATAGCAGTGGCGATGGCCGCATTATACGGAGCGACCCGCCTGCGGCCAGCCCCCGCGTCAATTCAAACGCTTGTCGGAAAATGCGACATTTGTGCGAAGTAATTACAGGGCCGACGACTGGCAAAAGGCCCCACCTCAGTTAACATGGGCGGCTATCCGTAATTATCAAGGCCGTGCCGTGTATTTGGGCCCTCCTCCTCGTTCATCTCTTTTGCTGTCGCTGTTGTGCATGCCGCTGTGCAGTGCGCCGTTGCTGGCCGACGACCTGTTTCTCGACAGCCAGCCGCTGCCGCAGGTGCTGACGGCTACCCGGCTCAGGCAATCGGCCGCCGTGGTGCCCGGCAGTATGACGGTGATCGACAGCGAGTTGATCAAGGCCAGCGGTGCGCGGGACATCCCCGAACTGCTGCGCTTGGTGCCCGGGATGATGGTCGGCTACACCACCGGCAACCAGGCCGCTGTGAACTACCACGGCACCCAGGCCGGCGACGCCCGGCGCATGCAGGTATTGATCGATGGTCGCTCGGTCTACCGGGCGGGCCTGGCGACGGTGGACTGGAGCGATATCCCGGTAGCCCTGGAAGACATCGACCGCATCGAAGTATTCCGCGGCCCCAACACCGTCAGCTACGGCGCCAACGCACTGATGGCGGTGGTCAATATCCTCACCCGCTCGCCGGCCAACAGCCACGGCACCCGGATGAAACTCACCCAGGGCGGACGCGGGATCAACGACTGGTACGCCAGCCAGGGCATGGGTTGGGAAACCGGCGACTTGCGCCTGTCGCTGTCGGGGCAGCAGGACGACGGTTTTGACAGCGACCGCGTGGGCGCCGACCGCCGCGACGGTCGCCGCCTGAGCCGCTTCAGCCTGGCCGTGAGCCAGACCCTGAATGCGCAACAAAGCATCGACTGGCAACTGGATGCGAAGGAAGGCACCAACCAACGCCCGTACACCTACCAACCGGTGTTCGACGGGATTACCGAAGGCGGCGACAATTCCGACGTCAGCGCCAAGGATTACGCCGGCTCCCTGCGCTGGAATATCGACTTCAACCCCGATCACAGCCTGTATATCCAGGGCTCGGCCCAGCAGTGGGATCGCCGCCAGATCTGGCGCGCCTGCGATGCCAAGGTTTCGTTCAGCCCGGAGCTGACCCAGCTGTGGCAGCTCAACCCCAACTATGCCGAGCAACTGGCCCGGCACATGGACACGTACAGCAAGGGCTCGGCACCGCCAGGCTCCGCCGCCGAACAGGCATTGGGCAATCAGGTCCTGAACCAATGGCGCAACGGCGCGAACCAGAGCGTCTGCGGCAACATTGACCAAAGCACCAAGGAAAGCCGCTACGACCTGGAGCTGCAAGACACCCTCAGCCTGTCCGACAGCCTGCGCCTGGTCAGCGGCATGAACTACCGCTACGACCGCGCCGACTCCGACACTTACTTCAACGGCACTCTGGACGACACCACCTGGCGCCTGTTCGGCCACCTCGAATGGCGCGCCAGTGAACACTGGCTGCTGCAGGGCGGTGCGATGTACGAAGACACCCACCTGAGCGGCAATTCGCTGACACCCCGAGTGGCCGTCAACTACCTGATCAACCCGCGTCACGGCCTGCGCGCGGTGTACTCCGAAGCCATCCGCTCGCCAGACATGTTCGAGAACAACGTCAACTGGAGCTACCGCGTCACCAACCTCAGCTCGCCCGCCTACGGCCAGAATTCCGGGCAGTACTTCGTGGTGACCCGCGGCCCGGGCAACCTCGACAAAGAGCTGATGCGCTCCCGAGAGTTGGGCTACAACGGTTTTTTTGCCGACATCGGGCTGAACGTGGACGTGAAGCTGTTCTATGACGAAATCAGCGACATGGTCAGCGAGCCGCTGCGCAACAACCAGTACATCGCCAGCAACTCAAACAGCTCGCGCTTTACCGGTACCGAAACCCAGCTCGACTGGCACATGAGCACCGCCGACCGGCTGCGCGTCACCTATGCTTACGTGGATGCCAGCGCCACCAACCCTCTGGACAAACAGCAAACCGCCCGCAACAGCGGCTCGGCCGGCTGGATGCGCGAATGGGGCCATGGCTGGTCCAGCGCGGTGTTCTACTATGGGGACGATGCGCTCAACCAGTATCGCTTCGAACGGGTCGACCTGCGGGTGGCCAAGCGCATTGCCTTGGGCAAAGCCAACGTGGAGCTGGCCGGCATGTTGCAGCAACGGCTCGACAATCAGCCCACCACCTGGCCCGACAACAACTATGACCAACGCCACGTGCTCTACTTCAGTGCGGAGTTAGAGTTCTAGTGGACAGCGACTCGTCACGGATGACCCCCTCCTTTACCGCCAGGCTTTGGCGGCGCTGTGTGTTGCTTGGGGTTTTACTGGCTGCCGCGCCGGCATGGGCGGCGGATATCCTGCTGACGGCTGCCGAAGACGGTGCAGGCGTACAGGCATTCGCACAAGCCCTGAGCCAGCAGCGCCCCGAGGACCGCGTTAAGTTCACGGCGCTCAAAGACCTCCCCGCCCCCGCACATTTGCCGGCCGGCACCCGCTTGATCCTGCTGGACCTGCCCAGCCTCGACTGGCGCCTGCAGGACACTCAAGGCCCGCCGACCCTGGTGTTGCGCATCAGTCGCCTGCAAGCCCGCCAGCGCCTGGGAGACCGCGTGCCACCGAAGATCAGCCTGCTGTGGAGCGACCCGCCGCTGGACCGCCAACTGCGCCTGATCACCGGCATCCTGCCCCAGGCCCATCGTATCGGCGTGCTGTATAGCAAAGACAGCGAGTTTCTACTCCAGGAGCTCTATCAATACGCAGCGCCCATGGGCCTGCAGATCGTGCCCCAGCTTTGGGACAACATTAATGACAGTCGCCCACTGCAAAGCCTGTTCAAGAACAGCGACGTCCTGCTGGGGCTGGACGATCCAGAGCTTTACAACCCGAAAACCGCGAAAAACCTGCTGCTCAGTAGCTACGCCAGGCAATTGCCACTGGTGGGGCCTAACGCCGGGTTCGTCAAGGCCGGCAGCCTTGCCAGCACCTATAGCGACCAGGCCGACTGGCTGAACGTGCTTGATCGCCTGCTGGACCATACACCGTCCAGTTGGCCACGCTCGCTGTACCCGGAACGTTTCAAAGTCGTTGGCAACCCACAGGTTGCGCGCTCACTGGGGATCGAACAGGTGGACGAAACCAACGTCGCCGCACGCCTGGCCGAAGGAGAAAACCGCCCATGACCTTTCGTCGCCGTTGGGACATCAACACCCGTACCCAGATCATTACCCTGGGCCCGGCACTCCTGCTGACGCTGCTGCTGATCAGTTTCTTTACTTTCGTGCGGATCCAGGACTTGCGCCAGGAGCTGGACCACACCGGCCAGTTGATCGCCAACCAACTGGCGCCGGCCACCGAATACGGGGTGATTTCCGGCAACAACGACGTACTTGAAAGCCTGCTGCGCGCCACACTGGCCACGCCGCATGTACGCTTCCTGGAAATTCAGGACAGCTCGGAAAACATCCTGGTGTACGTCGAGCAACCTTCAGAGAAGCACGACCGCTCGCTGTCGGTGAAAGTCTTCCAGGCGCCGATTCGCCTGCAACATATCCAGTTGGGCAATGACTTCTTCCAGGACAGCAGCGCCGAGCCCAAGGCGCACCGCGCCGATTACTTGGGCCGGGTGATTGTCGGCATGTCCAACGATGCGTTCAGCCAGCGCCAGCAGGAAATCCTGTTCAAGGCCGGGATTCTCGCGCTGTTCGCCCTGCTGTTTACCTTCCTGCTGGCCCGGCGTCTGGCGGCCAGCCTGTCGCAGCCCATCAGCGCCATGGGCAATGCGGTGAAGGCGATCCAGCAAGGCGACTACCAGACGCCATTGCCCATCGTGGACGACTCGGAACTGGGCGACCTGTCGCGCCACATCAATAACCTGGCCGACGGTTTGAACCAGGCCAGCCGCGAACAGCACCAGGCCATGGCCCAGTTGATCCAGACCCGCGAAGAAGCCGAACGGGCCAACAATGCCAAGTCGGACTTCCTGGCGATGATGAGCCATGAGCTGCGCACGCCGATGAACGGGGTGCTGGGCATGCTGCAACTGCTCGAAACCACCGACATGACCGAGGAGCAGACCGAATACGCGGCGCTGGCCTCGGAGTCCACCGAACACCTGCTCAAGGTGATCAACGACATCCTCGACTTCTCGCGCATCGAGCGCGCGGCCCTGGAGTTGGAGCACATTCCGTTCGACCTGGTGGAACTGATCAGCAGTTGCGCCCAGGCCTTCCAGCACGCTGCCCAGCAACGCGGGCTGGCGCTTGCAGTGCCGATCCCGCAGGGCCTGGGCTCGCTGCAGGTACAAGGCGATCCAACCCGTATCCGGCAGATCCTGGTGAACCTGATCGGCAATGCCCTCAAGTTCACCGAACACGGCACCGTCACCGTCGAGCCCCACTGGCAAACACTGGACCATGAATTGCTGTGGTTCACCTGCACCGTGCGCGACAGCGGGATTGGCATCTGCGCCGAACGCCTGGAAATGATGTTCGATGCATTCCAGCAAGCCGACAGTTCCATTTCAAGACGTTACGGCGGCACCGGGCTGGGCCTGCCCATCGCGCGCACCTTGGCCGAACGCATGGGCGGTACCCTGCGCGCCCAGAGCGAAGAGGGCCAGGGTTCGGTGTTCACCCTGGAAATCCCGCTGGCGATCTACCAGCAGAGCCTGCCGGTGCTCACGCCGGATGCCGAAGGCAATGCCAGCGCGGGCGAAGGGCGCAACGTGTTACTGGTGGAAGACAATCCGGTCAATCGCACCGTGGTTGAAGCCATGCTGCGCAGCCTGGGGTTCGAGGTGAGCATCGCCACCGACGGCGCCGAAGCGATTCGCAGTGCCGAGAGCCTGATCTTTACCGCGATCCTGATGGACTGCCGACTGCCGGGCATCGACGGCTACGAGGCCACCCGGCAGATTCGCCAGTTGCCCGGCTGCGCCGACCTGCCGATCATTGCGCTCACGGCCAATGCCTTGCAGGGCGACCGCGAAGCGTGCCTGGCCGCAGGCATGAATGATTACCTGGCAAAGCCGTTCAAACGCGCGGATTTGCAGCAAATCCTGCAGCGATGGGTGCAGTAACACGGTGCCATCAGCCAACTGCGACTGGCGTGAAAGACGAAAGTGCGGCAGTCTTAGGCACCCGAACGGGCCCGTAAACCGGCCCGGTTTATAATTTCAGTGCACAAGTGTACATTCATGACCTTGACGCTGTGACTTTCACTACAACGCAATAGTCTATGTGTAGGCTGCCGACATGAGGCATGAACGCGTCGTCGGCCAGGAAGATTTACCCTGCCCTGCCGCATGGGATTATTGAGGAGCTCGCATGACCAAACAAAACGCCTTTACTCGGGAAGACCTGCTGCGCTGCAGTCGCGGTGAGCTGTTCGGCCCAGGTAACGCGCAACTGCCCGCCCCGAACATGCTGATGGTGGATCGCATCACCCATATCAGCGAAGAGGGTGGCAAGTACGGCAAAGGTGAATTGGTCGCCGAGCTGGATATCACCCCTGACCTGTGGTTCTTCGCCTGCCATTTCGAAGGCGATCCGGTGATGCCGGGCTGCCTGGGCCTTGACGCCATGTGGCAGCTGGTTGGCTTCTACCTCGGCTGGCAAGGCCTGCCGGGCCGCGGTCGCGCCCTGGGTTCGGGCGAAGTGAAGTTCTTTGGCCAGGTCTTGCCGACCGCCAAGAAAGTCACCTACAACATTCAAATCAAGCGCGTCCTCAAGGGCAAGCTGAACCTGGCCATTGCCGATGGTTCGGTGACTGTCGACGGTCGCGAGATTTATACTGCCGAAGGCCTTCGGGTCGGCGTATTCACTTCCACTGACAACTTTTAAGGGTTATCCGCATGCGCCGCGTCGTTATCACTGGTCTGGGCATTGTTTCGTGCCTGGGCAATGACAAAGAGACCGTCTCCGCTAACCTGCGTGCAAGTCGCCCTGGCATCCGTTTCAACCCGGAATATGCCGAAATGGGTCTGCGTAGCCAGGTTTCCGGCTCCATCGACCTGCCCCTCGAAGAGCTGATTGATCGCAAGATCTATCGCTTCGTCGGCCACGCAGCCGCCTACGCCTACCTGGCCATGAGGGACGCAATCACCGATTCCGGCCTGAGCGAAGACCAGGTGTCCAACGTGCGTACTGGCCTGATCGCCGGTTCCGGTGGCGCGTCGACCTTGAACCAGATGGAAGCGCTGGACATCCTGCGCGAGAAAGGCGTCAAGCGTGTTGGCCCGTACCGCGTCACGCGGACCATGGGTAGCACCGTTTCCGCCTGCCTGGCCACGCCGTTCAAGATCAAGGGCGTGAACTACTCGATCTCCTCCGCTTGCGCCACCAGTGCTCACTGCATCGGTACTGCTGTAGAGCAGATCCAGTTAGGCAAGCAAGACATCGTGTTTGCCGGCGGCGGTGAAGAAGAACATTGGAGCCAGTCGTTCCTGTTCGACGCCATGGGCGCCTTGTCGACCCAGTACAACGAAACCCCGGAAAAAGCCTCGCGTGCCTACGACGCCAAGCGTGACGGTTTCGTCATCGCCGGCGGTGGCGGCATGGTGGTGGTCGAGGAGCTGGAACACGCCCTGGCCCGTGGTGCGAAGATCTACGCGGAAATCGTCGGCTACGGCGCGACGTCCGACGGCTACGACATGGTTGCGCCAAGCGGCGAAGGCGCCATCCGCTGCATGCAGATGGCCATGGCTACCGTAGATACCCCGATCGACTACCTGAACACCCACGGTACTTCGACTCCGGTCGGCGACTCCAAGGAAATGGAAGGTGTACGTGCGGTATTCGGCGACAAGGCACCGGCGATCAGCTCTACCAAGAGCCTGTCGGGTCACTCCCTGGGCGCCGCTGGCGTTCACGAAGCGATCTACTGCCTGCTGATGATGGAAGGCAACTTCATGGCAGGTTCTGCCAACATCGAGGAACTGGATCCGGAAGTGGCTGACATGCCGATCCTGACCAAGACCCGTGAAGATGCGACCATCAACACTGTGATGAGCAACAGCTTCGGCTTTGGTGGCACTAACGCTACCCTGGTGCTGAAACGCTGGCAGGGTAAGTAAGGCCCCGCAGCTTGATCGCCTGAAAACGCCCCGACTGGTTCGGGGCGTTTTTTTTGCGTTTCTGAAATGGCGTGTATATCCGTTATTTGGGTGATGGCTGATATGGGTTCCGCCCTTACGGCGGGTCACTTTTGAAAGGAGCCCAAAAGTAACCAAAAGGCTCTTGCCCCACCACTCGGCACCTCGCTTAGGCTCGGT
>NZ_JBUZVP010000063.1:0-6906 GCF_055409485.1 Pseudomonas sp. A125
CATCTGCGCTTGAATCCTTCGGTGTGAGAGCCTGGATTCTACCGGTGGCTGGCTCTCTGCCTCTCGTTTCAAGCGTTGCGCTTATTCTATGAATTCAGGCATAATAAGCCCTACACAAATTGGGAGATATATCATGAAAGGCTGGCTTTTTCTTGTTATCTCAATAGTTGGCGAAGTAATCGCAACATCCGCATTAAAATCTAGCGAGGGCTTTACTAAGCTTGCCCCTTCCGCCGTTGTCATAATCGGTTATGGCATCGCATTTTATTTTCTTTCTCTGGTTATGAAATCCATCCCTGTCGGTGTTGCTTATGCAGTCTGGTCGGGACTCGGCGTCGTCATAATTACAGCCATTGCCTGGTTGCTTCATGGGCAAAAGCTTGATGCGTGGGGCTTTGTAGGTATGGGGCTCATAGTTAGTGGTGTAGTAGTTTTAAACTTGCTTTCCAAAGCAAGTGCCCACTAATAAACTCAGTCATCTAACAAGTCGTTGCAGCACCGCTCCAGCACTTCGTGCCTGCGCTGGACAGTTTTTAAGTCGCGGCTTTATGGTTTTGCTGCGCAAAAGTATTCCATAAAATCACAACTTAAAAACTGCCGCTGAACTCGGCGTTGAACGACAGCTTTCCCAAAAGCTCTACGGCTGCTCTGGGTCGACACCGGTAATCGGATCGTTGCCGCACTGAACAGCGCCCCGTTCCAGGTCGCCTCCATTTATGCGGCTGAACCGAGGGAGAGCAGCTTTACGCCGTCTGGCCGCAGTTCGCCCTTGGGCGACACGTGCCGGTAGAGCGTCTGCCGGGTAATCCCGAGTTCTTCGCAGAGATCGCCCACCTTGGTTTCCGGTTGCCCCATGCTGGCCATCGCCAGGCGTAGCTTGGCGGCGGTCATCTTGAAGGGGCGCCCCCCTTTCCTGCCGCGAGCGCGCGCCGAGATAAGTCCAGCGACTGTTCGCTCGGAAATCAACTCACGCTCGAACTCGGCCAGCGCGGCAAAAATACCGAACACAAGCTTGCCGGCGGCAGTCGTCGTGTCGACCGCCGCACCGTGACCGGTCAGGACCTTCAGGCCCACGCTACGCGCAGTTAGGTCGTGCACGGTGTTGATCAGGTGGCGCAGATCACGGCCAAGCCGATCGAGCTTCCACACGATCAGCGTGTCCCCTTCACGAAGCGCCTTCAGGCAAGCAGCCAACCCTGGGCGATCATCGCGCCTGCCCGAGGCCAGATCCTCGTAAAGGTGCGCAAGGCTCACACCAGCGGCGATGAGCGCATCGCGTTGCAAATTGGTGGACTGGGATCCGTCCGCCTTCGATACCCGCATGTAGCCGATCAGCACCTTTTCACCCGTCACGTATACGTTCGATTATGTGACAGTGTGAGCCGGAAAGCTCTATCCGTCAAAATTTGTCACTTAACCCGTCATTTTGTTTAAGACATGCAAAGGGTGCATCAGGCAGGTAATGTGACAGAAATTCCGGCGGGATGCCTTCCTTCACGAAGGTGGCGCGCAACCGTTCCAAGGAAGCGGGATCGCGCCGACCATAGGAAGCCAACGCGAACAGCGAGCGTGCCGTCTCGGGGTTGTGTCGCGCTTCAATGATGGCCTCGTCGATGGCCTGGACTGCACGCTGCCAGTGATTGATGGGCTCGGGCTTCGGCGCTTTCGTCGGCAGGCCACTGGTGAACCCGGTTTGGGGCTCGGACCAGAATAGCTTTGCCTGCTCGCCTGGCGGGCTGATGTCCCTCACCTCAATCAAGCTGATTGCCGTTGCCGCCGCCTCCAGCATCTGTAACCGTACTATCGGATTCAGGGTTTCATACGGTCGCCACAGACTTTGCCCAGCACGCAGCGGATGCCCGCAGCCTTCCCAGACTTGGCGGGGATACCCCGCGCAGGTTCCGCACGCGGAAAGCGGGGTGTTCAGCTCATCGAGCAGCGTGCGAAGAAGTCGAAACCACAATCCGGCGTGGATGCGTCGGCGCGGCAGCTCCACGTGACCGGTTGTCAGTGCCTGCCAGGTACGCTGGTCCATCGCCGCAATCGCGTCGCTGGCGGTGCGCGGTTCGGCGTCGGCGTTCTCCCAGCCGAGAAACCGCCCTGGCACGCCCCAATAGGATTCCAGCCAGCAGCCATGCAGCGGGCAGCTCAGCATCAGGGGCAGCTTCCACGCGAGCAGTACGGCTTGGTTCTCCGGATCGCTCAGGCAGAGCGGACAGGCGCGGTTTATCGGCTGGCTGGGCAGCCAGGCACGCCAGCTCGTGATGGATCGCGTCTTACGGCGGAGTCTTGGCAGCAACACCGAGAGCTGAAACGCATAGGTTTCCAAGGCGTCTGGAATCTGGTCATCAAGGCTGTCCAGTAGCCAAGGCACCCATCCGGCGAAACTCATACAGCGCAGCCGGTCCAGCTCGATGCCGCTCCGCTGGGAAAGCAACGCCAGCAGCGAGAGTGGTGGCGCGGTGTCCAGGTCATCGACCTGGCCGTGACCAAGATCGTGCTCCAGCAGGTCGGGCTCCTCCATGTGATAGCAAAGGGCCACGCGGTTGAGCCATGAGGACAGCGCCTCGCCTTCTTTCGGGGCGGGATGCAGCGGCCAGCGCGGCGCAGGCTTCACATCAGTTCCCGCTCGAATTGCCGCCGCCGCTCGCTGGGTCCGGTGTAAACGGCCATGCTGAGTGTGCGATGGTTGATCGCTTCCTCGCCGCTCTCCACGGCGACGATGGCCGCCGCCATCAGCAAGTGCGCCAGTTCCCCTATGGTGCCCTCGCTGCGTGTGAGCAGGTAGCGAGCCATGTCCAGCGTGGCAATTGGGGAAGGCCGGCGCAGCGGGAGCGAAGCGGCGAAGCTGGCCAGCAGTGAGCAGCAATCGTCGTTGGCCTCCCATACCGGCAGCATCATCGGCTCGAAGCGATTTTCCAACTGGTCATCGGAGCGGATGGCTAGGTAGGCGTCGCGCGTGCCTACCCCAACCAACGGGATGCGCAGTTCGTTGCCGAGGAAGCGCAGCAGGTTGAGGAATTCCCGGCGGTTGACGCTGTTGCCGGCCAGCACGTTGTGCAGCTCGTCGATCACCAGCATGCGCACGCCGACCTTGCGCAGCAGTGCCAGAGCCAGTTGCTCCATTTCCGGCAACCGTGGGCGTGGGCGCAGCGGCGCGCCCATCGCGGCGAGCAGCGCGACGTAGAAGCGGATCACGGACGGCTCGGACGGCATCTGCACGACCAACACCGGGATGTGCTCCTGGTCGGCGTCGGAGCTGGCCGGGTGGGTGCGGCGGAACTTCTCGACGATCATCGACTTGCCATTGTTGGTCGGGCCAACCAGCAGCAGGTTGGGCATGCGTTGCTTGTTTGGCCACGCATAAAGGGCTTCCAGCCGGTTCAGCGCCTCGACTGCGCGCGGATAGCCGATCCAGCGGTCGGCGCGAAGGCGCTGGATGCGCTCGTCCGCCGGAAGACGGGCCAAGCCCTGGGCCGCCGGCAGCAGGTGGGACAGGTCGATGATGGGATATTCGTCCACGGCTACCACTCCTCAATCTGGTCGAACGGTTTGGCGGGTGGCAAGTTGTCTGCCTGCGGGTCGGCAATATCCGTATCCGGCGGAACGGGCTTGTCCGGCCGAGCTGATGTCTTGAGGTGCTGGCGGCGATCCGCGTCACGCCGCGCCTTGCGTGTGGCCTTCTGCGCGCTGGTCACAATCTCACGCATCTGGCCGATCATGCGGAACAGCGCCGACTCATCCACCTGTTCGCGCCCTTGCTGCCGCAGTTTCGCCAGCGCCTGCCGTTGTTCCCAGAGGGTGACAGCCGGATGCGACAAGGTACGGTAGGGAATTTCCAGGTAATGCTGTCCCTCCGGTTCCAGGACCCAGATACGGCTGATGTCGCGCGGATCGCGCCGGATCAGAAAGGACGGCCAGCGTTCACGCCGCGCAATCCACGGCTTGAGCGCATCGGCGTAGTAGTGGATGTGGTCGATGACAAAGCCGGTGCGGGTCAGCGTGCGCCGGAGGATCGGCAGAAAATCGACCAGGAACGAAGTAGCGCGTGTGACGACGGCCGGTACGCCGACACGCGCCACGGCCTCGGCCCAGCGCGCGGCCGGCGGTTGGAGCAGGCCGTTGTGCACCGAACCGTGGTAGGTGCCGACCGCCAATGTGAGCCAGCGCTCTAGCTCGCGCAGCGTCAGGGCGGCCTTGTTTTCGGAATCGTAGTCGCCGCGCTGGTCAGGGTTGGAGAAGGTCGTTCCCGGCAGTTCGTCGTGAATCATCTGCATCGCCGTGCCGATGATCCGTTCCACGATGCCGCCATAGTGCGGCTGTCCCAGCGGGCGATAGTCCAGCCGGATGCCATGCTGCTCGCAACCCCGGCGCAGGGCCTCGCTCTTGAACTCGGCCGCGTTGTCTAGGTAGAGCAGCAAGGGCTTGCCGCTCATCTGCCAATCCATTTCCACGTTCAGTCCTTCCAGCCAAGGGCGCTTGTCGCAGGCGACATGCACGAGGCACAGGCCAACCGAAACGGCAGACGGCGCTTCCAGCGTGACGACCATGCCGAGCACGCAGCGGGTGAACACGTCGATGGCGAGGGTCAGGTACGGGCGGCCAATAGGTTGCCGGTCGCGGTCATCGACCACGATCAGGTCGATGACCGTATGGTCTATCTGCACCTGCTCCAGCGGCGCGGTCACGGCAGGAGGCTCGCCGCCCACACCTTGTAGGTCACGAGCGGCATCCTGGCCTTCCCGCCGGCGGATGACCTTGCGCGGGTCAAGGCTAGCGATCCGTAAGGCCACGGTATTGCGCGCCGGCACTCGCAGTTTTTGAGCCTTGCACACCTGAGTGACTTCGCGGTGAAAGGCCGCTAGGCTGCGCTTCTGCTTGGTCAGGAACCGCTTTTGCAGTAGCTCGTGGATGACGCGCTCGACCGGTTCCGGCAAGCGCCCCTTACCTTTACCTCCACCGGACTGGCCGGGCACCAGATCCGTCACGAGGCCGCTGCCTTGCCGGGCACGCCGGATCAGAACGTATACCTGGCGCCGAGACAAGCCCAGCGCCTGAGCCGCCATATCGGCCGCTTCGTGCCCGACCGTCTCCGACTGCGCCAACGGACTGATGATCTCCGCACGACGGCGCGCACGCTCCCAAGCCTCATCAGGCAGAGTGGCCACGCCTTGTTCTGGAATCCGTGGGGTGTCCGTCGCCATGCTCACCTCGCTTTGGTGCACACGAGTATTGAGCATAGTCGAGATTGGTGCAGATCACTTCTGATATTGAACTGTCAGGAGCTGGCTGCACAACAGCCATTACGCCCAATCAACTGGTGCAGTCGTCTTCTGAAAATGACAAGCCAGTCGAGGATGAACAGCGTGCGCTCGATCCGGCCCAGCTCGCGCAGGGCCACGGCCAGTCCGTTCTGGCGCGGGTAGCTGCCGAGCTTGCGCAGCATCAGCGAGGCGGTGACGGTGCCCTGCTTGATCGAGCTGGCCAGGCGCAGGATGTCGTCCCAGTGGGCACGCACGTGCTTGATGTTCAGGGTGCCGCCGATCAGCGGGCGCAACGTCGGGTAGGCTTGCACGCCCTGCGGCACGTACAGCTTGGTTTCGCCGAGGTCGCGGATGCGCGGCGCGAAGCGGAAGCCTAGCAGGTGCATCAGGGCAAAGACGTGATCGGTGAAGCCGGCCGTGTCGGTGTAGTGCTCCTCGATCCGCAGGTCGGACTCGTGGTACAGCAGGCCGTCGAGCACATAGGTGGAATCGCGGACGCCGACATTCACCACGCGGGTGCTGAACGGCGCGTACTGGTCGGAGATATGGGTATAGAACAGCCGTCCCGGCTCGCTGCCGTACTTCGGGTTGACGTGCCCGGTGCTCTCGCCCCGGCCACCCGCGCGGAAGCGCTGGCCATCGGAGGATGAGGTCGTGCCGTCGCCCCAGTGGGCGGCAAAGGCGTGGCGATACTGGTGGTTGACCAGCTCGGCCAGCTCGCTGTCGGTTCCCAGCGCGTAACCGGGGTAGCGCAGCAGGCAGAGCTGCACGGCGAAGCCGAGGCGGTTGGCGTCGCCGCGTCGCTGGCGGATCAGCGACAGGTCGGAGTCGTTGAAGGTGTAGTAGCGGATCAGGTCATCCTGGCTTTCCGGCAGCGCAAGCAGGGTGTCCCGCTCCGTGGCCGAGAGGATCAAGCGACGCGGCATGTGTCAGTCGTCCGTGCGGAGGTACTGGTAGAGGGTTTCCCGGCTGATGTTGAACTCGCGGGCAAGCTGCGCCTTGGGCTCGCCGGCCGTCGCTCGCTGCCGCAGGGTAGCAGCCTGCTCATCGGACAGGGCTTTCTTGCGGCCCCGGTACGCGCCACGCTGCTTGGCCAAGGCGATGCCCTCACGCTGCCGCTCGCGGATCAGGGCGCGCTCGAACTCAGCGAAGGCCCCCATCACCGACAGCATCAGGTTGGCCATCGGCGAGTCCTCGCCAGTGAACACCAGGCCCTCCTTCAGGAACTCGATGCGCACGCCGCGCTGAGTCAGCTTCTGTACCAAGCGACGCAGGTCATCGAGGTTGCGGGCCAGCCGATCCATGCTGTGCACAACCACTGTATCGCCTTCGCGGACGAAGCTCAGCAGCGCTTCGAGCTGGGGGCGCTGGGTGTCCTTGCCCGATGCCTTGTCGGTGAACACCTTGCTCACCTGGGTTTGTTCCAGCTGGCGTTCCGGGTTCTGGTCAAAGCTGCTGACCCGGACGTAGCCGATGCGGTGCCCCTGCACGATGTCTCCTTGGTTGAAGGCGGCTTAAGTGCACTTTCTGTTCCGTTGTGCCTCAAAGCCCATTTCTGTCAGGCTGAAATCTATGACCTTCGCGGGCATGTGTCAACGAATGCGAAAGACCACTCTATTCTGACGACTCGGAGCGGCCTTGC
>NZ_JBUZVP010000064.1:0-6778 GCF_055409485.1 Pseudomonas sp. A125
TAAGCGAGGTGCCGAGTGGTGGGGCAAGAGCGTTTTGCTTACTTTTGCGCTGTTCAAAAGTGAGCCGCTGTAAGAGCGGAACCCATATCAGCCATCACCTAAATAACGGATATACCCCCAATCCGCGCCCGCGCCCGTAGCGCCTGCTCAGGCAACCCCAAAGCCTCATACACCACCACCAAAGCCCGATTCGTAGGCACATCCAGCCCGTCATACCGTCGGCGCAATTCCAGCGTTTGCTGCGCCCCGAGCCAATCCCCAACCCGCAACCGCGCATCCAGTTCCACCTGTGCAAACAAATCCCGCTGGGCATGACTGCCGCCAATCTCGTTCAACCGTGGCAGCGCAATCCCCAACTGCTCCAGCGCCCGCTGTGCATCCCCCCGGGCGTGCGCCAACAACCCCTCTGCCAGCGGCAAGCTGACTTCCCCCCACACTGGCCGCGCATCAAGGCTGTGGCGCCGCAACGCCGCCAGCAACTGATCCGCCTCAGGCTTGCCCGCCCGGGCCAACCCATACAAATACTGCACACTCAAAAACGGCTGCACCGCATCCGCAACCCGCCGCTGCAGGTAAGGCGCCAACGCCTGCCAGCGCTCACCCACATCAATTGAGGCCAATTCCAGGCGCGCCAGCAACGATACCGCCCCCACCTGGTCCTGCGAGTACTCCGGCAGGATCCCCCACACATGCCGGTCATAAATCTCCAGCACCCGCTGGTCCTCACCACGGGCCAGATAAAACAACGCCAGGTGCCACCAGTTATGGGTGTACATAAACGAGTTCAACCCGTCCCAGTGATGCTTCACGCCCTCCAGAAACCCGATACCTTCCTCGATGCGCCCCTGCGTCAGCATCACATGGGCCAGCGCGTGATGCGCCCATGGCTCCGACGCCTGCAAACGCAAGGCCTTTCGTGCGCTGGCTTCGGCTTCTTCCAGCAGGTGACACTGCTCATAAGCAAACGCCAGCAAGCCGTGACTGTGGGCGATATCCGGCGCACCCGCCGTGGCCTTGAGGCCGATGCGCAGCAGCGCCGGCCAGTTACCCCGGTTGAACTCCAGGTACTGGTTGAGCTTGGCGGCAAACAAGTCTCGTGGATAACGGTCCAGCAGGTATTCACTGAGGCGCAGCGCCTCATCCAGCTCATCGCGGATCCAGGCCTGCAGCAACTCCAGATACAGCAGCGACCGGGGATGTTGCGAGTTAACCGCAGCCGCGCGCCGGCGGTATTTCTCGGCCAGTGCGGGGCCTTCGGGCGACTCGATAAACATCAACAGCAAGCCGGTAAACCCGTTGGCCAGCGCGGAGTCCGGGTCGGCATCGGCCGCCGCGAGAATGCCTTCGGCACGGGGCTGATAGCCGAGGAAACCACCGACGAAGTCATCCAGGCCCTGACGGGTGGCGGGGTTGAGGGTATCGATGGGATTGCCCAGGTAATCCAGTGACATGCGGTTCACGCTCGTGGGTTCAGAGGACGTTACAGGGGCAAACCTTGTGCCAGCCAGCAAGGCCTTGTGTTTACAGCAGGCGGGCCGCGAGCCGCTGTTGCTTTTTGCACACTCGGCCTGGCCACTGTGGTTTTTTCATCACTGCCATGGCCCACGCGCACCGCAAATCCCAGCCCCTCCGCCCATGGCACAGCCCTTGCTAAATCCCTGACAAAACCTTAGCCAAGGAATCTCCATGCGCCCTTTATCCTTTCGCCGTGTCCTCTCATACCTGGGACTTGGCGCCGTGCTGCTGGCCGGCACCGCTCAGGCGCAACCCCATGACGGCGGCGTGCTGAACCTGGTGGCCCAACCCGAGCCGCCGTCGCTGATGCACGGGGTGGTCAGCCACGTGTCCACCCAGTACGTCAGCGGCAAGATCCTCCAGGGCCTGCTGACCTTCGACACCGACCTCAAGCCCAAACCGGTGTTGGCCAAGTCCTGGACCGTCTCCCCGGATGGCCTGACCTACACTTTCGATTTGCAGGACGGCGTTCGCTGGCACGACGGCCACGCCTTCACCGCCGATGACGTGGTGTTCAGCTTCCAGACCTTCTACCCCGAAGTGGACAAGCGCCTGGGCGGGGTCTTCACCGAATACGTCGCGAGCATCACGGCCAAGGGCCCGCTGCAAGTGGTCTTCCAGCTCAAGAAACCCTTCGCACCGCTGCTCTCTGCCTTGGGCAGCGGGCTGCGTCCCGTCGTGCCCAGGCACCTCTACGAGAACACCGACTTTCGCAACAACCCCTACAACCTCAAGCCCGTCGGCACCGGCCCGTTCGTGTTTGTGGAGTGGAAGCGCGGCGCCTATATCAAGCTCGCGAAGAACCCGGACTACTGGAAAAAAGGCCTGCCACATCTGGACGGCATCATCTTCCACGTGATCCCGGATGGATCTTCCCGCGCGGCCGCCTTCGAACGTGATGACGTGCAAGTACTGCGCAGCGGGGATGCCGACTATTCCGACCTCAAGCGCCTGACCGCCTTGCCAAACGTGCAGTCTTCGGAAAAAGGCTGGGAGCTGTACTCCGGCCTGGCCTTCCTGCAGATCAACACGCGCAAGCCGCCGCTGAACAATCCCAAGGTGCGCCAGGCGATCCTGTATGCGCTGAACCGCCAGTTCATTGTCGACAACATTTTCTTTGGCTCGGGCAAGGTCGCGCCGGGTCAGTTCGTGTCCACCTCGCCGTACCACGACCCGCAATTGCCGCAGTACACCTACGACGTGAAAAAGGCCAAGGCATTGATTGCCGAGTCCGGCGTGGACGTGGGCGCGGTGCGGATCCGCCTGCTCAACGGTGAGAAGGGCGGCGCCTGGGAGCGCCTGGCCGAGTACACCAAGCAAGCCCTGCAACCGCTGGGCTTCAAGGTGCAAGTGGTCACCTCCGACGCAGCCACCTGGTTCCAGCGTGTCAGCGACTGGGACTTCGACCTGACCTATAACTTCATCTTCCAGATCGGCGACCCCTACCTGACCAACGCTTACCTGTACCGCTCCGACTACATCCTCAAGACCTCGCCGTTCGCCAACGTCAGCGGCTATAACAGCCCCGAGGCCGATGCGCTATGGACCCAAGTCGCCAATACCCCGGAAGGCCCGGAGCGCACCAAACTCTACAGCCAGTTGGAAAGCGTGCTGAACACCGACCTGCCGATCGCGCCGATCTTCGAAATGCGCTACCCGACGCTGTTCCACAAAGAGGTGAAAAACCTGCTGCAAACCGCCACCAGCCTTAACGAAGACTACGAAAGCGTCTACCTCGAGGCGCCTGCGCCATGAACGGGCTGCGGTATTTCAGCGGCCGTCTGGTCAAGGCGCTGTTGATGATTGTGGCGGTGCTGGTGCTGGGCTTTTTGCTGGTCCGCCTGGCGCCGGGCGACCCGGCGCTGCTGTTGGCCGGTGAGGCGGGCGTGGACGACGTGCAGTTCATCGAACACCTGCGCCAGACTATGGGCCTGGACAAGCCCCTGCTGACGCAGCTGCTGATCTACCTGGGCAATATTGCCCATCTGGACCTGGGCTATTCCTATCGCAACCAGACCTCGGTGTGGTCGCTGATTGCCGAGCGCTTGCCGGCGACCTTGGCCCTGATGGGCTCGGCATTTTTGCTGTCATCGGTACTGGGCGTCACCCTCGGTACGCTGGCCGCACGGGCCCGGCAGAAACGTCATTGGCTCGACGGCGTGATCTCCCACGGCGCGTTGCTGTTGTACGCGATGCCGCCGTTCTGGCTGGCGATGCTGCTGATCCTGCTGTTCTCCGTCAGCCTCGATTGGTTGCCGGCGTTCGGCATGGAGACGGTGGCGCGGGACTTTTCCCTGGTCGACCGGCTCAAGCATCTACTGTTGCCGTGCGTGTCGTTGAGCGTGCTGTTCCTTGCCCTGTATATCCACCTGACCCGCGCCGCGGTGCTCGATGCCCTCGGCCAGGAATACGTGCGCACGGCCCACGCCAAGGGCCTGCACCCGAGGCGGATTCTGTATGTGCACGTGCTGCGCAATGCGCTGTTGCCGGTGGTCACGTTTGCCGGTTTGCAATTGGGCCAGTTGGCCAGCGGCGCGCTGCTGGTGGAGGTGGTGTATTCCTGGCCGGGGATTGGCCGTTTGATGTACGACTCGCTGGCCCAGAGGGATTACGGCGTGTTGATGGGTGGTTTTCTGGTGATCTCGATTCTGGTGGTGGGTTTTAACGTGCTGACCGATGTGATCTGTCGTTTCCTCGACCCGCGTATCGGTGCAGGAGTGCAAGGTTGATGCAGGTTCTTCGACGTTTTGTGCGTCAGCCGTCGGCGTTGACAGGTGCGTTGTTTTTGTTGCTGCTGACGTTGTTGGCGATCGCCGCACCCTGGCTCACCAGCAGTTCGCCGTGGGAAATGAACAGCCAGCCGATGCTCGCGCCGTTCCACGATTCGGCCCATTGGCTGGGCAGTGACCTGCTTGGTCGCGACCTCGCCATCGGTCTACTGTACGGCGCGCGGGTGTCCCTGGCGGTGGGGGCCCTGGCCAGCCTGGCGACCTTGGTGGTCGGCCTGCTGGTGGGGGCCCTCGCGGGCTATTTCGGTGGCTGGCTCGACGGCATGCTGATGCGCGTTGCTGAGTTCTTCCAGATCATTCCACAGCTGGTGCTGGCGGTGATTCTGGTGGCGATCCTTGAGCCTTCGTTGTTCTCTATCGTGCTGGCAATCGCACTCGTGGCCTGGCCGGCGGTGGCGCGGTTGGTGCGCAGTGAATTCCTGACCTTGCGCCAGCGCGAGTTCGTACAGGCCGCGCGGGTGCTGGGGCAGTCACCGCTGGGGATCATCACCCAGCAAATCCTGCCCAATGCCCTGGCGCCGTTACTGGTGACCATGACCTTTGTGATGGCCACGGCGATCCTCACCGAAGCGGCGCTGGCATTTCTCGGCTTGAGCGACCCGGAGGCCATGAGCTGGGGCTACATGATCAACGCCTCCCGTGGCTTGCTGCGGGATGCCTGGTGGATGAGCTTTCTGCCGGGGCTGGCGATTGTGCTGTGCGTGCTGGCGGTGAATCGGGTGGGCGAAGGCTTGCGTGTGGCCTTTGAGCCAGGGAGGTCGGTATGACGTTGTTGAGTGTTGAGCATTTGCGTATCGCCTTGCCGGCCGGTGCAGACCGCAGCCATGCGCTGTATGACCTGTCACTGCAACTGAACAGTGGCGAATGCCTGTGTGTGGTGGGCGAATCGGGCTCCGGCAAGTCGATGCTGGCCAAGGCTTTGTTGCGCCAGTTGCCGGACCCGCTGACGGTGGAAAGTGGACGCTTGGTGTTTCGTGACGAAGACCTGGCGACGCACAGCGAAGAGGCCATGCGCCAACTGCGCGGGCGCGATATCAGCATGGTGTTCCAGGAGCCCATGAGCGCGCTCAATCCGTTGCTGCGCGTGGGCGAACAGATCGACGAAACCCTGCGCGCCCATGGCGTGGCATCGGGGCGCGTGCGGCGTCAGCGGGTGGTGGATTTGCTCGGTTATGTCGGCTTGCCTGAGCCGGCGCGGCTGCGCCTGGCTTATCCGTTTGAACTGTCGGGTGGGCAGCGCCAGCGGGTGGTGATCGCCATGGCCCTGGCGTTTGATCCGGCGTTGTTGATTGCCGATGAACCGACCTCGGCGCTGGATGTGACCACCCAGGCGCAGATCCTCGACTTGCTGCGCAAGATCCAGCGGGACAAGGGCATGGCGCTGTTGTTTATCACCCACGATTTTGCCGTGGTCGAGGCGATTGCCGACCGGGTGTTGGTATTGGAAAAGGGCCGGGTAGTGGAGCAGGGCACGGCGCAGGCGGTATTGCGTGTACCCCGGGAAAGCTACACTCGGAAGTTGCTTGCGGCGGTGTCGGCGCAACCGCTGATGCCGCGTACGCGAGTGGTTGGCCCGGTGGTCCTGAAGGCACAGGCGTTGGGCAAGGTGTTCAGCAGCCGCAGTGGCTGGTGGGGGCGGCGCACCACGGTGGCGTTGGACGCGGTTCAGTTGCAATTGCGTGAGGGTGAGACGTTGGGGATTGTGGGGGAGTCGGGCTCGGGCAAGTCGACCTTGGGCCGCTGCCTGGTGCGTTTGTTGCGTGCGGACAGCGGGCAGGTCGAGTGGTTGGGACGGGAGGTGGCGGGGTTGTCTGAAGGGCAATTGCGGCCATTGCGTCGTGATGTGCAGATGATTTTCCAGGATCCGTTTGCTTCGCTTAATCCGCGGCAGACGGTGGGGCAGATGATTATGACCGGGCCTTTGGTGCACGGAGTTTCCAAGGCTGATGCTGAACGGCGGGCCAGGGAGTTGCTGGGGTTGGTGGGGTTGCCGGCGACGGCGTTTGAGCGGTTTGCGCATGAGTTTTCGGGTGGGCAACGGCAGCGCATAGGTATCGCTCGGGCGTTGGCGGTGGAGCCTAAGGTGTTAATCGCCGATGAGTGTGTGTCGGCGCTTGATGCGTTGATTCAGGTGCAGATTCTGGAGCTGCTGGAGTCGCTGCAGTGGCGGTTGAAGTTGAGCATTGTGTTTATTACTCATGATTTGCGGGTGGCTGCGCGGTTGTGTGACCGGATTGCGGTGATGCGTCAGGGGCGGGTGGTGGAGCAGGGGGAGACGGCGGCGCTTTTTGCTGATGCGCGGCATCCGTATACGCGGGAGTTGTTGATGGCTGAGGCGATCTGACTTGGGGGGGTATATCCGTTATTTGGGTCATGGCTGATATGGGTTCCGCTCTTACAGCGGGTCACTTTTGAAAAGCGCAAAAGTAACCAAAACGCTCTGCCCCGCCTGTCGGCACCTCGCTTAGGCTCGG
>NZ_JBUZVP010000065.1:0-5879 GCF_055409485.1 Pseudomonas sp. A125
GGACTGCCAGTTTCACTCCTTCGAGGAACTCAATGCCTGGCTGGGCCAGCGCTGCCGCGCGCTTTGGAACGAGCTGACGCACCCTCAATACAGCGGGCTCAGTGTGGCCGAGGTACTGGAGTTGGAGCGCGCCGAACTGATGCCTATGCCCGCGGCCTTCGACGGTTACGTCGAGCGGCCTGCGCGGGTCTCCAGCACCTGCCTGGTCAGTGTCGGGCGCAACCGTTACTCGGTGCCGTGTGAGTACGCGGGTAAGTGGGTCAGCAGCCGTTTGTATCCGACGCGAATCGAGGTGGTGGCTGACGACGCGCTGATTGCCAGCCATGCGCGCTTGCTGGATCGCGAACAGGTCAGCTACGACTGGCAGCACTACATTCCGCTGATTGAGCGCAAGCCCGGCGCGCTGCGCAACGGAGCGCCCTTTACTGATCTGCCAGCGCCGCTGCGTCAGCTCAAGCACGGACTGAAACGTCATGCCGGCGGTGACCGGATCATGGCGCAAGTCCTGGCTGCCGTACCGGTCGCCGGACTCGATGCCGTGCTGGTAGCCGTTGAGCTGGTACTGGAGAGCGGCAGCCTGAGCGCCGAACACATCCTCAATGTCGTGGCACGGCTGACAGCATCCGAACCACCACCCAGCGTCGAAACCCACTTGTCGCTCAAGGAAGCCCCCGTCGCTAACACGGCGCGCTACGACCGCCTGCGTGGCCAGGCCGAGGAGGTCGGTCATGCGTGATTTGATGGCGGAACTCAAGGAGCTGCGCCTGCACGGCATGGCCACGGCCTGGGCGGAGTTAACTGCACAGGGTGAGTCGAACACAGCCTCGTCCAAGTGGCTGCTCGAACACCTGCTGGAACAAGAGCACACAGATCGCGCCATGCGCTCGGTGAGCCACCAGATGAACATGGCCAAGCTGCCGATGCACCGCGATCTGGCCAGCTTCGATTTCAACGCCTCTAGCGCCGACGCACGCCTGATCAGCGAGCTGGCCAGCCTGGCCTTTACCGACACCGCGCAGAACGTGGTGCAGATCGGTGGGCCAGGCACCGGTAAAACCCACCTAGCCACCGCGCTGGCCGTGTCCGGCATCACCCGGCACGGTAAGCGCGTGCGCTTCTACTCCACGGTCGATCTGGTCAATCTGCTGGAGCGCGAAAAACACGACGGCAAAGCCGGGCGGATCGCCCAGGCACTGCTGCGCATGGATCTGGTCATCCTCGACGAACTGGGTTATCTGCCGTTCAGCCAGGCTGGCGGTGCGTTGCTGTTTCACCTGCTGTCCAAGCTGTACGAACACACCAGCGTGGTGATCACCACCAACCTGAGCTTCGCCGAATGGTCGAGCGTGTTCGGCGACGCCAAGATGACCACAGCCCTACTGGATCGGCTAACCCACCACTGCCACATCGTCGAAACGGGCAACGAGTCCTACCGCCTGCAACACAGCAGCTTGGCGGCTCAGGCAAAGATCAAATCACGGGAACGAAAACGTAAGGCTGGCCAGGATCAGCAGGACGACGAGCCGTTTTGATTTTTTGGAAAGGACGACCTGCTGCATGACTGGATGCGGCAGGTCTTCGGTTACAGCATTGGACTATCGAAAGGAGGGATTAAAAAGCAGCTACGTTGCTAAACTTATCCACAGTTGCTGATGCGCAAATCAGCAATCCGCCCTGGGTCAAATTTCAATCGGCAGGGTGGGTCAATTTTCCATCAGCGCCAACACTCAACCCATTGGTAACAGCGCAAACCCGAAAAATACGGAATCGAAAATTCGTTTTGTGTCGATCGATACAAAACATGTGTTATGGTCGGTAACAAACCCGCAGAGCGTATTCAGTCAATGGCCCGCCCTCGTACATTCGATGAGTCAATGGTTCTAACCGCCGCAGTCGAGGCATTCTGGACGCATGGATATGAGGGGACTTCTACCCGCGATCTCGTCAAGGCCACAGGCCTAAACCAGCCAAGCCTGTACAACGCCTTTGGCGATAAACGCAGTCTTTATCGTCGTTCCCTTGATCACTATCTGGAATGCAGCGTGCGTGAGCGAATTCAGCGTCTTGAAGGCTTGCCTCATTCTGGAATGGCCATTACCAGATTTTTTGCAGAACTGGTAGATCGCACGCTGAACGATCCCCTTCATCGCGGATGCCTGCTGGTAAATTCGGCCATCGAGGCGAGAGCAGATGACGCAGACTTGCGTCAGGCAGTGGTAGATGAACTCCAGACAATTCGAAGTTTTTTTGAAGGCCGGCTGGTTGCCTTCACCACACAACGCGACGTTGCTGGAGAAGTCAATGCAACGGCGGGCGCCAATCACCTCCTTAGCGTATTGCTAGGCGTTCGAGTGTTGGCGCGAATTAATCCTGATCCTGCGTGTGTCACAGACGCTATTGGTATTGCACTCAAAAGTCTTGGGCTTCCGCCCCTGGCACTTTGCGACATTCACTGACCGCCACTACACGGAGTCAACATGATCAAGTTCTACTATCACCCGTCACCCAACCCCGCAAAAGTTGCGCTTTTCCTCGAGGAAGCAGGTCTTGCGTACGAACTCATCCCTGTCGATACCCGCAAGGGAGAGCAGCACGATCCGGCGTTTCTCAAGATCAACCCAAACGCCAAGACACCGGCTTTGGTTGACGGCGACACCGTAGTGTTCGACAGCAACGCCATACTGCTTTACCTGGCGGAAAAGAGCCGAAAATTCCTACCCGCTGACAATCTGAAAGCACGTGGAGAAATGTATTCCTGGCTCATGTTCATCGCGACTGGCATCGGCCCGTACTCTGGTCAGGCAGTGCATTTCAAACACTTCGCCCCCGACCCCAAAGATTACGCCGTTACCCGTTACACCTTTGAAGCCTGGCGTCACTGGACGATCATCAACGACCGCCTGGCAAACATGCCTTACATGTTAGGAAATGAGTACACGCTGGTGGATATGGCGGTGTGGGGCTGGGCGCGAGCAGTACCTTTCATCCTGGGTGACGAAGCTTGGGGGAAACTTCCAAACGTCAAACGGCTCCTTGATGAAATCAATGCGCGACCGGCAGCCCAGCGAGCTGAAGCACTGAAGACCCAACACAGTTACAAGACCGAAATGGATGCTGACGCCCGTAAAGCGATGTTCCCTCAGATTATTCAGTAGAGGTGCAAGATCATGATCGACCTGCATTACTGGACTACCCCTAACGGGCACAAAATTTCCATATTCCTTGAAGAGTCGGGCCTGCCTTATCGGATCGTGCCGGTGAACATTGGGAAAGGGGAGCAATTCACGCCTTCATTTTTAAAAATTGCTCCCAATAATCGTATTCCAGCCATTGTAGATCATGAGCCACTGGACGGTGGTCAGCCGTTGTCAGTCTTCGAGTCGGGTGCCATTTTGTTGTACCTGGCAGATAAAACTCATCAGTTCATTCCTGGCGATCTACGAGGGCGCAACGAAACCTTGCAGTGGTTGTTCTGGCAAATGGGTGGGTTGGGGCCGATGGCGGGGCAGAATCATCACTTCGTACAATACGCTCCGGTGCCAATTCCCTATGCGCAGGAGCGCTACGTCAAGGAAACCGCTCGATTGTATGGCGTGTTGAATAAACACTTGGCGGATGGCCGTGACTACATCGCTGGCGACTACAGCATTGCCGACATGGCCAGTTATCCATGGATTGTGCCCCACGTCCGGCAGCAGCAAGAGCTTGCCGACTTCCCTCATTTGGCTCGCTGGTTTGAGCGAGTAGGTGATCGACCTGCGACAAAGCGTGCATATGCGATGGCGGAACGAATCAACACCGCTCCGGTCGTCGACGAGGAAACACGCAAGCTGCTATTCAATCAGGACGCGAGCACGGTTCGATAAGCGATCGTTTCAGCCAGTTTTTTTTCAGGGGATGCGACGAAACGCCATAAAAACGGTTGAAACCTCGGTAAGTACCGAGGCTTCATCAAAATGGTATTTTTCCAATACAGCCCTAGTTCGTCGTCTGATCGTTGTTGCTGACATGGACTATGAGCCGTAAACTTAGCTTGTCTGTGCATCCCGTGGGATGTATTGAGTGTCGGCCTAACCTGCACTCAAGAAAAAACCGCCTTCCTAAAGGCGGTTTTTTTTGCCTGCGATTTAGTCGCAATGGTAGGTCATAGTTCAACTGCAAAGCCCCGCACGCCCAACCCCTCGGCAAAGCGACCCACCGCCGTCAAGCTGGCCCAGGTCCGAATCACTTCGCGCCTTGAGCGCACAGGGATCAGCCGGGAGTGCGGCCCACCAAGACGAACTGAAAACGTCCACTTGGTACGGGTGGTATCACGGCCGGCGACAAACTCCCTGACCGCGTTCTGTTGTACCAGGTGCTGCAACGCGTCTTCGTGAATCCCGTCACCGATCACAGCAGCAGCGCCGTGACGCGCGCCTGAGCGGCGTCATCCATGATCAGGTACAGGCTTTCCAGTTCGGCGGGCTTAAGCACCTTGAGCACTTCCAGCGCTTCGACAAACCCTTGCGCCCGTTCGCTGGCCAGATGCACCTGCAGGGTGTCAGCGCTTTGTTCGATCGTGCGCAGGTGCAAGCGCAGGGTGGCCAGCACTTCAGGCGACGTACTGATCGCGGCTAAGGGGTCGCTGCCGTTACCGTAACGGCCGCTCATTCGGGCACCACGCCGTGCGGGCCGCCTAGCGCAGCCGCGTCATACACAAAAAAGGCCACATGTTTAACGGGTAACGCTCCCGCGCTGGCCACAGCGCTTAACCAGTCCCATAGCCGTGTCACACAGCGGATATGTTGTTGAGCCACTTCCTGCATTAGATCCAGCAACTGGGCCTCAAGGGTGTCGGACGCAATGCTCAACAGCTCAGGCTTTAGGTCCAAGGCGATGCGCTCGGCCAGTTCGGCAGTCTCGGGGGATAGTGAGCGCAGGTCGCGCAAGCGGCGCTCATAAGATGGCGTGACGGGTAGCGGCATAGCGGGAATGTCCTTATCCGAGTCAGTGGCCCACCGTGCGTAAAACCATTGGCTGGGGGTGTGGTAGACCAGTGTAGGGGGGTATGGTTTCCGTGCCCACCAAAAAAGGCCCCCACGCTCGGCTTGAGTATGGGGGCCTTTTGAACATAAGCGGCGCTCTATCTATTCAGGCAACGCACGATATAGCGTGGCTCGATGCACACCCAAAAGACGTGCAATCTCTGCCACTGATTGCCCCTCATTAATCAACCTACGTGCATGGGTTATCTGCTCAGAAGTCAAAACAGGCTTTGGCCCAAATCGAACGCCTTTGACTTTCGCAGCAGCTCGGCCAGCACTGGTTCGCTCGCCAATGAGAGAGCGCTCGAAGTCAGCAATCCCAGCGAATATCGTTAAAACAATGCGTCCAGCTGGAGAGGTGGTGTCGACCCACGGCTCAGCAAGTGAACACAGACCTGCTCCTAAAGTTTTGAGTCGTTCTGCAATGTGGAGCAGGTCGGTTGTTGACCTGGCTAATCGATCCAACCGCGTTACGGTCAGTACATCACCTGGCCGCAAATGATCGAGCAGCCGACTCAGTTCAGGACGGTCTTGCTTAGCCCCACTTACCTTTTCTTCAAAAATTCGCTGACAACCGTTTTGCCCTAGGGCAATCCGTTGCTGCTCCAGATCCTGACCTTGCGTCGAAACCCGAGCGTAACCAATCTGCTGTCCTGCGTTTTTCATGATGCACCTGTCGCATTTGTTGTCGCAGGTAACTTATAACGCGCGACAGATTCATGCGACAACTTGTAAACAGTGAATTCAGCATCGCGGCTGTCGTTTTCAGAAGACGGCTGCACTGAACGTCAGAAGCCGACTGCACTATAGCAGCGGAGGGGTTGGATCCATCAGGCAACGACGGGCTGCTGCCGG
>NZ_JBUZVP010000066.1:0-5297 GCF_055409485.1 Pseudomonas sp. A125
TTAATGCCGTCGATGCCAGGCCATAAACAGAGAGGAAACAACCGCTCGAAAATTCGAGCCATAGACTCTAGAGCCAGTGGGTAGTCGGAGTCATGTTCCTGCAACCATCAAATCCAGATTCTGCACCGCCGCTCCAGCGGCTCCCTTCCCAAGATTGTCAAACACCGCAGCCAACAAAACCTGCCCCGTCTCATCATTTTCACACACCACCAATCGCAAACTATCAGTCCCGTTAAGCGCCTGAGGATCAAGGCACGTCAACCCTTTGGCCTCCTGCATCGACATCACCTGTACATGGTCCGCATCGACGTAGTGCTGCATAAGACACGCATGCAACCGCACCGCATCCACGCCCGGCGCCAACAAGCGAAGTTGCAACGGTATGGTCAGCACGATCCCCTGCCGAAAAGCCCCATAAGCCGGCACAAACATCGGCCGCTCCATCAGACCGCTTTGCTGCTGAATCTCCGGAATATGTTTGTGTGCCAGCCCCAGACCATAAACCTGAAACGCGGGCGCCTGTGATGCGCCCTCTCCCTCATGCTCTTGCACGCCAACGCGCCCTTTTCCGGAATAGCCCGACACAGCATGAATGTTCGTCGGATAGTCCCTGGGCAGCAACCCGGCCTCCAGCAATGGGCGCAGCAGCCCTATCGCCCCCGTGGGATAGCAACCGGGATTGCTGACCCGCCGTGCCGTGGCGATGCGTTGGGCCTGCTGCGAGTTCATCTCCGCGAAACCATAGGTCCAGTCTGGATGGGTGCGGTGCGCCGAACTCGCATCGATCACCCGAACGGCGGGGTTTTCGATGCTCGCTACAGCGTCGCGTGCGGCTTGGTCGGGCAAGCAGAGAATCGCGATGTCGCAGGCGTTGATGATTTCGGCGCGACGTTGCGGATCCTTGCGATGTTCGGGGCTGAGCGTGATAAGCCGCAGATCGGTCCGGTCGCGTAGACGTTGATGGATTTGCAACCCGGTGGTGCCTTGGTCGCCGTCGATGAATATAAGAGGACTTGCCATGGAATGCTCTCGGACATAGGAAATCAGGAGTTCCAATCTTCAGTGAGGGGCTAAGATAGGAAAAGTTGAATTTCTAAACGATGAAATTCAGCTTTTCTGAACAAGGAGTGACTCATGCGCGAAATCAGCCTGGACCGTCTGCGCACGTTGGTGGCCATTGCCGACCTGGGTTCGTTTGCCGAGGCGGCCCGTGTGCTGCACCTCGCGCCACCCACGGTCAGTTTGCATATTGCCGACCTGGAGTCGCGGGTTGGCGGAAAGCTGTTGTCGCGCACACGTGGGCGCATTCAGCCTTCGGCGATTGGAGAAACGCTGGTGGAGCGCGCGCGGCGCCTGTTGGCGGATGCGGAGCAGGCGCTTGAGGACGTGGAGCGTCAGGTGCAGGGCTTGGCCGGGCGTGTGCGGCTGGGTGCCTCCACAGGGGCCATCGCACAGTTGATGCCGCAAGCTTTGGAGACGTTGGGCCAACGCCATCCCGCTATCGATGTGCAGGTCGCGGTGCTCACGTCGCAGGAAACTTTGAAGAAGCTTGCCGAGGGCTCTTTGGAGATCGGTCTGGTCGCGCTGCCACAGACCCCGGTGAAGGAATTGCGGATCGAGCCATGGCGGCGGGACCCGGTCATGGCCTTCTTGCCGGCTCGCTGGGAATGCCCGGATGTTGTGACCCCCGGTTGGCTGGCCGCCCAGCCATTAATTCTGAATGACAAAACTACTCGGCTTTCGCGCTTGACCTCGGAGTGGTTCGCCAGTGATGGACGGCAGCCCACGCCGCGTATTCAACTGAACTACAACGATGCGATCAAAAGCCTAGTGGCGGCCGGTTATGGTGCGACGTTGTTGCCGCATGAAGCCTCCACGCCATTGCCCGATACCAGGATCGTCATGCGGCCATTACAGCCCTTATTGTGGCGTCAACTTGGTATTGCCCACCGTGGTGGGGACGTCGAGCGGCCTACGCAACATGTGCTGGATGTGTTGTGGGGGTTGAGTGCGGGCTAGGGCGATGTTGTCAGAGAAAGGACCGCTTTCGACCCGGTCATACGGTGATTGAGGTCCCAGGCGTCAGCTACCGCACCTGAAGCCGTCGTTCATCGCTCCAAAGCCGGTGCCTGTCTCCGTTCGCCCAGGCCAGGGTGTCGTAGTACTTGTGCAGCAGCTCGGTAATGGCGGCGGTGTCGTCGGTCATGGGGTTTCCTTGGGGTTGGCGGTGAGGACTGCCTGGACGCGTGCTTGCAGCGCGGGCAGCACGTCTTGTTGGAACCAGGGGTTGCGCACCAGCCAGCGATTGTTGCGCGGGCTAGGGTGAGGCAGGGGGAACGCTTGCGGCCAGTGCTCGCGCCAGGCTTCGACCACCCGGGTGAGCGGCGTCTTGCCAGTACCGAGGTGGTAGTCCATGGCGTAGCTGCCCAGCACGATGACCAGCGACAGGCGCTCGAAACGCTGCATGAAGGCTTCGCGCCAGGCGGGGGGCGCACTCCGGGCGTAGCGGCAGGTCACCGCTTTTGCCGGTGCCCGGATAACAGAAGCCCATGGGCAGAATGGCGATGCGGGTAGGGTCGTAGAAGGTGTCGCGGTCCACGCCCAGCCAGGCGCGCAGACGCGCGCCGCTGGCGTCGTCGAAGGGCACGCCTGAGGCATGGACCCGGGCCCCCGGTGCTTGGCCGGCGATGAGGATGGGCGCACTCGGGTGAAACTGGAAGACCGGCTGCACGCCGTGTGGCAGATGCGGTGCGCAGCGCGTGCAGGCGCGGACGTCGGTCAGAAAGGCGTCGAGTGTCGGCATGGCGCGCTTCCGGAAAGGGTGGCTCGCGCAGGACGGAGGTGCCATCCTGCGCGAAGCGTAACCCGGCAGCAAGTCAGTGCTGGGTCAGTGTCGGATAGCCCTGGATGAATACGCGGTCGGTCTTGGCCGCCGGCACATGGCAGCCCATGCAGTCGGCTTCGTAGCTGACGGCGACATTCTTGGCGGGGGCGTCGGCCTTGAACAGCGCCCAGCCCCAGCCGTCGCCCCACAAGGGGTTGCTGGCGAAACGGCCTTTGGCGTCCTTGACCATCACGAACCACACGGCCGCATCGGAACCCCAGACCACAGGGTTGCCAGTGGTCATGGCGCTGGTTTCGAGCTTGCGGATCTCTTTCACCAGCGTGGCGCCGTCCAAGAACTTGCCGGTCTTGCGGTAGTGCTCGGCCGAGGCCTTTTCGGTGTACACATCGTGCAAGCCGCGAGAGGCGGATTTTTCGTCCAACACCGCATATGAGCCCAGGTGGACGAAGTTTGTGCGGAAGTCTGTGGGGCGGCTGATGCCGCCCTGGCTGTCCACATAGGGCGAAAAGTCGCCGGCCGTGACGGCCAGTGGCAGGACGAGGGCGCTGGCGAGCAGAGCGCCGGTGAGTGCGATTTTCATCGTGTTCTCCTTATATGCCTATGGAGATCAGACGGCGACCACGGGGAAATCCACCGTGGTGTCGGCGATGTGGTTGGTGTAGTTGGTGAGCGTGTTCAGCGCGACGTTGGCGATCACTTCCAGTATCAGGCCGTCGTCGAGCCCCGCGCGGCGGTAGTTGGCCATGGCGTCGGCCGACACCACGCCGCGTTGCTCGACCAGCGCGCGGGCAAAGCCGGCGATTGCATCGTCAAGTGCGTTGGCCGCCTGGCCGGTGCGGGCCGCGGCGATGGCCTCTGCCGACAGTCCGGCACCTTTGCCGATCAGGGTGTGTGCGCTCAGGCAATACTGGCAGCGATTGGCTTGACCGGCAGCGAGCGCAACGATCTCGCGCTGGGAGGCATTCAGGCGGCCGGTGCCCAGCGTTTCGGACAAGCCGAGGTAGCCATTGAGCGCCGCCGGCGCGTGGGCCAGCGTGGCGAACAGGTTCGGCACCATGCCAAGCTTGGCTTTGACGGCCTTGAGTGTGGCAGCGGTAGCGGCGTCAGCGGTGTCGATGGTCAGGGGGGCGATTTGGGTCATGTCTATCTCCGTAGTGGGTGAGGTGCAAGAGCACGTGGGCATGATCGCCCTTTGTTTGGTACGATATGGCACGTAAAGTATCAAATACGTAACCTATCGTCTTATATGGAGAGTGGAATGGCGGATCGACTGGCCGGCTTGCTCCGGCACTACTCGCTTTCGGCGCGCGTTTTTCACAGCGGCGCCTTCTGTGGGCAGCATCATTACGCGGCGCCGCATGGCTATATCCATCTGGTGCGGCGCGGCCCGATTACGGCGCGTTCGCCCGTGCATGAAGATCTGCTGGTTACCGAGCCGAGCCTGCTGTTTTATCCGCGCGTGGCGTCGCATCGTTTTGTCGCCGCCCCCGGCGATACCGCTGAGCGGTTGTGTGCGGAGGTCGACCTGGGCGCTTCGACGGGCAATCCGTTGGCCATGGCCTTGCCGTCGATGCTGCTGATTCCGTTGGCGGACTTGCCCGGCCTCGGGCCGACGCTAGAGTTGCTGTTTGCCGAAGCCGAGCGCGACCAGTGCGGTCGGCAGGCCGCCATCGACCGCTTGTGCGAGTTGCTACTGATCCAGTTGCTGCGTTATCTGATGGATGGGCGGCTTGGCGCCACCGGACTGCTGGCGGGCCTGGCCGACCCGAAACTCGCGCGCGCCATAACCGCCATGCACGATGCGCCGCAGACCGCGTGGTCGCTCGAGGCGCTGGCGGCGAAGGCGGGCATGTCACGCGCGCGCTTCGCCGCCGCGTTCAAGGACGCGGTGGGCGTCACGCCGGGCGACTATCTGGCCGACTGGCGGATGAACGTCAGTTGCACCCTGCTCAAGCAGGGGCGGCCGGTGGCGGTGGTGGCCGACCGCGTCGGCTACGGCAGCCCGAACGCTCTGGCGCGCGCCTTCCGCGTGCGCATGGGCTGCGCCCCGCGCGACTGGCTGGCGCAGCAGCGCGGTGACGCGGCGCTCAGCGGTTCGTGAGTTTGAGTTCGATTCGCCGGTTCTTGGCGTAGGCGGCGCCGGTGTTGCGCTCGTCGAGCGGGTGAAATTCGCATCACGCCGGAACAACTGGCGGAACTCCAGGTGGCGATCCGTCAACGGCTGGTCAGTCTGTTCGTGCGGCGCGGCCGGCTGGACAAGGCTGAGTCAGTGGCGCAGGTAGCTGGATGACGCTGTCCCGCCCTGAGCCGACGCTCACAGGCGGGGATTTCCAGTGTCGTCATTGTCGGCTATTGGCCGGCAGCAGCCCGTCGTTGCCTGATGGATCCAACCCCTCCGCTGCTATAGTGCAGTCGGCTTCTGACGTTCAGTGCAGCCGTCTTCTGAAAACGA
>NZ_JBUZVP010000067.1:0-5177 GCF_055409485.1 Pseudomonas sp. A125
CCAAGTCAGGAGTAGTCAAATTGCTTGGGTGTTATATGGTCAAGCCTCACGGGCAATTAGTATTGGTTAGCTCAACGCCTCACAGCGCTTACACACCCAACCTATCAACGTCGTAGTCTTCGACGGCCCTTCAGGGAACTCAAGGTTCCAGTGAGATCTCATCTTGAGGCTAGTTTCCCGCTTAGATGCTTTCAGCGGTTATCTATTCCGAACATAGCTACCCGGCAATGCCACTGGCGTGACAACCGGAACACCAGAGGTTCGTCCACTCCGGTCCTCTCGTACTAGGAGCAGCCCCTCTCAAATCTCAAACGTCCACGGCAGATAGGGACCGAACTGTCTCACGACGTTCTAAACCCAGCTCGCGTACCACTTTAAATGGCGAACAGCCATACCCTTGGGACCGGCTTCAGCCCCAGGATGTGATGAGCCGACATCGAGGTGCCAAACACCGCCGTCGATATGAACTCTTGGGCGGTATCAGCCTGTTATCCCCGGAGTACCTTTTATCCGTTGAGCGATGGCCCTTCCATACAGAACCACCGGATCACTAAGACCTACTTTCGTACCTGCTCGACGTGTCTGTCTCGCAGTCAAGCGCGCTTTTGCCTTTATACTCTACGACCGATTTCCGACCGGTCTGAGCGCACCTTCGTACTCCTCCGTTACTCTTTAGGAGGAGACCGCCCCAGTCAAACTACCCACCATACACTGTCCTCGATCCGGATAACGGACCTGAGTTAGAACCTCAAAGTTGCCAGGGTGGTATTTCAAGGTTGGCTCCACGCGAACTGGCGTCCACGCTTCAAAGCCTCCCACCTATCCTACACAAGCAAATTCAAAGTCCAGTGCAAAGCTATAGTAAAGGTTCACGGGGTCTTTCCGTCTAGCCGCGGATACACTGCATCTTCACAGCGATTTCAATTTCACTGAGTCTCGGGTGGAGACAGCGCCGCCATCGTTACGCCATTCGTGCAGGTCGGAACTTACCCGACAAGGAATTTCGCTACCTTAGGACCGTTATAGTTACGGCCGCCGTTTACCGGGGCTTCGATCAAGAGCTTCGCGTTAGCTAACCCCATCAATTAACCTTCCGGCACCGGGCAGGCGTCACACCCTATACGTCCACTTTCGTGTTTGCAGAGTGCTGTGTTTTTAATAAACAGTCGCAGCGGCCTGGTATCTTCGACCGGCATGAGCTTACGGAGCAAGTCCTTCACCCTCACCGGCGCACCTTCTCCCGAAGTTACGGTGCCATTTTGCCTAGTTCCTTCACCCGAGTTCTCTCAAGCGCCTTGGTATTCTCTACCCAACCACCTGTGTCGGTTTGGGGTACGGTTCCTGGTTACCTGAAGCTTAGAAGCTTTTCTTGGAAGCATGGCATCAACCACTTCGTTAACTAAAAGTTAACTCGTCATCAGCTCTCGGCCTTAGAATCCCGGATTTACCTAAGATTCCAGCCTACCACCTTAAACTTGGACAACCAACGCCAAGCTGGCCTAGCCTTCTCCGTCCCTCCATCGCAATAACCAGAAGTACAGGAATATTAACCTGTTTTCCATCGACTACGCTTTTCAGCCTCGCCTTAGGGACCGACTAACCCTGCGTCGATTAACGTTGCGCAGGAAACCTTGGTCTTTCGGCGTGGGTGTTTTTCACACCCATTATCGTTACTCATGTCAGCATTCGCACTTCTGATACCTCCAGCAAGCTTCTCAACTCACCTTCACAGGCTTACAGAACGCTCCTCTACCGCATCACCCGAAGGTGATACCCGTAGCTTCGGTGTATGGTTTGAGCCCCGTTACATCTTCCGCGCAGGCCGACTCGACTAGTGAGCTATTACGCTTTCTTTAAAGGGTGGCTGCTTCTAAGCCAACCTCCTAGCTGTCTAAGCCTTCCCACATCGTTTCCCACTTAACCATAACTTTGGGACCTTAGCTGACGGTCTGGGTTGTTTCCCTTTTCACGACGGACGTTAGCACCCGCCGTGTGTCTCCCATGCTCGGCACTTGTAGGTATTCGGAGTTTGCATCGGTTTGGTAAGTCGGGATGACCCCCTAGCCGAAACAGTGCTCTACCCCCTACAGTGATACATGAGGCGCTACCTAAATAGCTTTCGAGGAGAACCAGCTATCTCCGAGCTTGATTAGCCTTTCACTCCGATCCACAGGTCATCCGCTAACTTTTCAACGGTAGTCGGTTCGGTCCTCCAGTTAGTGTTACCCAACCTTCAACCTGCCCATGGATAGATCGCCCGGTTTCGGGTCTATTCCCAGCGACTAGACGCCCTATTAAGACTCGCTTTCGCTACGCCTCCCCTATTCGGTTAAGCTCGCCACTGAAAATAAGTCGCTGACCCATTATACAAAAGGTACGCAGTCACCCAACAAAGTGGGCTCCCACTGCTTGTACGCATACGGTTTCAGGATCTATTTCACTCCCCTCTCCGGGGTTCTTTTCGCCTTTCCCTCACGGTACTAGTTCACTATCGGTCAGTCAGTAGTATTTAGCCTTGGAGGATGGTCCCCCCATATTCAGACAAAGTTTCTCGTGCTCCGTCCTACTCGATTTCATGACTAAGAGATTTTCGCGTACAGGGCTATCACCCACTATGGCCGCACTTTCCAGAGCGTTCCGCTAATCTCAAAGCCACTTAAGGGCTAGTCCCCGTTCGCTCGCCACTACTAAGGGAATCTCGGTTGATTTCTTTTCCTCAGGGTACTTAGATGTTTCAGTTCCCCTGGTTCGCTCCATACACCTATGTATTCAGTGTAAGGTAACCATCTTATGATGGCTGGGTTCCCCCATTCAGACATCTCCGGATCAAAGTCTGTTTGCCGACTCCCCGAAGCTTTTCGCAGGCTACCACGTCTTTCATCGCCTCTGACTGCCAAGGCATCCACCGTATGCGCTTCTTCACTTGACCATATAACCCCAAGCAATCTGGTTATACTGTGAAGACGACATTCGCCGAAAATTCGATAATACTCAATTAAGAGCAACTCACAAATTTTACCTTAGCCTGATCCGTTACCAGTGAAAGTAACGTCCAGTCTATCTTTCTATCACATACCCAAATTTTTAAAGAACGATCTAATCAAAGACTAGAAATCAACATTCACCATCCTAACGATGGAATGCTCATTTCTAAGCTTTACGTGACAGAAGCAGTTAGTGGTGGAGCCAAACGGGATCGAACCGTTGACCTCCTGCGTGCAAGGCAGGCGCTCTCCCAGCTGAGCTATGGCCCCGTATTTCTACAGGCGTTTCCCACACAAAATTGGTGGGTCTGGGCAGATTCGAACTGCCGACCTCACCCTTATCAGGGGTGCGCTCTAACCAACTGAGCTACAGACCCAATTTCGGGCTGCTTCTATATCGTCTTCTTCAATGAATCAAGCAATTCGTGTGGGTGCTTATGGAGCAGCTGATGTCGTCGATTAAGGAGGTGATCCAGCCGCAGGTTCCCCTACGGCTACCTTGTTACGACTTCACCCCAGTCATGAATCACACCGTGGTAACCGTCCTCCCGAAGGTTAGACTAGCTACTTCTGGTGCAACCCACTCCCATGGTGTGACGGGCGGTGTGTACAAGGCCCGGGAACGTATTCACCGCGACATTCTGATTCGCGATTACTAGCGATTCCGACTTCACGCAGTCGAGTTGCAGACTGCGATCCGGACTACGATCGGTTTTCTGGGATTAGCTCCACCTCGCGGCTTGGCAACCCTCTGTACCGACCATTGTAGCACGTGTGTAGCCCAGGCCGTAAGGGCCATGATGACTTGACGTCATCCCCACCTTCCTCCGGTTTGTCACCGGCAGTCTCCTTAGAGTGCCCACCATTACGTGCTGGTAACTAAGGACAAGGGTTGCGCTCGTTACGGGACTTAACCCAACATCTCACGACACGAGCTGACGACAGCCATGCAGCACCTGTCTCAATGTTCCCGAAGGCACCAATCTATCTCTAGAAAGTTCATTGGATGTCAAGGCCTGGTAAGGTTCTTCGCGTTGCTTCGAATTAAACCACATGCTCCACCGCTTGTGCGGGCCCCCGTCAATTCATTTGAGTTTTAACCTTGCGGCCGTACTCCCCAGGCGGTCAACTTAATGCGTTAGCTGCGCCACTAAGAGCTCAAGGCTCCCAACGGCTAGTTGACATCGTTTACGGCGTGGACTACCAGGGTATCTAATCCTGTTTGCTCCCCACGCTTTCGCACCTCAGTGTCAGTATCAGTCCAGGTGGTCGCCTTCGCCACTGGTGTTCCTTCCTATATCTACGCATTTCACCGCTACACAGGAAATTCCACCACCCTCTACCATACTCTAGCTCGTCAGTTTTGAATGCAGTTCCCAGGTTGAGCCCGGGGATTTCACATCCAACTTAACGAACCACCTACGCGCGCTTTACGCCCAGTAATTCCGATTAACGCTTGCACCCTCTGTATTACCGCGGCTGCTGGCACAGAGTTAGCCGGTGCTTATTCTGTCGGTAACGTCAAAACAGCAAAGTATTAATTTACTGCCCTTCCTCCCAACTTAAAGTGCTTTACAATCCGAAGACCTTCTTCACACACGCGGCATGGCTGGATCAGGCTTTCGCCCATTGTCCAATATTCCCCACTGCTGCCTCCCGTAGGAGTCTGGACCGTGTCTCAGTTCCAGTGTGACTGATCATCCTCTCAGACCAGTTACGGATCGTCGCCTTGGTGAGCCATTACCCCACCAACTAGCTAATCCGACCTAGGCTCATCTGATAGCGCAAGGCCCGAAGGTCCCCTGCTTTCTCCCGTAGGACGTATGCGGTATTAGCGTCCGTTTCCGAACGTTATCCCCCACTACCAGGCAGATTCCTAGGCATTACTCACCCGTCCGCCGCTCTCAAGAGAAGCAAGCTTCTCTCTACCGCTCGACTTGCATGTGTTAGGCCTGCCGCCAGCGTTCAATCTGAGCCATGATCAAACTCTTCAGTTCAAACATCTTTGGGTTTTTAAGAAACCCTAAACTTGGCTCAGCAATCGTTGGTTACATCTTTGATTTCTCGCGGAGTAACTTGTGATGCTGATAATCTTGTTGACTATCAGTCTGACTCCACAAGCACCCACACGAATTGCTTGATTCAGTTGTTAAAGAGCGGTTGGTTAAGATCTTTCGTCTCAACCGAGGCGCG
>NZ_JBUZVP010000068.1:0-4722 GCF_055409485.1 Pseudomonas sp. A125
CCGAGCTCGATTCTCCAGAAGGTAGCTGGTGACACGAGTGTTGAGCCCACCCAACTAGGGTGACGGAAATTTCTGGGGTTCCGGCTTACATCCCCATACTGGAGACTTTATACGGCCTAATTCTTAGCGAGCGGCGTCTTCCGCCTGAACCTGGGTATCCAACAGATCCATCACTGACGGCGCATCAATCTCTCTTCCGATCCGCCCATACGCCGGCACAGTCTCATCACCTAACATGAGAGTGAGGGATGGTGTTTCATTCACTCCAAACTGCTCACGAATGCTGTGGGTAGCCGCGTCGGGGGTTTCGATACGAATAAGCCTATAGCCAGCAAGTTTGGGGTTTACGCTCGGATTCAAAACTGTCAAATCCAAAACTGAAGAACATGCAGTACAGCCAGGCGCGGTCCAAAGGATCAGACTCTTCTGTCGCGCCGCAACGGCCGCTGCTATCAGGTTCCGCCCTTCCCCTTCGTTGTTTGCAAGCTTCCATAGCGATTCATGTGTTTGTGCTGGTGGCTGCAAGCTCCTGAGCGGCGTTGTAGGGGCCTCGTGACCGGCGAGCCCACCACCAATTGCACAGGCGCCGTAAACGATTAGGAATACCCCGAGAGTCTGCCTCATGGCAGGGCGAAGCGGCTCAGTTCGCCTCATCAGGAAAATAACACCTGAAATAGCAGATAGGAGGCCAAAGGATGCAAGCCCCGCAGATGACCAGGTCGCAGCTGGCAAAACGGCGACAGCGGCAATCCCGGCCAAGGTGAAGGCTGACGCCCCCCAGAACACCGGTGAGCCAACTTTTAACCAATCGTGCCTACCTATGCGCGGTATCAATGCTTTGTTGCCTCTTCAGCAGATTCGGCTTCACTGGCTAGGAAGGTTTGAATCAGCTCAGGATCGGCCCCGACCCACTTCAACGCATCAGACATCAGATTAAATCCCCGTGTGCTCGCGTCGGTTTTGCTTATGGTTTTTTTGACCTTTTCATCCATGACGACCCATGTTTTCTTGGTGTCTTCAATCAGATCAACGACTGAAATCAAACCGCTCTTGGACGCGACTAGCATGGGTGAGTTCCTATGTTTTGGGGGGTGTGCCCATTCAGACCCAATGCTAGGTCCCAGATCTGTCACTAGCAAACCAAACACATGCTACGAAATCGTGTTGCTCGTTCGACCCTTGCAAGCTTTGATTAATCTGTGCGCGAGCATCGCCCACTTGAGGTAGGCATCAAGCCGCTCTACATACCCAGTGCCGGGCTTGCTCGTGCTTTCTCCGATTCTGAACAGCTGAAGCTCTGTATCACAAAGTGAGATCCTTAGAACCAGGATGCCGCGGATGGATTTTATGTGGTCATGAGCTTCTTTCGGCGACATGCCTGCCAGGCCGAACAGCGGCAGTTCGCAATAATGGCAACTAGAGAGATTTACGCCGTTCCACAGCAGCGAGGCTGTCCAAGGGTTTTTTGAGGCTTCCCCACTGTTTTTTGTGCACTCACTGCAGACGACCTGCCAACGCTTTCGCTTGCCCGGGCGCTTTACCTCGGTGAGGATCGCGCCACTTGAACAGGAGTCGCAATCGAAAAGCGCCACGACCCTTGGGTCATGAGAGCCAAAAGCAAGCGTTGGTACCGCACATGAACCCTGAGATGTGGCCAGAAGCAGTTGCAGCGCTTCTTTTTTGCCGGCCAAGCTCAGCTTCTGATGTCCCTTGGACAATCCAGGCATAACAGCATTCCTTGCTTCCGGCCGAAGCCGGCTATTTACCGCGACTTACAAAGCAACGGGGTGGTAGAAAAGCGATTCCACAGGGTCCCGTATCCATCATTGTGTGTTGCGTCTACGACAACGATTTCCACGCAAGAGCCGTCAAGCTGAGCGCTGTAGGCCTGCGCGACTGAAGGGGGAACCACTGGGTCGTTGGAACCAACAATGTGTCTTTGGGGAATCTGAGCAAGCCGTGCTTTGTACGCCAAAGGGGTGATGGGGGCTTTGAGTGGGCTCAGCTTGTGGAGCTTTGTCCAAAATACCGGGTCTACGTTGCCGGCAATGGTCTGCACCTGGTCAACATCATCGCGCATACCGGCCAGCACGAGCGCGACCTCACCACCGCCCGAGTGCCCAACCAGTTCAAAAGTCTCTACATTGAAGCGACGTTTCAAGGCAGTTAGGGCTGAATCCATAGAGTCGATGGCCGGCTTACCGAAGCGTGATCCAGTCCAGACATCAAGGGTGCAGGCGCTGGACCTTACAAACTGACATGGCCTGGCCAAGTACGCCGCGGATGTTAAATCCTCAGCTGCAAACTGAAGCATGAGTGAAGAGTGTGGGGTTGGATCAGTGCTCGGTTGGGAGGATGTTGCCCAGGCGTGGCCGTCCCCCTCTATGTACACACGTAGGTGCTTGTAAGTCCCCGGTGCGGGAACCATTCCCTGAATAGGAAATGTAGGTGTCTGTAGCACGGCTCCTCTCAAGGAGCCTGTCGAAAACTGGGCAAGGTTTACCGGTGATGCACAGCCTCCCAGCAAAGCAGCACTGGCTAGGGCGATGCTGGTGATCATAGTCTTAAGCATTTTCAGCCTCTCTCTAATGCATCTCTCGATAGCGTCCCTCAAGGAGGCTATCGGCAAGTGCATCCAAAAGAATAACGGCCAGCAATGCTGGCCGCTTCTTCTAACATCCTGAATTTATTCTAGAAATCGTATCGGGCCTTGACCGTGAAGGTATCGGCATTGAAGTCGGTTTTCTTGAGGTAGGAGTAGCTCGCGCCTACCGTAACCGCACCGATCGAGTAGTCAGCGCCCAGGCCCAGCTCGAGGCTGTTGCGAGCGCTAGACGCGCCCGAGGACACGAATGGAGAGCCGCCCAGTGTGTAAGTGCTGGTGGTGTTCGCCTTGTCTCCGATGAAGTCGTGGTAAGCCATGGCCGTCGCCGAAGGCTTCAGCGTACCGTTCATGAAGCTGAAGTCCTTGGCGACACGAACGCCGCCGCCGATTTCACCTACTTCGATACGCTGGCCACCGACGCTGAGAGCAGCACTGGAGTTTTTCTCGGTGTAACCATCGATCTTCAGGTTGCTGTAGCGCAGAGCAGCACGTGGTTCGACGAGGAAGCCGTTGTCGAAGTTGAAGCCGTAACCGCCCAGTACGTTGATACCGAACAGGTCACTGTCGTAGTCGCCTTTTGCAACGGTGTCTGCGATGTCACGCTTGCTGGTGTTTTCGTTCTTACCGATGGTCACGCTACCGTCTACGAAAGCAGGGCCTTGGTTCCAGCTGCCGTAGGCAGTCAAAGCGTATGCATCGACGTCGGTCTTGTTGTACAAGCCGTTCACTTTCGAGTTGATGTAGCTGTAGGCAAGACCCAAGGTCAGGTCCGGGGTCAGCTTGCCGTCAGCACCGATGACGATACCGCTGCTGTAAGCGTTGTAGCCTGCAACACCATCACGCGAGCCTTGGTCTGCATCCGAGTACAGTCCTTTGACCCATACGCCGGTATCTTTCAGCACGTCACCGGAGGACATGCCGCGAACTTCAGCATTGCGGCCGTTCAAAGCGTTGGAAACCAGAGATTGGCCGCCCAGTGCAGCTTGAGTCGAGCCACCGTTCACGTTCGGGGACAATTGCTCAGCCAAGCGAGCCAGCTGCTGTTCATCAGCATTGGCGAAGGCTTTGAAGACCTTGTCGTTTGCATCCAACTTGCTCAGGACGCTGTCAGTGAAGGGGCGGATAGCGCGGGATGCATTACCTGAAGCGCCCATCTTGGCGATCAGGTCGGCAACAGTCGAACCAGACTTGCCGGTAACGGTTGCGGTCACTTGGTCGCCGCTAACGTTGAAGCCGGTGATGTTCAGTAGTGCGGAGCTGCTCACCACGGACAGACCGTTGTCGGTCAGCGTACCGGCTTTCACCAGAGTGTAGGTGGTGCCTTGGCTGTTGCCGGTGAAGTCACCCGGGTTAGCGGTAACACCGATTTTGCTGCCACTGGCGAAGGTAGCGTTACCGGCCACATTCAGGATTGGAGTTGCCGGGTTGGTTTGATCGCTGACTCGAAGTTGCAGCGTCCCCGCCGAGGCTACGTTCATATCACCAGTAAAGCTGGTACTGGTAGAAGCCAGGTAAAGGGTGCCCGAGTTCACATCGACCAAGAATGCTTCGATCTCTTGGCCATTGAAGGTGCCATTGCCGTCGACCTGGACGAGGTTCAGGCCTTCCATGTTGCCGGTGATAGTGCCGGCAGTCCACTCGAGGCGGGTTTGGAAGTTACCGTTGATGGATTTCTCGCCGCCGACGATCGATCCGCCGTTCTGGTGAATTACAAACAGATTATTCGCATTGTCATCTCCGCCCTCGGAAGGGTCGTAGTTGACGCTTTCCACGCTGATCCCGGTACCAGTCGAAATGATGTTGCCGGTGTTGATGATGCCGTTGGTGGCAGTCTTCACTTCCGGGGCCAGTGAGTCGACGACGCGGATGCCCACCGCGTTGTCACCAGAGACCTGGATGGTGCCGATGTTGTTAAGGGCGTTAAAGTTCAGGCTTTTGATGACGATGCCGGAGGTGTTGCTGCCGCTGCCTGCGATAGTGCCTTCGTTGATGACGTCATGGCCGAAGTTGATTTTTTCGGGTAAGCGGATTAAATGGTTGATCTTACCTTTGCATGAGAGTGAGACAGACCGGCATCTCATCGGATTATCTGGTTGATGCTTCACCTACTGCTGGTG
>NZ_JBUZVP010000069.1:0-4166 GCF_055409485.1 Pseudomonas sp. A125
GCTGCAAATCGGTAGCCTGGGAGCCGTCCGCCTTCGATACCCGCATGTAGCCTATCAGCATGTCGTACCTGTCACATATACGTTCGATTATGTGACAGTGTGAGCCAGAAAGTTCTCGCCGTCAAAAACTGTCACTTAACCCGTCATTTAGTCTAAGACCTGCAAACGGCCATTCAGGCTCGTAATGTGACAAAAACTCCGGCGGGATGCCCTCCTTGGTGAACGTGGCGCGCAAACGTTCCAGGGATTCGGGGTCGCGTCGCCCGTAGGACGCCAGTGTGAACAGCAAGCGGGCCGTCTCCGGGTTGTGTCGCGCTTCAATGATGGCCTCATCGATGGCCTGGGCTGCTCGTTGCCAGTGGTTGATGGGTTCCGGCTTCGGCACCTTCGCCGGCAGGCCGTTGGTGAAACCAGTGTGCGGCTCCGTCTGAAACAGCGCGGCCTGTTCCCCGCGCGGGATCAGCGCCTTTGACTCGATCAGCGTGATGGCGGTGGCCGCCGCCTCCAGCATCTGCCACTGCACCGCCGGGGCCAGAATCTCGTAGGGACGCCACAGACTCTGCCCGGCGCGCAGCGGATGGCCGCAGCGCTCCCAGACATGGCGGATGCTCGCCGAGCAACTGCCGCAGTGCGAGAGCGGCGTGTTCAGCTCATCAAGCAGGGTGCGCAGCAGCCGGAACCACAAGCCGGCGTGGACACGCCGACGCGGCAGCTCCACAAAACCCGTCGTCAGCGCCTGCCAGGTGCGCCGGTCCATGCAGGCGATTGCGTCATCGGCAGGGCGCGGCGCAGCATCGGCGATTTCCCACTGAAGATACCGGCCGTGCATGCCCCAGTAGGACTCCAGCCAGCAGCCATGCTGCGGGCAGCTCAGCATCAAGGGGAGCTGCCAGACGAGTAGCACAGCTTGATTCGTTGGATCGTTCAGACACTGCGGACACGCCCGGCGAATCGTCTGGCTCGGTAGCCAGGCACGCCAGCGAGTGATGGACCGCACCTTGCGGGTGCGCTTGGGCAGGAGCACCGCGCATTGGAATGTATAGGTTTCCAAGGCTGCTGGTACCGAATCGTCGAGACTGTCGAGCAGCCACGGCACCCAGCCTGCAAGACTCATGCTGCGCAACCGCTCCAGCTCGACGCCACTGCGCTGGCAGAGCGCCGTCAGCAACGACAAGGATGGTGCGGTATCCAGGTCATCAAGTTGGCTGTGACCAAGATCGTGGGCCAGCAGCTCGTGCACGTCCATCTGGTAGCAGGCGGCGACCCGGTTGAGCCATGAGGACAGGGCTTCGCCTTCCTTGGGTGCCGGATGCAGCGGCCAGCGCGGCGCGGACTTCACATCAGTTCCCGCTCGAACTGTCGCCGCCGCTCACTGGGGCCGATGTAGTCGGCCATGCTGAGCGTGCGGTGGTTGATCGCTTCCTCGCCACTCTCCACGGCGGCGACGGCCGCCGCCACCAGCAGATGTGCAAGCTCGCCGATGGTGCCTTCGCTCCGGGTGAGCAGGTAGCGGGCCATGTCCAGCGTGGCAATCGGGGATGGCCGCCGTAGCGGGAGTGACGCCGCGAAGCTGGCCAGCAGCGAGCAGCAGTCCTCATTGGCCTCCCACGGCGGCAGCAGCATCGGCTCGAAGCGGTTTTCCAACTGATCGTCCGAACGGATGGCCAGGTACGCCTCGCGCGTGCCGACCCCGACCAGGGGGATACGCAGCTCGTTGCCGAGGAAGCGCAGCAGGTTGAGGAACTCGCGCCGGTTAACGCTGTTGCCAGCCAGTACATTGTGCAGTTCGTCGATCACCAGCATGCGCACGCCGACCTTGCGCAGCAGGGCCAGCGCCAGTTGCTCCATTTCCGGCAGCCGTGGGCGCGGGCGCAGCGGCGCGCCCATCGCAGCCAGCAGCGCGACATAGAAGCGGATCACCGATGGCTCTGACGGCATCTGCACGACCAGCACCGGGATATGTTCTTGGTCAGCGTCGGTGCCGACCGGGTGCGCCCGCCGGAATTTCTCGACGATCATCGACTTGCCGTTGTTGGTGGGGCCGACCAGCAGCAGGTTTGGCATGCGTTGCTTGTTCGGCCACGCATACAGAGTTTCCAGCCGGTTCAGCGCCTCGACCGCGCGCGGGTAGCCGATCCAGCGGTCGGCGCGAATGCGCTGGATGCGCTCGTCTGCCGGCAGCCTGGCCAAACCCTGTGCCGCTGGCAGCAGGTGGGACAGGTCAATGACGGGATATTCGTCCACGGCTACCACTCCTCGATCTGATCGAACGGTTTGGCCGGCGGCAGGTTGTCTGCCTGCGGGTCAGCCATGTCCACATCCGGCGGTATGGGCTTGGCCGGTGGCTCCGACGTCTTGAGGTGCTGGCGGCGATCAGCGTCGCGCCGCGCCTTGCGCGTGGCCTTCTGGGCGGTGGTCACGATCTCGCGCATCTGCCCGATCATGCGGAACAGCGCCGACTCGTCCACCTGCTCGCGCCCGAGCTGACGCAATTTGGCCAGCGCCTGGCGTTGTTCCCAGAGGGTGACGGCCGGATGGGACAAGGTGCGGTAGTGGATCTCCAGATAGTGCTGACCTTCCGGTTCCAGTACCCAGATGCGGCTGATGTCGCGCGGATCGCGCCGGATCAGGAAGGCGGGCAAGCGCTCGCGCCGGGCAATCCACGGCTTGAGGGCGTCGGCGTAGTAGTGGATGTGGTCGATGACAAAGCCGGTGCGGGTCAGGGTGCGGCGGATCACCGGCAGGAAATCGACCAAAAACGCGGTGGGGCGGGTAACGACGGCCGGGACGCCAACGCGCTCCACGGCCTCGGCCCAGCGCGCGGCCGGCGGCTGGAGCAGGCCGTTGTGCACGGAGCCGTGATAGGTGCCTACCGCCAACGCGAGCCAGCGCTCCAGCTCGCGCAGCGTCAGGGTGGCCATCTTCTCGGAATCGTACTCGCCGCGCTGGCCGGGATTGGAGAAGGTCGTCCCCGGTAATTCGTCGTGGATCATCTGCATCGCCGTGCCGATGATCCGTTCCACGATGCCGCCGTAGTGCGGCTGGCCTGGTGGGCGATAGTCCAGCCGGATGCCATGCTGTTCGCAGCCACGGCGCAGCGCTTCGCTTTTGAACTCGGCCGCGTTGTCCAGATAGAGCAGCCTGGGCTTGCCGCTCATCGGCCAGTCCATTTCCACATTCAGCCCTTCCAGCCAGGGCCGCTTGTCGCAGGCGGCATGCGCGAGGCATAGGCCGACCGAGACGGCGGACGGCGCTTCCAGCGTGACCACCATGCCGAGTACGCAGCGCGTGAACACGTCGATGGCGAGGGTCAAATATGGGCGGCCAATCGGTTGCCGGTCGCGCTCGTCGACCACGATCAGGTCGATGACGGTGTGGTCGATCTGCACCTGTTCCAGCGGCATGGTGACTTCGGGCGGAATGCCACCCGCGCCTTGCAAGGGACGGGCAGCGTCCTGCCCGCCCCGGCTGCGGGCTATTTTCGCCGGGTGTAGTCCGGCAATCCGCTGGGCCACGGTGTTGCGCGCCGGCACCGGCAGCTTCTGGGTTTTGCACGCCTGCGCGACTTCGCGGTGGAACGCCGCCAGGCTGCGTTTCTGCTTGGTCAGGAAGCGCTTTTGCAGCAGCTCGCGGATGATGCGCTCGACCGGTTCCGGCAAGCGCCCCTTGCCTTTGCCGCCGCCGGATCGGCCGGGCGTCAGGTCTGTTACCAGGCCAGTACCCTGCCGGGCGCGACGGATCAGGACATATACCTGTCGCCGGGACAGGCCCAGCGCTTGGGCTGCCTCATCGGCGGCTTCATGCCCGACCACCTCAAGCGCTGCCAGTGGCCCGATGATTTCCGTCCGGTGCCGGGCTTGCGCCCATGCCTCGTCGGGCAGGGTGGCCACGCCTTGCGCGGCAATCGGTGGAGTGTCTGATGTCATGCCCAAACCTCGCTTTGGTGCACACGAGTATTGAGCATAGTCGAGATTGGTGCAGACGACTCCTGATATTGGGCTGTCAGGAGCCGTATGCACACCAGGCGTTACATCCAGTCAGATGGTGCGGTCGTCTTCTGAAAACGACAAAGCCCATTTCTGTCAGGCTGAAATCTATGACCTTCGCGGGCATGTGTCAACGAATGCGAAAGACCACTCTATTCTGACGACTCGGAGCGGCCTTGC
>NZ_JBUZVP010000070.1:0-3373 GCF_055409485.1 Pseudomonas sp. A125
TGGGTATACGGATTTAATGGTTGATGGGGCACCTTCACCCCATCAATCTGATACCACCCTCAGATGGTTGATAGATCGACTCCGTAGTTGAGTTCCTCTGCGAAGTCCGGCAGTCCGTAACCGATGGTTTTCTTGTAGAAAGGAGAGACCTTCGCAGTCGGTGCCTTCTTCTTGTGCTTCGTGGTGTAGAGCATTCGTGCCCGCATCACCTCGAAGGAGTAACCGCGCCCTTCACGGTTCTTGTCCTTGGCCAGTCGGTTGATGGACTCCGTGTAAGCGTTGGTGACGGGCATGTCCGTCTCGAAGTAGGTCATGGTCTCTTCGCGCCAGTTTCCCACTGCCCTGACCAGATCGCTCCAGACTTCCTTTTGGCCCTTCGGGATGGTGGCTATCCACTCGTCCAGGGCGGCTTCTGCCTGGAGCCGTGTGGTGGCGTCCCAGATGCCGTAGAAGCGCTCCTTGTGCTCGTAGGCGGCCAGCAGTTGCGGGAACGCGCCTGTCCAGGTCTCCATGATGAGGCGCTCCCGGTCTGAGACTTCGTGAGCGCGTTTCAGCAGGATTTTCCGGTCTCCCTTGAGAGTCCGGCTCTGGGACGGTTTCAGCTCCTTTCTGAGGCCCTTGCGCACTCTCTCTAGGGCATCGTTGGCCATGCGCACCACATGGAACTTATCGACCACGATACGGGCCTGGGGCAGCACAGCCTTGACCGCTGCCCGGTAGGGGTTCCACATGTCCATGCTGACGATCTCGACCTTCTGCCGGTCTTTCAGCTTCATCAGGTAGTTGGTCACCACGTCCTGGCGGCGGGTGGCCAGCAGGTCGAGCAGGGTTCGCTCCTCAATGTTGGTCAGAATGCAGCGGTAGCGCTTGTTCAGGTATAGCTCGTCAATGCCCAGGATGCGGGGCGTCTCGAAGCGGTGCCAGCGCCCCAGGAACTCGGCGCGGGCGTTGAAGATGTCGCGCACCGTCTTCTCGTCCAGGCCGGTCTGTGCCGCCACAAAGGTGTAGGGGTGGTTGAAGGATTCCTTCTCCACGTACTCATGCAGCCGCAGTGTCATACGGAATCCGTCCACCATCTCCGGTAGCTGGGGCCTGAATGTTGTCTTGCAGGCCCGGCAGGTGTATCGGCGGCGGACCACCCAGAGAGTGACCCGCTTGCCGTGGATGGGCAGATCACGATAGGGAACGTCACGCTTGCCGAACCGTACGAACTCACCCTGCACGCCGCATTCCTCGCAGGCGATGGGATCGGGCACGTCCACCTGGAAGTGCATTTCGTCGTCGGTTGATTTGCAGCCCAGTACTTGGTATTGCGGCAGGTGAAGGATGTTGTCGGGAAGTTCGGTCATGGTGTTGTATAGGCGTAGGTGTCAGTCAGATCCATCCGACTCGGCATTGGTGTTTGCTTTTTTACCCAACAAGCTGCTGGAAACGAAAAGTAAGGCACCGAGGACAATTGCAATATCAGCCAGGTTGAAGGCCGGCCAATGCCAGTCTCGCCAATAGAAATCAAAGGAATCCACAACATAGCCGCGAAAGACCCGGTCAATCAGGTTGCCCATGGCGCCACCGAGGATAAGACTGTAAGCGATGGCTTCTCCTTTATGACGATTTTCAAGGATCAGCTTGATCAGAAAAATCGAGACCACTACCGCGATTCCGATAAAAAAGTAGCGCTGCCAGCCTCCACCATTCGCAAAAAGACTGAATGCGGCACCGGTGTTCCATAGGTGCACCCAGTTAAAGAACGGGGTCACCGAAACATACTCGCCATAGGCCATTGATTGCTGCACCAGCCACTTTACAGCCTGATCAGACGCTGCCAGCAGGCCCGATATGGACAATAGGGCATACGGCGAGAGCTTTTTGCCAATAATGAGCATTATTTAACCCTTCAACGCCAAAATGCGTCTGGCACCGTTAAGTACAATGCCCCCCGCGATGGTGCCGATAATCAGATCCGGATAATTGGAACCGGTCCACGCGACCAGGGCGCCGGCGGTGATGACCCCCAGGTTGATCACCACGTCGTTGGCCGAGAATATCCAGCTTGCCTTCATGTGCGCCCCGCCTTCCCGATGTTTGGATATGAGCAGCAGACAACTGGTATTGGCAATCAATGCGACGAATGCGATAGCCATCATCACCAGCGATTCAGGCTCACTACCGAATACAAAGCGTCTCACCACCTCTACGAGCACGCCCACAGCCAAGATCAGTTGCAGTACACCAGCAAGATGCGCGGCACGTACCTGCATTTTCACGCTATGTCCAACCGCATAAAGGGCAAGCCCGTACACCGCCGCATCGGCAAAATTGTCCAGGGATTCTCCAATCAGGCCGGTGGACCGGGCGATCAGACCGGCAGTCATTTCCACCACGAACAGAAGTGCATTGATGCCGAGCAACCAGCGCAGGGTCCCGGATTCTTGCTTAGCAGAAGCTGCCGAAAACTCGGCGGCCTTGATGGTCTCCGGATTTGCAGCGACGGTTTCCTGAAGCGAGGCGCCTAGCCCCAAGGTCTTCAGTTTCGAGGTGACGGGCTCGACCTCGCCGTCATGCACGACCTTCAGCCGGCGGTTCGACAAGTCGAAGGACAGCGCCCGAATTTCCTCAAAGCCGTTCAGGGCTAGGCGAATCATTCGTTCTTCTGATGGACAGTCCATCTTCGGCACGGCATAAACACTGACCCATCTCCCTGGCGCCTCGGAGGAGGCCTGTATATCGGTATCCGCTGCGGACGTTGCATCACCGCCACAGGCGCCACCACAGGATTTGCTCATGATACGACTCCACTTGAACAATGTTGTGGTACCATTTAAAACTATAAAGCTACTATAAGGTCAATAGAGTAAAGAATCCGTTGGGGAGGAGGCTGATGCGCATTGGTCAGTTGGCGCAGTTGGTAGGGGTCGAAACACAGACGATCCGCTTCTATGAACAGCAGGGCTTGTTGCCGCCGCCTGATCGGCAGGACAACGGTTACCGTGTCTATACCGAGAAGCATGGTGAGGGGCTGGCCTTCATCCGTCGCTGCAGAATCCTGGGCCTGTCACTGGCTGAGATTCACGAACTACAGAGCTATGAGGACGACCCTCATCAGCCTTGTACCGCCGTCAACGCCTTGCTCGATGATCACATCTCTCATGTGCGGTCGCAGATAACCGCTCTGCAAGCGCTTGAGAAACAACTCGTTTCACTGAGAGCGAGTTGCAACGATGACCGGGAAGTTGAGGCGTGTGGGGTTCTTGCTGGAATTAGCGAAGGAAACATGCACCAGCAGTAGGTGAAGCATCAACCAGATAATCCGATGAGATGCCGGTCTGTCTCACTCTCATGCAAAGGTAAGATCAACCATTTAATCCGCTTACCC
>NZ_JBUZVP010000071.1:0-2250 GCF_055409485.1 Pseudomonas sp. A125
GGCTTTTGGCCAAGTCGACCCAGACCTCCCCGACGCCACATTCTCGAATGGCAGAGAGATCCTGAGGCTCGGTCAGCAGGAAGCTGCCGCGCCAGAATGGGTGTCGAACCCAAGAGCCGGCGAGCTTGTGGATGTACATGCCGAGACGAAGCTCGGATACGGGAATGCGTTTTACCAACTTATTTTCCTTTCTGAGTTGGGTGGTTAGGCGTGCGCCGAGGCTGGCACCCAGCGGTAGAGCGGAGGTAAGGTCACGCCAAGATTCTTGGATCAGCCGGAACCGCCGAAATTTCCGTCAGCCGATCAACATGGCTTTGTCTCGCGCTCGGTCGATGCGTTCCTGCATCGCCTGCATGACTTCTTCGTGGGTGTACGACTTGGCGTTGGGGTCGTCGGCCTCTCGGAGAGCTTCCTCGACCTCGCGGGTCATCCGCGCATATTCTTCCGGCCACAGCGCTTGCTCCATGCGCAGCGACGCCTGCCCAAGCAGGTGCAGCAGGCCGAACAGCCGCATGTCATTGGTGGCGACGACGTGCTCTCGAATCCGCTCCTGGATCACCTCGCAGGCCCGATGCGCCTCTGGCGTCGCCGTGCCCTCGTAGCCGGCTGGGAGTTCTGCTTCTTCAGCGATTCGCGCCCAAGCGATAGCCAGCGCCTCGATGGTGGACAGGTTCATTTGCTCATCCACTTGCGCAGCAGACGCTTTTTCAGGGAGGCGCGCTCTTGCGGATTGCGTCCCTTGTGGTTGGCAATGCGATCCGCCGTGGCGGCCTGGCGCTTGATGGGCCAGTAGGAGCGGCCATCCTTACCCATCGACCAGACGTTGCTGACCTGGTTTTCCAGTAGAGGCAGATGGGCGCATAGAGCTTCCGGCGACGCGCTGGCCAGCGCGGTGCGCTCGTGGGTTCGCCAGCGCTGATGCCAGAGTTTCTTGTCCTCGCGCTCGCTACGGCAGGTCGTGTGCCCAACGATGGGCGTTTTGCGGCGGCTGCGGCTCATGATGTGGTTGTCTCCAAGAACATTCAGGACAGGCTTTCTGGGTAGAGCGCCGTCAACCGGGACAGGGTTTCTTGCACTTGTTCCAGCGAGGTCATCAGATGATCAACCTGATCCTGAAGATCCACGGCGAGATCAAATAGCTCAGCCACTCGGCTGCGTGATCCCTCGTTGAACGCGGCCATTGCCAGTTGATGCAGCTTCAACAGGTCGGTGCGCAGTTGCGGAGGTGCGCCGTCTGCGCTGTCATTCAAATCGCCGCGCAGCACGTCCACGGCATCGACTGCACGCAGCAGTGCCGTGGTATCGAAATTCTCGGGAGTCAGTTCGTCCCATTCGTCGTCGGTGATGCGGGCTGCCATCAGGAGAGCTCCGATTAAGCGGTTGCGAGCGTTAGATGCCCGATCGGCTCGGCTGCTGGCCGTACCTTGATTTCGATGTCGTAGCCGAGGCGATTCAGACAATCCATCAGCTTGCGTTCGGATAGATTGGTGAAGTCGCCGCGCATCATGCCCGACACCTTCGGTTGCGGGATGCCCATGCGTTTGGCCGCCGCTTGTTGAGTCAGCCCAAGGGCGCGCATGGCCCTCCTGATCTCGACCACCAGGCCGGTCTTGATCTTGAGCTTTTCAGCGTCAGGCAGTCCAAGGTCGGCAAAGACGTTGCCCGAGCTGCGCTGAACCTCGACGCCTTCAATGATTCGTTTTTGCATTTCGTAGCTCCTGTGCCAATACCTCGGCCACCTTCAGCCGAGCGCGGATGATGTCCATGTCGGCCTTTGGCGTGGCGATTCCGCTCTTGCTCTTCTTCTGGAAGCAGTGCAGGACGAACACCGCTTCCGCAAACTTGACCGTGTATACCGCTCGATAGGTGCCGCCGGCATCGTCTTCGACGACCTCCAGCACGCCGGCACCACCGAACCCCTTGAGCACCTTTGCTGCGTCATCCTGATCGCCTATCTGCGCCAACGAGAGCGCGTAACCGAAACGGCGACGCACGTCGGACGGCAACGCCATCAAATCCTTGTGGCTGCTCGCGATCCATTCGAGCGGTTTTTCTTTGTTTGTCATGACGGAATTTTATACCTGTTCAGGTAATGATGTAAACGCGGCAACCTCAAGGAGGTGTCGTAAAACATTTGTTTTGCGACAGGCTGTCAGCCGCCGCTGTGCTACCTGTGCAACACCCCCTCAAAAATGTACGGAAAACTCTATCGCTATTCACTATTATGCGGAAACCTGTTTTTGATGGTTA
>NZ_JBUZVP010000072.1:0-2142 GCF_055409485.1 Pseudomonas sp. A125
CCACAAAACCCTGATCAGGGCTGTGCCCCGATACCCCGTTGAGTTGTGTACCTGGTTAAAAATCCTGACGCACTTCGTTTGTCCCCCCGGGTTTCACCAGGGCGGAAAAACTCGCCCTGGTGAAACCCGGGGCTGCAGGAAAAAATCAAAACGGAGAGGGGTCAAGGGGACGTGGAATACCGCAGACCGGAACGGGCAAGGATATGCCGCGAAAGCCCCTTGATGCCTCGCAGTGCCCCAATGCTCCGGGCTGGTGGTTGGGGGTGCTCTTCCCCCGACCGCCTGCCACGTGGCGAGCAGTCCCGAAGGGCCGTCGGAGACGATCTGTTTTTGGCTTTTTGGCGGTGCTTGGAGGGGTCGAAAAACGGGCGTCGGAGAGGCCGATTTCCTTTACTTGATACTTACGATGGTAATTCAAGGGTGCAAAAAGCGGCTACAACCCTTGTGGACCGTGGCTTTGAGGGTTATTTGACGCGTAAAAAGAAAAACCCCAGAATCGTGGGTCTTCGAGGTCCAAGATATCTAGGGTTTTCCATGGAAAACGTTACCGCTTCCACGTCTGTCCATTCTAGCGAAATTATTGCGCTTGAACAGCCCCGCGACGGGCTTTCCGATTACAGTCCGAATGATGTCCCGTGGGACATTCACAGAGGTCAATCTGACGATGTGGGTGGGATTTATGCCAGCGCTCTAGAATTTGAGCGCTACGCCGCTCGAATGTCCGACTGTGGGGGGTTATTGCTGTTTGGTTGGGTTCTCAACCCTGAAACATCAGTGAATGCCCTACGTTTGCGTACGGCGTACTTTTGCCGGGTACGTCATTGCCCGGTGTGTCAGTGGAGGCGCTCGCTCATGTGGCAGGCTCGGTTTCACCAATCTCTCCCTCAGATCGTTCTAGAGCATCCTAAGGCTCGCTGGCTATTCCTGACCCTGACTGTGCCCAATTGCCCCATAGGCGAGCTTGGAGCGACTCTTACGGCGATGAATGCCGGGTGGAACCGACTCCAGGCGCGAAAAGAGTTAAAAGCGGTGATTGGTTGGGTACGGACTACCGAGGTAACTCGGAGTGCGATTGGGGAGGCGCACCCGCATTTTCACGTTTTGCTGATGGTCCCGCCTTCGATGCTGTCTGGATCGAAATACGTTAAGCATGCCCGCTGGGTTGAGATTTGGCAGGAATGCATGCGCGATCCGACGATCTCGCCAAGCGGTGTGCACGTTCAAGCGATTAAAGATCGGAGCTCAGAGACCGGGACGGAGGTGGGAGGGGCTGCGCTACAACGCGCGGTTTCGGAAACGCTGAAGTACAGCGTTAAACCGTCTGACATGACAAACGATCCTGATTGGTTTTTGGAATTGACGCGCCAATCCCACAAGCGCCGCTTTGTGGCAACCGGTGGCGTTTTGAAAAAGGTACTCCGTGTCGATGAGGAAACTGATTCGGATTTGGTTAAGAGAGGCGGCGCTGAAGAAGGCGAAGACGACGGTTCTCGGTTGGCTTTCAACTGGCGGGAAGTAGAGCGCCGATATCGCCGCGCACCCAACGGCGACAAACCAGCTCGCTGACTCTCAACGGGGTATCGGGGCACAGCCCTGATCAGGGTTTTGTGGGGATCGACTGCGTGCAGGCCGTCCGTACAAAACATTTCCTGTCCGACTCATGTATCCGCTTTTGATCTGCTTTGGATTTTGATCCGCATGCAAACGTAGTTTGCGTAAGTGCGCCCTTGATCCGTTTTTGATCCGCGCGTTTCGTAGAAACAACTAAGCGCGCCCTGTTCAAAAAAGCGGAGGGAAACAGCGAAGGTCAAAGGCCAGAGCAGAGAGGATGCAGAGAGGATGCAGGATAGGGAGAGTGCTACAAAATGTAGGCATTTTGAAAACTCTCCCCTGCTGCCGTGGGCTCTTGGTTTTAAGTGAGTTTTGAATTCGGAAAACAAAACTAAATTAAGAATTTAATCGGATCTTAAAAAACGAATTGAATTCAAATCTAAAAAACGGACAGGAAATGTTTTGTGGCCACCGCCTGCACGCAGTCGATCCCCACAAAACCCTGATCAGGGCTGTGCCCCGATACCCCGTTGAGTTGTGTACCTGGTTAAAAATCCTGACGCACTTCGTTTGTCCCCCCGGGTTTCACCA
>NZ_JBUZVP010000073.1:0-1972 GCF_055409485.1 Pseudomonas sp. A125
CAAAGCCCATTTCTGTCAGGCTGAAATCTATGACCTTCGCGGGCATGTGTCAACGAATGCGAAAGACCACTCTATTCTGACGACTCGGAGCGGCCTTGCCTGACGTCCGGTTAGGGTATAGCTCAATATGACACATGGCTGCAAATCGCTAATTTTCCAACTATAAAGAGCTATGCTCTCAAGAAGCGGTTGCGCTAACCGATACAGTATAAATTGGGCCCCAAGTATTATTTTATTTGCACAAAGGTAATGATTATGTTTTTCAATAAAAACAAACAACTGCTGGACACAGAAAATAAGCTCTCAGAACTACAGCGGCAGCTTGATTCAATAAGTCGAAATGTCGCGGAAATCAGATTCAGGCCAGACGGGAGCGTAATCTATGCGAGCAATATCTTTCTAGAGATGCTTGGTTACAAACTCGAAGAAATAGCAGGGCAGCACCACAGAATTTTCTGCGAAAAGAATTATGCTAACACAGCTGATTATTCGCGCTTCTGGCAGAAATTGGCTGACGGCCATCTTCAATCAGGTTTATTTAGGCGGCTGCGCAAAGACGGTAACTTAGTATTGATTGAGGCTACTTATATTCCAGTTCAAAATCAAGATGGAAAAGTTATTGAAATCATTAAGATTGGCTCAGATGTCACTCAGAGAGAAAACGAGTTACTCTCACTAAGAGCCGTCCATGCAGCCATCTCCCGCTCGATGGCGGAGATCGAGTTCACACCTAACGGTGACATCCTGCATGCAAATGAGAATTTCCTCCGTGCTATGGGTTATCGCCTCAGCGATATCAAGGGTCGACACCACCGAATGTTCTGTTTCGATAATTTTTATCAAGAAAATCCAAATTTTTGGCAGAGTTTAAAGGGAGGAACTTTTTTAAGCGGGCAATTTGAGCGCAAGACCGCATCGGGAGAGACCATCTATCTTGAGGCCACCTACAACCCCGTCATTGATGAAGCCGGCCAGGTTGTGAAAGTGTTAAAATTTGCCACCGACGTCAGCTCGCAGAAGCATAAGGCTGATGAAATCCGTCAGGCCGCAGAGCTTTCCTTCACCACCGCCGAGGAGACATCTCAAATTTCCGTGCGGGGCATGGAGTCCCTTGCTAGTTCAATTGAACTATCTCAGGGTACATTTAATTTAATAAACGGTGCGGTTATTTCGATTACACAGCTAAATGCTCAGGCTAAAGATATCGAGAAAATTGTTACCATCATCCAAGGCGTGGCAGAACAAACTAACTTACTAGCACTTAACGCCGCAATTGAAGCTGCCCGAGCGGGTGAAATGGGCCGAGGCTTTGCTGTAGTAGCCGACGAGGTTCGTCAGTTGGCAGCTCGAACTAGCAGTGCCACCGTGGAAATCCAGAATGTGGTAACTGCTAACGGAAAGCTTACTCAGCAACTGAATATAGATATGAACAGCATCGCTAGAAGCGCCGAAGAAAACAACGATCAGATCGCAACTGTAACAACTATTATGCGTGAAATCAGTGACGGTGCAGACCATGTTGCCCGTACCGTATCGACGTTGTTCAAAGACAATAGCTAGTGTCCAGTTTTAGGCAAAATCAGGATCGGAACTTCGAGCCGCAGCGCTACAGAGCCAGAAGCCCAAACTTGGTGACGGCCATCGTGCTATGGAACACGATGTATCTGGAGTGCATCACTTGGGGCTGGTCGAGGCTGGCAAGTCGGTGGGCGGCGAGCTGCTGCAATACCTATTGCCGCTGGGCTGGGAGCACATCAACCTGACTGGCGATTACGTCTGGCGGCAGAGCCGCAGGCTGGAGATCGGGAAGTTCAGGCCGCTACGATTGCCCGGAAAACCTTAGCGTACGATTTTTTCCGAATTCTGCGGGCTCCCCTATCACCAGCTACGCTCGACCATCGCCCAAGTCGGTGGGAAGAAGGAATTGACCGGCCGCACCGACATCGAAATCGAGATCAGCAACCAGTGCGCC
>NZ_JBUZVP010000074.1:0-1928 GCF_055409485.1 Pseudomonas sp. A125
ATCGAGTAGGAGGCGGATTCACATCCGCCGTCCTCTCACACCACCGTACGTACGGTTCCGTATACGGCGGTTCAGGTTACACGGCTAAGCCGGTTAATCGTATCCAGTATCGAGACCAGCCCGAGTCGATCCCACAGCTTTTTCGGCAGCGCCTGATTCATATGTGACGCTCCCGAGTTCCACCATGGGCCTCGGCCATTGAAGGCTGATTTGCAGGCGCGCCCTTCGTCGAGTCCCAGACGCATCAAGTTGCGCGCCCTCGTCGAGGGCTGCTTCCATTGGCGCCAGATGACACAGCGAAGTTTGTGGCGCACCCAGCCATCCAGTATCTCCAGCGCTCGCTTGCCCTGAGTCAACTTGAAGTAGCCAGCCCAACCGCGCAGCACGGGGTTTATCCGCTTGATGATATTCATCATCTTGTGGCCCCGCGCTTTACGTAGCAGGCCTCTGAGTCGGTCGCGTAGGCGATCCAAGCTCATCGTTGCCACTCTAAGCTTTGGCTGTTGATGCCAGCTCATCCCATAACCCAGATAATCACAGGCCCACGGCCGCGCCACGCGGCTCTTTTCGCGATTCAGCGTCAGTTTCAAACACTGCCTCAAGAACCGCTCCATGCCTGCCATCACTCGCTCGCCCGCACGACGACTACGCACATAAATGTTCGCATCGTCGGCATAACGCACAAAACGATGACCCCGTCGCTCCAGTTCGCGGTCGAGTTCGTTGAGCAGGATATTCGACAGCAACGGCGAGAGCGGGCCGCCTTGCGGCGTCCCCTCCTGCCGTCGGCTGACGAGACCACCTGACAGCGTCCCCGCTTCAAGATAACGACGGATCAGTGTGAGCACCCGTTTATCTTCGATTTGACGCTCGACGTAAGCCATCAATACATCGTGGTTGACCCGATCAAAGAACTTTTCCATATCGAGTTCCACGCACCAGCGGTGGCCCGCCGCCACATGGGCACGGGCTGTTTCAATGGCTTGATGAGCACTTCTGCCCGGACGAAAGCCGTAGCTGTAATCCGAGAACAGCGGATCGAAGATGGGGGTGAGCTGTTGCAGCAGAGCCTGCTGGATCAGACGATCCACGACGCCGGGAATGCCCAGTTGTCGCGTTCCGCCTTTGGGTTTGGGGATGTCGACGGCGCGTACACCTTGCGGGTGGTACTCGCCGGCCAGCAACCGAGCCTTGAGGATCGGCCAATACTGTTTCACGTAGCCCGCCAAGTCGTTGACCGTCATGCCATCGGCACCCGGTGCGCCCTTGTTGCTGACCACGCGGTGATACGCACGCTTGAGATTGGCCGGTGCAAGCACCCGCGCCATCAGCGTGTCCGGCTCCGCGTTCGTCCACGTCACAGACGCCGTCGATACCTTTGCGCTGTCAGCCGTCATCCTCGGATTCTGTCCGGGACTCGGAGTAACAGTCTTCTCTGGGAAAAGTTTCTGCATTTCGGTATTCAACGAGACTTTGACGCCTACTGGCGGCATAACCTGTTCGGCCCTTGGTGGCGCGGTTAATCGCCACTTACTACGGCTTCGGCTGACTTCTGCACGCTCATCCCGTCGCCTCGCGGCGCTCGGTAGCACAATGGCAAACGTGCAGATCTCCCAGGGTAATTCGCGCGACCTTCCTGCTTATGCCTGTCGGATATACGTCACAGCGTTCCGTGCAAGTATCGGGCTTTGACGATTTATGCCGTCTTACCCCGCTGCGCCGCCTCTATCCGCTTCCTGTTCGTCAGGCCAGCATTTTGCCTCGGGCTTCCTTCAGATTCGCAGTCACCCGCGACACCCTTGCCTCTGGCTAACACTTCCCCTTGCCGGGTGTGTAGAGGACTTTCACCTCCAAGTCACCAGCGTGGCCACCACAGCCAAGCTGGTTGCGCTTGCGCGCAACGCGCCATGCCTGGCGCACATAAAAAA
>NZ_JBUZVP010000075.1:0-1888 GCF_055409485.1 Pseudomonas sp. A125
TGGACTATCTGAAGCGTACTGGCGGCTTGGTCGAGCAGGCCAAGGAGCTGGTGCCATGATGCCGCTGGTACGGGTGGGTGATCCGTTGCGGCCCTTTGGCGGTGAGGTGTTGTCGGGACACTACGAGGCCTTTGGTAAACCTGTGGCCTGTGTAGATGATCGAGCCCGCTGCAACCTGCATGGCATGACGCACATTACCGAGGGCGCCTCGGGTTCTACCATGGACGGCAAGCCGGTGGCGCTGGACGGGCACCGTTGTGCCTGCGGCTGTGAGTTGGTCAGCACCCTGGCGGCTACTTTTATGAGTGTCGCGCCATGAATGGCCCGCCGGAATACCCAGGCGTTATCGAGCCGGGCGAACCGCGCTGGAGGCGCTGGTGGCTAGGCTTGACGCTGCTGGTCGGGTTGCAATCGGCAGGCTGGCTGATGCTGTTGCCCAAGGAGCAACCGCGCCTGGAGTTGTGGCTCTGGAGTGCAGTGCTGCCGCTGTGCTGGGCGCTGGTGCTGGCGGTTCGCGTGTTGGCATGGCAGATCGAGTTATTCAACCGCAAGGTGTATCTGCGCACCCTGGAGGCCGCCCTGCAACGTTGGTGGCAACGGCGTTCCCTCGGGTTGCCGGTGCAAGATGTGGTGTTGCTGGGCCCGGCGGGTGACCGGCAAGAGGATTACCTGAATTTGATGCGCGGTGCCCAGCCACCCTTGGCGATACCCGGAGCCACCCGGGCCAGCCTGCGTTGTTCACTGTCGTTGGGTGTGATCACCGAGCGTGCCCCTGCCTTGGCCCAACGCCTGGCTCGCTTGACCCTGGCGCTCGTTGGGTCATCGGAGTGCTGGCCGCAGTTACGGGCGATTGCCTGGGTAGGGGATGAGAGCAACCGGGCGGCTTTTGCAGAGGCGCTGGCCCGGGCGGGGTTGATGTTGCCCGAGGCCCGTTTGCCATTACAGAACCTGGCCGATTTGGATGACCTGATCGATGACTATCACCGCGATTGCCCTGACGAGGGCGATTGGCTGTTGTGCGCCGGCGTGGTGTCGGTGGAGAGCGCCGACGAAGGTGAGCTGCCCGGCGAAGCCGGCTTCCTCTGGCGGGTAAGCAGACAGGGCCGGCAGTTGTTGCATCGGGGCGAGTATCTGGCGGGCGAGTCGCCTGCCGAACTCTGCACGCAGTTGCAGCGTTACGCCGGGTTGCAAGCGCCGCCAGATACCTGCCTGGCCATGAATAAAACCAGCCAGGACGCGTTTGTGGCGGGTGGTTGGTCGGCGGTGGAACATCAACTGGTTGGGCAATGGGGTGTGCTGGCAGACCTGGCGCCCTTTATCGGAATGTCCCTGGCATTGCTGCAAGCAGGAGAGGCGGGTCAGCCCTGTGGTTGGCTGAGTCAGGATGGAAACAAACGATTGGCGATTGGAGTGGCGGTGCCTCATGGCAACAGTTAAGGAAGTGAGCAAGGGCTCTTTGGTACGCGTGGGGTTGGGTTATCTGCTGATCATGACGCTGATGGTGATGCTCGGTGGCCTTTTGTATGGCTTGTGCAGTGCCTATCTGGGCTGGCCGCAAATTCCGATCAAGCAATTGCTGCTGTGGGGGCTGGGGGTGTGGTTCGTACTTTGTTGGTTCTGCCCGGTCATTTTGCTGGCCTGGGACCGTCTGGCGCTGCGACTGGCGCAACGGGTTGTGTGGCCGGAGACCGAAACGCCGACCTCGCGATTGAACCGGGCGCCCTCATCAACAGATGAGGCTAAGGCTGCAAAGCTGCGTGAGCATCTGCGCAAGCGCTACGGCTATTTCTGGCGCCGCAAAGTCCGCCTTTTGCTCGTCATCGGCGAGCCCGCCGAAATCCAGGCCATCTGCCCGGCCTTGGCCGAGCAGTTCTGGCTGGAAGGCCAA
>NZ_JBUZVP010000076.1:0-1874 GCF_055409485.1 Pseudomonas sp. A125
AGTGTTGATGGGCGCTCGGGTATCGACATTATTGGGCCGTATCAGGGAGGCGGCGGAGGTTGTTGTTATGTCGCCCCCTCAAAGTGGAAGCCAGGAATGATGGTGCGGGTTGATTGGGAAAGTGGGGTGGCTTATTCCGATGACTTTCCAGGTTTTGCCGATAGGCCGAAGTACTTCGCCTGGAAAAAAAAGGTTAATTCCCAAAAACGCCAACACTCCAAGCTAGTCCCGATCCCCGACTACACCGGCCAAAAAGTCTGCGGTCTCACAGTCCACTTCCTACCTTGCGACGAACTTCAAGTCACCACCTCCTGCTACGCCTACGGCAGCCCCGACTACCCAATCAAAACCGCACTGCATTTGCCGGAGCCTAAGTCATGCCCGAAGTGAACCAAGCCGCTTTCTGTTACCCGCCGCAGTTTCCGGAGCAGGGCCGCCTGCCCTCTCGAGCGGGCCAGGTTCATCAAAATATCCGGCGCCAATCTCAGCAGGAGCGGGCTTACCATGATGCCTTATGCGTGGCCGCCGGCTGGCGTGTTACACCCCCCTGCTGCAAGACCTTGCATATCAGCCTGTTCTTCGACGGCACGGGCAATAACCTCAACAACGATCTTTATTTATCCGATCCCAAACACCCGACGAATATCGCCCGATTGTTTCGCGCGAGCATTGGCGAAGGGCACGCCGGCGGCACTACTCATAACAGCCAGGCGCAACGTTTAACGGACGCTAAAGGTGCTGGCTTCGGCCAGTACTTCAAATACTACATGCCAGGTGTGGGCACACCGTTTCCTGAAGTCGGCGACCTGAACTACAGCGAACTCGGCCTGGCTACCGCCGCGTTCGGCGAAGAACGGATCAATTGGGGCCTGATGATGATCATCGACGCCTTGCGCCGGACGTTGGCGTTGCCCCGGCTGGATAACCCGAGTTTGCGGGCGGCGGTCGAAGCCATGGGCGCCCCGGCGGGGCTTGAAGGTTCAATTGGCGCCAACTTTCGTCGCTATCAATTTGGCAAGCAGTTGGAAGCGTTGGCCACGCCATTACGTATCGCCCTGACCCAACCGTCGCCTGGTGCACCAAAACTGCTGGGAATCAGGCTCTATGTGTATGGGTTTTCCCGAGGGGCGGCGGCGGCACGGTCGTTTGTCAGTTGGTTGAATGAGCTGTTATCGCCCGCAGAGTCGCAACTCTCACTGCAATCAGGCGACTTGAGGCTTGCGGTCAGTATCGAGTACCTGGGGCTACTGGATACTGTGGCATCGGTGGGCCTTGCCCATGCCGTGCCTGGAGCGGATGGGCACATGAGTTGGGCGGATGGCACTCAGGAGTTGCCCACCAGCAGCCTGGTCAAGCGGTGCCTGCATATTATTGCCAGTCATGAGCAGCGGTTGTGTTTTCCGCTGGATTCGATTCGGCGGGAGGATGGGGGTTATCCGGACAATAGCGTCGAAGTGTTGTATCCCGGTATGCACTCGGATCAGGGTGGGGGATATCCGCCGGGAGATCAGGGGAAGGCGTGTAGCAAAGATGATCTTGAAGGGGACGGCTTGTTGTTGTCGCAGATTGCGCTGAATGATCTTTATACCGATGCATTTGCGCATGGTGCTCCCTTGAAAGTGCCCAAGAGCGCTTTGCCAAAAGAGTCGAACAATGAACTATGGCGGGCGATGGCCGATGATTTGGCACAAGAATTTGACGTTTCTACGGCGCTAGTCAATCGCTTCAACGCCTGGCGACAAGTGACCTTGGATTTGGCCCCAGCGCGCTTGCCACTCTCCCCCGAACAAATCGAACACTACCAGCCCATCCCAGCTACCAACACCCTGGAAAACGCGCTAGCCAGCCAAATGGCCTGGATCACCGCTTGGCGC
>NZ_JBUZVP010000077.1:0-1584 GCF_055409485.1 Pseudomonas sp. A125
TGCCGTCGGCAGCCTGCTCGCACTCGGTAATGCCAAGTGTGCGGCCACCATCAGGTGAGCATGGGTCTTGCGTCCGCCACCCCTCCAGCGCCAGGCCCAGGCTTCCATGCAGCTGGTACTCGCCTACAGCTGTGCGCTCTACTTTTACGCCGTAGGCCTCTTCGTTTGCGACACCCCACGCGCCTGCAGGTTGGAATGTTTGCTCCTGCAGGTCTCGGCGCTCGCTGGCAGTCACGTTTGCCAAACGCACGATCGGGGATGCAGCAGACAAGGCGCCGCCAGAACCCCGGGTTGTGTTGGCGGTCGTGTAGACCTCAGTCCATGTCGCATCCCAACCTAACTGATTGCCGCGAAAGTACATCCGCTTGTTGAACGATATGGCCAACTGAGTGGTAATGGCATTGCTGTACGACTGGACGGCTACCGTCCCATAGTTCATTCCGGCAGGCCGGTTTAGAGTCGTGCCGGTATCCCTGTAGAAGCCCGTCTCGAGCGCCGAGTTAAAGTTTGACGGCGACCCGGGGATGTTTGGTGTGTAGCCTCCGAAACCATACGCCCCCCATGGGAGCAAGTTCCCGTCAGCCAGACCGGCATTCAAAATAGCGGCGCTCCCAAGACCCAAGCCGTTACGCGCTGCTGCCTGGGTTGTCCCGCCGGTGCCGCCCTTGGTCACGGGCACAATGTTTTCAGTGGATACCGTGCCCAGGCCAGCAAGCGTTGAACCCCACTGCTGAATAATTGCCCTGGCTTGGTCTGCCAAATCCTTGGTATAGCCCTGCACTGGCATGAGTGCATAGGCACCACCGCCGGTAGAGGCGCTTCGATACGGAGGCGTGATCGACATAGCCGAATTGCTGGCAATATTGGTGACCTCGTATTGCCCACCGTCGGGACCGATGAATGCATCACCTACCCGGCTGTTTGCGAGAAAGGCTGTTCCGTTACCAGTTACCGCATTCGAATTCAAAGTAACGGCAACCGTGCCGGTTCTGTACCAAGGCATACTTTTCTCCAAGCAAAAAAATGCCCGCTCAGGGCGGGTTAAAAAATATCGAACCGGGTCAGCTGCTTATTTTTGCGACCAGCACGGTTATACCAATGAATGCGGCGTTGTAACCCGGAATACCAATAGCAGCCATTGTTATGATCTGCGATGGATAATTCCACATCAGGTTTACTTCTCGACCTTGCTGGACGCCATCAGTACTCACCATCATCGTAAGATTATTTATCATCAAATATTCTTCATCGTTCATGGTAAACGGCGCATTGAAGTAAGCGATGCTCAACCCCTGTCCTGTCTGACCGGTGCCTGTGTATGTCCAATTGTTAGTGGAGCGGACAAAGTTGGCCGCAGGCCCGCCACTGTCGAACAGAGGTTTAGAGGCGGCATCCCACAACCATGCCCCGTATTCCGAAACAACGGATGCGCCGAAGATCGCAGCAAACCACCTTCCGTTCGGCTTGATCGTGTACCGGTTGAAAATCCTGACCTGGAATCCAGTCCAGTTACCAGGAGAACCAAATACAGCGAGGTTGCTCATGCCGATGATGCCATTGGCACTATCGGGCCTGATAAAAACA
>NZ_JBUZVP010000078.1:0-1476 GCF_055409485.1 Pseudomonas sp. A125
CCGCGCGCGCGGGCGGAAAGGCGGCCGGCCGTTCAAGATGACCGCCGCCAAGCTGCGGCTGGCGATGGCGGCAATGGGTCAGCCAGAGACCAAGGTCGGCGACCTGTGCCAGGAACTTGGCGTCACGCGGCAGACCCTGTATCGGCATGTTTCACCCAAGGGTGAGCTACGTCCAGATGGCGAGAAGCTACTCAGCCGAATTTGATGCCGGCATGAGGCAACGTAGCGACAGCGTGGTTTGTCTCAATGGGAAGCGCTCATGATCGATCTTTGAAGGCCCGCAGCAGTCGTGTCACAGACAGGACGAACAAACCGGTCAGCGTGAGGGCTGCGATACCCCAGTACTCTCCGATGAACGCGCCGGCCGTCGTGCCGGCCAGCACAATGGCGAGAATCGGCAAATGGCAGGGACAGGTGAGCACGGCCAGCGCGCCCCACAGGTAGCCGGTGATCGGTTTGTGCGTCTCGGACGGCAAGCGCTCGGGGCTGTTCATGGCAGACTCTCCGCGTGCTGTGCCGGCTCGGTCGGCATGGTGGCCAACTGCACCTCCAGATCGGCCAACGCTTCGCGCCGACGCTCGACGAACTGGCGCAGAACGGCAAGCTGCGCGGCCGCTTCATCGCCGTCCGCAGCATCCAGCGCCCGGCACAGCCGCGCCAGCGCGTCCAGGCCGATGCCCGCCTCGAAGGCCGCCCGCACGAAGCACAGCCGTTGCAAGGCGGCATCATCGAACAGGCCATAGCCGCCCGGGGTGCACGCCACCGGACGCAGCAATCCGCGCAGCAGGTAGTCGCGCACGATATGCACGCTCACCCCGGCATCAAGGGCCAGCCGGGACACGGTGTAGGCGCTCATTGAAAACCTCCTTTTTTTATCCAGCGCAGCAGGAAAGCTGCTTCACGTCCTTGTTGAAGGTCTGCGCCGCAAGCTTCAACCCCTCGACCATTGTCAGGTAGGGGAACAACTGGTCGGCCAGTTCCTGCACCGTCATGCGGTTGCGGATGGCGAGCACCGCCGTCTGGATCAGTTCGCCCGCTTCCGGGGCCACCGCCTGCACGCCGATGAGCCGTCCGCTACCTTCCTCGATGACCAGCTTGATGAAGCCGCGTGTGTCGAAGTTGGCAAGCGCTCGCGGAACGTTGTCGAGTGTCAGCGTGCGACTGTCGGTCTCGATGCCATCGTGGTGCGCTTCCGCCTCGCTGTAGCCCACGGTGGCGACTTGCGGGTCGGTGAACACCACTGCCGGCATCGCGGTCAGATTGAGGGCTGCGTCGCCGCCGGTCATGTTGATCGCGGCACGGGTGCCGGCGGCCGCTGCCACGTAGACGAACTGCGGCTGGTCGGTGCAGTCGCCGGCCGCGTAGATGTTCGGGTTGCTCGTGCGCATGCCTTGGTCGATAACGATGGCCCCTTGCGCATTGACAGTGACCCCCGCCGCGTCCAGCGCGAGGCTGCGCGTATTCGGTGCCCGACCG
>NZ_JBUZVP010000079.1:0-1470 GCF_055409485.1 Pseudomonas sp. A125
AGCCACCCCTTTCAAGGTCTTGGTTTAAAATCCCCCAACCGATTCAGTCAGGACGACGAGACTATGTGGGAAAAGGTTTTAGAGCGATTTGAAAAACAAGCACCGGTCAGCGTTATGACCAAGCTGGTATTAGAGCAGGCCGTAGATGCCGCCTGGGTAGACAAGGTGTTCGATGATCACCGCCAAAGGCAGTACTCCCGTGAGCTTTTGTTTTCAACCGTTGTCGAGCTGATGTCCCTTGTTTCATTGGGCTTTAGGCCATCCTTGCACGCTGCAGCGCGTAAGATGGAGGGCCTTTCGGTCAGCGTTTCGGCGCTCTATGACAAGATCAAGCGAACCGAACCCGAGCTGCTTCGAGCCCTGATTTCGGGCAGCGCAGAGCGCTTGGAACCGACCATCAAAACCCTCGGCCATTCATCAATCCTACCCGGCTGGCAGTTGCGTATTGTTGATGGCAACCACCTGCCAGCCACTGAAAAACGTCTAGGCGCTCTGCGCAATGAGCGCGGCGCGGCGCGCCCGGGATTTTCAGTAGTTGCCTACGATCCGGATCTGGATTTAGTCGTTGATCTTCAGCCGTGGGAAGATGCCTACGCCAGTGAGCGAGTCAGTGTTTTACCGCTGCTGGCCCGCGCATGCGCGGGCCAGCTGTGGATGGCTGACCGGCTCTATTGCACGATGCCTGTCCTGCAAGCCTGCGAGGACACGGGCGCTTCGTTCATCGTTCGCCAACCCAGCAAGCATCCACGCCTGGTCCAGGAGGGTGAGTGGCAAGACTCGGGAACAGTCGATAGCGGAACCGTTCGCGAACAAATCATCGAGGTGAACGGTGGCCGTCGCTGGCGACGCGTTGAGCTGAGCCTGCAAACAGCGAATGACTCAGGTGATTTGGTGATGTGGTTCTGGAGCAATTTGCCCAACACCATCAGTGCCCAGCAGATAGCCGACTTATACCGTCGTCGCTGGAGTATTGAGGGGATGTTTCAGCGCCTTGAGTCGGTACTGGACAGTGAAATTACAAGCCTTGGCAGCCCGAGAGCGGCGCTGTTGGGCTTTGCCTCAGCGGTTTTGGCTTACAACGTTTTGTCGGTTCTCAAGCGTAGCGTTGAGCAGGCGCACCGCGAAACGCAGCCAGAGGGTTGGGAGGTTTCGATTTTCCACTTGGCGGTACATGTTCGCAGTGATTATCAGGGCTTGCAGATCGCATTGCCTGCGGAAAATTTCCCTCTTGAAAAGACCTCGCAAGGGCTGGCAGAGCGGTTGCTGGCCCTGGCGAGGTTGATCAAACCCAAGTCCGTCGCGAAAAGCCCTCGCGGCCCCAAAGTCGCCAAACCCAAGGAGTGGCTGGAAGGTAAGGCGGCACGGGCGCATGTCTCAACAGCTCGGGTGCTTAAATCTGCCAAGGCGGATAAACGGACTTGAAGATGACTTTAAACGGGGTTTTAAACGTAGACCTTGAAAGGCATGGCT
>NZ_JBUZVP010000080.1:0-1391 GCF_055409485.1 Pseudomonas sp. A125
TGGGCGGTCTCAAGGAGCAAGTGCAACACCTCATGTAAGGTGTTGCCATGTCTACCCAATACAACCACCTGAGTACCGAGGAGCGCGTCACCATTATGGTGATGCTCTTTCAACGACAGACGCTGCGAGCTATTGCCGCTTTGCTAGGCCGTCACCCCAGCACCATTAGTCGTGAGATCAAACGCAACCCCCAGCAGCCTCACTATGACGCCATCCAAGCTACCAGCAGGGCTCAACAGCTTCGACATGCGCCTCGCCGTCAGCGGCGTTTGTCTCCAGACTCAGAGCTATTTCAAGTGGTCGTCGAAATGCTCCGCATCGGCTGGTCACCGCAACAAATTGCCCGCAGACTACGCAGTATCTGGCCAGGCCAATCCGAGCGACATGTGAGCCACGAAACTATCTACCTCGCCATCTATGCCTATCCGCGCGGCGAGCTGAAACGCCAGTTGATCAGTTATCTACGTCAGGCTGACGGCAAACGTCCTAAGCGAACCCAAAGCAATGTGCGTCGAGAACGTTACCCTGCGCATCTGAGTATTCACCTACGCCCCCCTGAGGTTGCAGATCGTCTGGTCCCTGGGCATTGGGAGAGTGATCTGATCATGGGCGCCAATAATCGCTCAGCGGTTGCCACCATGGTCGAGCGTACGAGCCGTTATGTGATTCTCGCCAAGCTCGAAGCCCCCACCGCAGAGGCGGCGGCGGAAGCGATCGTGAGGGAAATGTCGCGGATGGCGCCATCGCTCCTAAAAACCATGACGCATGATCAAGGCAGCGAAATGGCCCGTCATGCCGAAATTACTGCGCGCACGGGGATGAAGATTTATTTCGCCGATCCACACTCGCCTTGGCAGCGTGGTAGCAATGAAAATACGAACGGTTTGTTGCGTCAGTACCTCCCCAAAGGCACAGATCTCTCTCTGGTGACGCAGGCACGGCTGGACGAAATCGCTGATCTGCTCAATACCCGACCCCGCCAGACACTGGGCTGGAAATTTCCGGTTGAGGTGCTAGTAGATCATCTTCAGCTTTCCGCGACCAACAAGCTTGAAACGATAAACTGACCGGTAAGGGCAAGCCCTCCAAGTTATCTGGTGGATGCGTCTAATGGGTGTTTCTATTGGGTCATTCCAAGCCGTCACATTGGCGATGGAGGGGGGGGTGTGTATAGCCATTGTTTAAGCGATGAGGGGGGGGTGTGTATAGCCGCTGCTGCAGCCACCGAAGGGCTTGATCACGGCTAAGCACTTGGTAGTGGAAATTGTGCTTAGTCAGGTAAGCTCGGTTCGGTCAGACGCCCATTGATAACGATGTTTTGGAAGCGGGATTGTTTCGCTTAGCAAGCTCAGAAAATTAACTGACTGTTGCACTTGCTCCTTGAGACCGCC
>NZ_JBUZVP010000081.1:0-1378 GCF_055409485.1 Pseudomonas sp. A125
CCGAATCTGAACTGGCGTTCGCCAGCAGCCGGCCTAGCCTGCAGGCCCAAGTCTATTGCGTCTTGCAGATCGGCTACTTCAAGGCCAAGCATGCTTTCTTCCGCTTCGATTGGCATGAGGTCGAGGACGATTGCGCCTTCGTGCTGAGTCGCTATTTCCACGGCGAAGCGTTCGAACGCAAGGCGATCACCAAGCATGAGCACTACAGCCAGAGGGGTCAGATCGCCGAACTGTTCGGCTACCGGTCGTGGGCGGCTAGCTTCCTGCCGCAACTGGCACAGCAGGCTGAACAGATCGTGCGGCGCGACGTAATGCCAGGATTCGTGGCCGCCGAACTGATCGTTTGGCTCAGCGAGCACAAAATCATCCGGCCCGGCCACACCACCTTACAAGAGCTGGTCAGTGAAGCCCTGTCCACCGAACGCAGGCGCTTGGGCGGCTTGCTGGCAGAAGTGTTGGACGAATCGGCCAAAGCTGCGCTGGGCCAGCTCCTGGTGCGTGACGACACCCTGTCTCAACTGGCAGCGCTCAAGCAGGACGCTAAAGATTTCGGCTGGCGTCAGATGGCAGGGGAGCGCGAGAAGCGCGCCACGCTGAAGTCCTTGCACGGGATCGCCAAGGCGCTGCTGCCCAAGCTCGGCATCTCGCAGCAGAACCTGCTGTACTACGCGAGCCTGGCGAACTTCTATACCGTCCATGACCTGCGCCACCTGAAGGCGGAGCAGACCCGGCTCTACCTGCTGTGCTATGCCTGGGTACGTTACCGGCAGCTCACCGACAACCTGGTCGACGCGATGGCCTTCCACATGAAAAAACTTGAGGACGAGAGCCGCACGGGTGCGAAACAGTCCTTTGTCGCCGAACAGCTGCGACGCCATCAGGAAACGCCGCAGGTTGGCCGCCTGCTGTCGCTGTACGTGGACGACAGCGTGGCCGATCCGACGCCGTTCGGCGAGGTGCGCCAACGCGCCTACAAAATCATGTCCAGGGAATTGCTGCAAAACACGGCGCAGCGCATGAGCGTCAAGCCACTGAACAAACTGGCGCTGCACTGGCAGGCGGTGGACGGCCTGGCCGAACGCATTCGACGCCATCTACGGCCGCTGTACGTCGCGCTCGACTTCGCCGGCACGGCCCCCGATAACCCATGGCTCGCGGCGCTGACTTGGGCCAAGAGCGTGTTCGCCAAGCAGCAGCGCCTATCACAACGGCCACTCGACGAATGTCCGGCGGCAACGCTGCCGAAACGCTTGCGTCCGTACCTGCTGATGTTCGATGCCGAAGGCACGCCGACAGGCCTGCATGCCGATCGTTACGAATTCTGGCTTTACCGTCAGGTCAGGAAACGCTTCCAGGCGGGCGAGCTCTACATTGACGA
>NZ_JBUZVP010000082.1:0-1274 GCF_055409485.1 Pseudomonas sp. A125
GCTTCAGGCGAGCTGGCGGGAGGATAACGGAGAGGGCGCGCTGACTGACGCCCTGCAAGGCTGGGATGCCACGGCGAAGTTCGCCCAGCAGGTGAAGGTACAAGCCTCTGACAACCTGGCGCTTGTCGAGCGCACGACGTCACTGGATGCTGCGGTGGGTGCGAACAAGGCCGGGCTGACCACGCTGGAGCGGGCGGTGGCCACCGATAAGCTGGCGACAGCTACTCGACTGGATCAGTTGAAAAGCGATGTCGACGGCAACACGGCGGCGATTGGTAGTGAGGCCTCGACCAGAACTGATGCTGATAGCGCCCTTGGCATACGCATAGATCAGATGGGTGTCACCGTCGGCGGTAATGCTGCGGCGATCAGCCAAGAGGCAACTACCAGGGCGGACGCTGATACCGCTCTGGGTAAAAGGGTCGATAACACGCAGGCGAAGGTTGATGAAAACTCTGCAGCCGTCCGGACGGTTACTCAGTCTCTGGCCGATACCAACGGTGCGATCGCCTCTCAAACCACCACGCTCCAGGCCGTGATCGGTAGCGGGCGTGACGGCACAGATGAGGGTGATCTGGCCGGCGCGCTCAACGAGTGGAAGAGCCAGGCGGCGATCCAGATCACGGCGAAAGCCCAAGCGAGCACCGACGGCAAGCTGTCCACGATGTGGGCGGTGAAGATGCAGGTCAACCAAAACGGCCAGTACGTGGCCGCCGGCATCGGGCTTGGCATCGAGCAAAATGCTGATGGTCTGCTGCAAAGCCAGTTCTTGGTGAGCGCTGACAGGTTCGCGGTGGTGAACACTCTGGCGGGTGGAGGCTTCGTCACCCCGTTTGTAGTTCAAAACGGACAGGTTGTTATCGATACCGCGCTGATCAGCCAGGCGTTTATTCAGGAAATCGTGCTGGGCATGACGCTGCGCTCTGAGGCGGTTGACGCTAAAGGTCGTCCGCTGCTTGAGATCAATGTGAAGGCGGGAACGTTCATGCTGCGCAGTGAGGGTACAGGTGGTTCGTCGATACTGAACAACAACGGGCTTGCTGTTTACGACGCCAATGAGGTTCGCCGTACTATGGTCGGGAGGCTTGTGAGTGGATGAGTTCGGGCTTTTTACCTGGGGTTCTGAAGGTGTTCAGGAGCTATCTCCCAGCAGTTTTACTATGAGGACGGTTTACTCTGGACTGACATCTGGATTTCCAGCGGGGAAGTATTTCGACATTGCTGTAGAAGGAATTACTCCACAAAACGCTGCCGCTTTTTGTGTGCCTATTAAC
>NZ_JBUZVP010000083.1:0-1248 GCF_055409485.1 Pseudomonas sp. A125
GGCGCCGATGACGCTGCCATGGGCGCCGGCGTGCGCGAGGTGCAGCGCCTCGCCAGTAGCCTGAAGTGGCAGCTGCCGTTGTACCTCTGGCAAGTCTGCGAAAGTGAGTGGCCTCAAGACTCCCGCAAGACCCGCCCAGTGGGCTGTGTATTGCCCAAACGCTTCACGCCGGCGGCACTGGAAACCGCCCTGACCGGCTTGCTCGAGCCGTTGCGCCGGGTGGGCATGGCGCAGATCAGTACGGCGATGGGGCAGGATTTCCTGCTGCGCCTGTCCCAGGAGTTGCGGGACGAGGGCATTGCCCGCTGGCGTCATACGCTGGCGCCGATGGCTGATGAGTTTGCCGGTGGTGTGCCGTTGCGGGGGGTGTGGTTCAGCCTGCCGATACAGCGCTCACCACATGATCGGCAGCATGACTGGTCGGTGGCCCCGGTGTGGCACGGTGTACTTGGCGATAACACCCGCCACCGTCGGCTGGGTTGGAGCGCACCGCGCGTCGGGTATGCGCTGGTGCTGGGTTTGGCAGTTTTGTGGGGCGCAGGAATGCTGCTGTCGGTTGTCAGCAACCGCGTACAAATCGCCCACCTGCACACTTCATTGGCAGCCTTGCAGCAGTCGCAAAGCCCCGACGAGCAACTGAGGGCATTCAACGACTTGGTACGTGAACTCGACCGCCTTAATTATCGGGATGAGCACGGCGTGCCCTGGTACCAGCGCTTCGGCCTGAACCAGAATCACAACCTGCTCGCGGTGTTGTGGCCACGCTACGTCGAAGCCAACAACCGCTTGATCCGCGACCCGGCGGCGGCCAACTTGCAGCGCCAGCTCAACGCGTTGATCAGCCTGCCCCCGGCCAGCGAACAGCGAGTAGAGCGTGCCCAGGAGGCCTACGAGCAATTGAAGGCGTACCTGATGATGGCGCGTCCGGCAAAAGCCGACGCCGCCTTCCTGACCCAAGCCCTGGGCAACGCCGAGCCCTTGCGCGACGGCGTGTCGCCTGGGCTGTGGCAAGGCCTGTCGCCGAACCTGTGGCGGTTCTATGGTGAACATCTGGCCGCGCACCCGGCCTGGGCGATCCAGGCCGACTCAAGGCTGGTTGCCCAGGCCAGGCGGGTTCTACTCGGCCAGTTGGGCCAGCGCAACGCCGAAACCCACCTGTACCAGCAGGTCCTCGACGCAGCCGCCAATCAATACCCGGAGCTGGGCGTGCAAAACATGGTCGGCGAGACCGACGCCATGGCGCTGTTC
>NZ_JBUZVP010000084.1:0-1213 GCF_055409485.1 Pseudomonas sp. A125
TGGGGATGTAAGCCGGAACCCCAGAAATTTCCGTCACCCTAGTTGGGTGGGCTCAACACTCGTGTCACCAGCTACCTTCTGGAGAATCGAGCTCGGCCATCCCTCCCTGGACGGGCATCGCTCGACGATGTTCAACGGCTCCCTCACGGGGCCGTCGTTTTGTGGGGGCTATTCCATCCACAAGTCGTCGAGGTTCTTGAAGTTCCAGAGCGTCGGGTCTTCGGGGCCAGTGATACTGTCCTTGCAACTCGTGGCCGCCAGGTCGATGGTCTGCATCGGGATCGGCTCTCTCGAGCGTAGCGAGAAGAACACGCGAACCTTGGGAGTCAGCAGTGATTCCATTCCCGGCTCAACGACAACGGCCAGACGCTGAGAGGACAGGCGAACCAAGGAGCCGACGGGGTAGATGCCCACGGCCTTGACGAAGGCGTGGAAGATGCGTTTGTCGAAATGGCCCTCCCACTTGGCCATCTGCCGCATCGCCGCGGACGGGTCCCACGGCTTTTTGTAGGCTCGCTCCGACGTCACGGCATCATAGACGTCGCAGATTGCGCCCATGCGGGCCAGGAGTGAAATGGCGTCACCGGCCAAGCGATCCGGGTAGCCGGTTCCGTCGATCTTCTCGTGATGGTGCAGGGCAATGTCCACCACCCCGGGCTCGGCCCCGCCTGCGCGCAGCATCTTTGCGCCCTCCACAGGGTGGCGCTTCATGATGGCGAACTCGGCATCGGTGAGCTTGCCTGGTTTGTTAAGCACTTCCAGCGGCATCGCGGCCTTGCCTAGGTCGTGCATCAGTCCGCCGATGCCAGCCAGGCGCGTTTGCTCCTCGTCTAGATCGAGATGCCGGGCCAGCGATAGCATCAGGGCGCAGACGGCAACCGAGTGCAGGTAGGTGTAATCGTCGTGCGTTTTGATGCGTGCGACGCTGATGAGGGCATGAGGTTGGCGCAGCACCGAGGCAGCGATTTCTCCGACCAGCGGCAACGTCGTGCTTGGGTCGACGGCCTTGCCAAGCCGGGCTTCCTGGAACATGTCCATGACTTGGGACTTGGCCGCAAGACAGAGTTTCCGTGCATAACACATTTCGCTCTCCATTGAGGTTGCGCCGTCACTTTTCTTGCTTAGTGGACTAGACGGCAGAGATTGCTCCTCCGACAATTCTCTGGGCTCTGGGCTCTGGGCTCTGGGCTCTGGGCTCTGGGCTCTGGGCTCT
>NZ_JBUZVP010000085.1:0-1154 GCF_055409485.1 Pseudomonas sp. A125
TACGTAGCAACTGTGTTCTCAAGCCAAATGCGCGGCAGCCTTCAAGGCTTCGCGCATTCTTGCGTTAAGCATGGTGACCAGCTTGCGAGCAGCGGCTACGAGGGCTACTTTCTTGGGTTTGCCGTTGGCGACCAGGCGTTGATAAAACGGTTTTAGCACCGGGTCGTAGCGCACAGCGCTCAAACACGCCATGTACATGGCGCTTCTGGGTGCCCGACGTCCGGCCCAGGTTGTTCTCTTGCCACTGAATTGGCCACTGTCTTTGGACAGGGGCGCCATACCATAAAGCCTGGCGATGGCTTTACGGTTCAGATAGCCAAGCTCTCCCATCTCGCAGACGAGCGTCGATACCGCCACGGGGCCCATTCCCTTGATCGTACTGGCTACCTGAGCCTGCATAGTTCCTTGGAGCAGTCCGGCGATGATCTTGTCCAGTTCGGCTCGGTCAGATTCCATCTGCGTAATATGCCGCTCAAGCCCCTCAAGCAGCACAGCATTTCTTGTCAGGCGACGCCGCTGCTTCTCGGCGCTGATCATCTGAACCAGTTGCTGACGCCGCTGGTGATAGGCGTGCAGCTCCTGAGCCTGATCGGTACGCGGTTGATAACGGTGAAGCTCGATCACGCTGGCCATGTGGGCCAGCATGCGTGCATCCAGATGGTCAGTCTTGGCCAGTTGACCCATCGCCTTGGCAAAGTCCCTCGCTTGCCTTGGGTTCACGCGAATGATCGGTAAGCCTGCGCTATAGAACGCATCCAGAGCGTCTTGCTCATAGCCTCCCGTGGCTTCGAGCACGACCTGGGTAGGCTCAAACGGCTGCATCCAGGCAATTGCCTGTTTCCATCCTGCCGGATCGTTAGTTGTTCGAAGAGGCTTTTTGTGTCGATGTACGCTGATGTCGAGGGTGGCTTTGCTCACATCTATGCCAATGCCGATGCAGGTCATCACAATCTCCGATAATCTGAGTAAGTCGAGAGTCTCTCCTCACCGGCCCAGCCTTATCTTCGAGTGCAACCTCGGGCAACTGTACGGGCGTGTGTGGGGAGATATCGGCGTGGAGACCTTGCTACGTAACGATCGGCTAAATCGAGGAGCGAGCGATCGTCCACGTCGACTCTCGGCACCTAATCTGACAGATCGCGAATAGATAAGGA
>NZ_JBUZVP010000086.1:0-1103 GCF_055409485.1 Pseudomonas sp. A125
CCATCTATCGTGAAACGCAGTTGGTTTGTGCCTTCAACCCCGGCCAATTGTGAGGCGATCGGGTAACTTTTGAATTTATTCAAATGAGCCACAAGCCCTGCGCTCAGTGCTTTTTCTTGTTCGGCAGTCGAAGAGCAACCAGAGATTGCTCCGAGAAAAACAAAGGCAAAAGCAGTGGTTAGAAAAAATTTAAGCATTTAAATATCTCGCTAAATGGCGGGGCGATTCTCGCATATGGCTGTTTTTAGCCTATCAGGACACTCAACTGCCCAGCAATAAAAGCACAGCTTCAACGAAGCTGGATGACCTGTCCTCCCCTCCCTCGCCTCTACCCGTCAGCACTCACCCCGCGCCCATCGGCAACCAGCGGGAGGCATGAGTGTTGACGAATACAGGTGAACCAACGAATGGAGAGAGTCATGGAAACGAAGCACACGCCCGGACCCTGGTATGTCCAGGACGACCATGGCAGGCGCTACATCGAGACAGACGGCAATGACGACACTATTGCGGAGATTCATCGGCGCCGTCGCAAGGGCAGCGTCTATAGCTGTGCTGAGGCAGGTGCAAACGCAAGCCTTATCGCCGCAGCGCCCGAGCTTCTGGCATCCCTGCAAGCCTTCGATCGCATCAGCGACATCTGGTTGCCGTCCACGGCAAGCGAAGAGCATGAGGGCGAAATGCAGGCCTTGCATCAAGCGCGAAACGACATGCTCGCCGCGATCGCCAAAGCTACCGCCTAACCCCAAACACTGGAGGTCGCCATGGCCCGCACCTACGAATATTGGACGGTCAGTGATGGAGAGGACATTGCCATCAACCTGACCGTCGCATATTTCTCGGCCCGAAAAGGAAACTTCAGCTCCCAAGCCGCCGACCCCGATGAGTACTTCGGGCATTGCGAAGTCAATTGGGAATCGAAAGACGACACCAGCTTCATGACTGAATCCGAGATCGCCTCGATGGAAGAATGGCTTGTAAACGAGCATTCCGAGTATCTGGCCGATCAGGACTACTTCGACTAACTCGCCACTCTGGAGGCGACCATGAACGCAGCATTGAAGATATGCCAGGAGCGTTACGACGCTCAGTTGCCTCCAGAG
>NZ_JBUZVP010000087.1:0-1100 GCF_055409485.1 Pseudomonas sp. A125
CCGAGTTGCGTGCGCAATGGGTGGCGTTCAATCGCGAGCTGAAACAGGGCAAGCTGACGCACCTGGAATACGACAAGGACACGCAGAGACTGACCTGGCGCAAGCCCAAGGGGGAGAACCAGAAGGCGCGCGAGCAAGCTCTCTACGAGCAACTGCCATACTGCGATGTCGCCGACGTGTTTCGCTTCGTCAACGGCCAGTGCCAGTTCCTGTCGGCGCTGACACCATTGCAGCCACGCTATGCGAAGAAGGTAGCCGACGCCGACAGTCTGATGGCGGTGATCATTGCCCAAGCCATGAACCACGGCAACCAGGTTATGGCACGTACCAGCGACATCCCGTACCACGTCCTGGAGAGTACCTACCAGCAGTACCTGCGCCAGGCGACGCTACATGTGGCCAACGATTGCATCAGCAACGCCATCGCCGCACTGCCGATCTTCCCGCATTACTCGTTCGACCTCGATTCGTTGTACGGTGCCGTTGATGGGCAGAAATTCGGCGTCGAGCGACCAACTGTGAAGGCGCGCTACTCGCGCAAATATTTCGGCCGCGGCAAGGGCGTCGTCGCCTACACGCTGCTGTGCAATCACGTGCCGTTGAACGGCTACCTGATAGGCGCACACGAGTACGAGGCTCACCACGTGTTCGACATCTGGTACCGCAACACGTCGGACATCGTGCCGAGCGCGATCACCGGCGACATGCACAGCATCAACAAGGCCAACTTCGCCATCCTGCACTGGTTCGGACTTCGTTTCGAGCCGCGCTTCACCGACCTCGACGACCAGTTGCAGGAGCTGTATTGCGCCGATGATCTGGCATTGTACGAGAAATGCCTGATCCGGCCGGCTGGCCAGATCGACCGGCAACTCATCGTCGGTGAGAAGGCGAACATCGACCGAATCGTCGCCACACTGGGCCTGAAGGAAATGACGCAGGGCACGCTGATCCGCAAGCTGTGCACCTATACGGCGCCGAACCCGACGCGGCGCGCAATCTTCGAGTTCGACAAGCTCATCCGCAGTATCTACACACTGCGCTACCTGCGCGACCCGCAACTGGAGCGTAATGTTCACCGCTCGCAGAACCGCATTGAG
>NZ_JBUZVP010000088.1:0-956 GCF_055409485.1 Pseudomonas sp. A125
TTTTTTCCAGGCTGATGCCGGCCGAATCATTACCAGACACGGCGATATTGCCTTTGTTGATGACGTCTTTACCGATGGTGCCCAGATTACTTGTACCGGTGGATGTGAAGGCGTAAATGCCTTTAGAACCCGTGCCACTAACCGAGAGCTTGCCAGTATTGATCACATCGCCACCGATCTGGGTATTACCCAGTTCGATAGCGCGAGGGGTGTCGCTGTCGATGGTGTTGTCAGCGCCGACCAGGGACATGTTGCCATTGTTGACAAAATTGCCGCCGATCGTAGCGCCGTCAGTAACGATACCTACTGGGGCCATGCCGGAGAGTTCGAAGTTCCCGTTGTTGGTGAGGTTGCCACTGACGGTGGTAGGTACTGCATCGCCGTCGTCCGAGGAATCCAAGTCCAGCGCATCAACGAATTGACCGTGAGCGGTTACATTCGCGTTATTGGTCAGGTCGCCGGTAATGGTTGCACCTTTAAAGCCGGTACCATCTTGATCCGCTTCGCGGTTTGCGTTGCCGGATAGGGTTACATTGTTGTAACTGACTCGAGAGTAAGCCACCTCGCTGGCTCCACTAACATCCTTGTTCAGGTCGGCAGGAACAGCCAGTGCGCTGGCGCTTGCAGCGGTGATGGCCAGGGCCAGGAAGGTCTTGCTCAGTGTGTGTTGGCTCACTTGTTGAATCCTTGCAATGTGTGGGGGGTCCGGCGTCCGTAAGGGCTAAAATTTGCTTCGGATGCTGGCTGCGGAAAAGAGCATAACGACCAAAATCATTTCGACCAGTCAAAATGGGTGGACAAAATCCTCATCCGCAGAACGCCTTTGTAGCAACCCTGATACGTCTCCAAAACGGGTGCTTAGTTAGCACACTACCGTTCGTCAGACAAACTGAACTCTCAGGGAATTTTCAAACCACTGTTTTATATACGTTTTTTTTGAGGATAAAAAATTAATT
>NZ_JBUZVP010000089.1:0-900 GCF_055409485.1 Pseudomonas sp. A125
GTCAGCCGCCGCTGTGCTACCTGTGCAACACCCCCTCAAAAATGTACGGAAAACTCTATCGCTATTCACTATTATGCGGAAACCTGTTTTTGATGGTTATCCGCCTATGTTGGTTGGCTACATGCGCGTGTCGTCGGACTCCGACCGCCAGAGCACGGACTTGCAGCGCGACGCGCTGCTCGCCGCCGGCGTCGATCCGCGTCACCTGTTTGAGGATCGTGCCTCTGGCGCGAAGGATGACCGTGCCGGCTTGGCGCGGGCGCTTGAGTTCGTTCGAGCCGGCGATGTGCTGGTGGTGTGGAAACTCGACCGGCTCGGTCGCTCGCTGTCGCACCTGCTCGCCATTGTGACTTCGCTCAAGGACAAGCGGGTGGCGTTCCGCTCGCTGACAGAGAACCTGGACACTACGACGCCCTCGGGCGAATTCCTGTTCCAGGTGTTCGGTGCGCTCGCGCAGTACGAGCGCGCCTTGATTCAGGAGCGCGTCGTCGCGGGCTTGGCCGCCGCACGCAAACGCGGCCGGATCGGCGGCCGGCCGCAGGCGATCACTGGTGAGAAGCTGGACGCCATCGTCGCCGCGCTCGATGGCGGCATGTCTAAGGCGGCGGTGTGCCGCAACTTCAATGTCAAGCGCACTACGTTGATCGAAACATTGACGCGAGCAGGTTGGCGTGGTGCGGGAAGGACGGTCGATGAGCAACAAGAATAAGCTACTCACCGTCTTTTCTGACGCAGAGCAGGAAGCCTTGTACGGCCTACCGGACTTCGACGATGCTCAGCGGCTGGAATACCTGGCGTTGGCCGAATCTGAACTGGCGTTCGCCAGCAGCCGGCCTAGCCTGCAGGCCCAAGTCTATTGCGTCTTGCAGATCGGCTACTTCAAGGCCAAGCATGCTTTCT
>NZ_JBUZVP010000090.1:0-886 GCF_055409485.1 Pseudomonas sp. A125
GAAGTTATGGGCGAGGTGATGCAGAAGGCCATGGCTATGCGGCATGATGCTCCAGCTTCAATTCAATGACCGTGTTGCACTCAGCTCCTGCAACCGCCCACTATTTTTTTCAAGTGCGCTGGGAGTTAATTACTGCTTGCAAGGAAACTACCGAGAAAAGGTAGCCCGCAGCCATAGTGGTGCGGTAAGCTGTGGATATGCTCGGACAAGGGTGAATACCGTCGAGAAACCCTCAAAATCAGGCCAGGGTATTAATTCTCAGCTTTTCACTTCAAGTTGAAAAAGGGAAATTTCGGTGGAAACTAGTACAAAATCTCCAGTCGGCACTCGTGTAGTTTTGTATTTGGCTATCTTGTTAGTATTGGGAGGCTGTATCTATAATGGGCTCAGGATCTACATAGATAGGCAAACATACTCGCGAAGTGTTGCAGAGCTTGCCTTGCAAGCGTCGGCGCCAGTAACGCAGCGGATTGTAACGCGTGATGAGCATACTGAATACGAGAGGTGTGAAAGAGGTTTCTGTTGGAGTGCGCCTGATGAAGAAAGCCTAAAACAAGTAATGGAAATACAAGTTGGTGGAAATGGTGGGCTTCCCATGGTAGATACTGCTGCTTTTGAACAAGCCCTCAAACAACTGCAGGCGGACTACAGATCAATAAACAATTGACTTGGCACGATTCTATCATGAAGTTCTGAATTCCGATTTTCGGCCGGAGGCTGGGTTACTCAGTATCTGGGTGCATGTGTCACGATTCCTCAGCTTTCCAAACATACGGTAGTAACGCATGGCGGTCTCAAGGAGCAAGTGCAACAGTCAGTTAATTTTCTGAGCTTGCTAAGCGAAACAATCCCGCTTCCAAAACATCGTTATCAATGGGCGTCTGAC
>NZ_JBUZVP010000091.1:0-828 GCF_055409485.1 Pseudomonas sp. A125
GGTATGGCCCACCCCGCTCCACTCTGCTCCCAGGCTGGCGGCCACCAGGCTGCCATAGGATTGGGTGTCCGTCAGGACAACACTCTTGCCCTGAAATACGGTCTGCGCCAAAGCCTGTGTCATTTCCTGCGGATCGGGGGCATTGCTCACTTGCTGCAATTTCAGGCGCAGGCGGGTGATACGGGTCAGGAATGCTTGCAGGCTCAACCGCTCGCTGCCCTCCGGGTCTTGGCCCATGAGGCTCAACAATGGACCGAAGGTGGCGTCCAGCGGACCGCGCGGGGCTTGTGCCCGTGGGTCAATCATGGGCACTTTGTCCTTCGCCACAAGCTTTTGCGCAGACTGCATCAGCGAGTCGGCCAAGGCCTGGCTGCGGGTGCCGGCCTGCCCCTGATAGGCCAGGGTATTCATCAGGGCGATCAGGGGTGACTGGCGCACATCGGTCATCAGCGTGAGTTGGTCGATCACATCGGGCAGGCTGCCGACGTTTTGCCAGCGCACGCTATTGAGAAAGTCCAGCCAGGCGTTGGCGTAATCCTGAAAGTAGCGCTCGGTGAGGCGCGCCTTGAGCACATCCGGGGTCAGCTCGGCGGCAATGTCGGCCTGATTGTCGCTGAGCACCCAGTCGATTTCTTCGCGACGGGCTTCGGCGATATCGTCAATGGCCTGGCGCACCTGCCCTTCCCAGGCCTGGCGGGTGAACACGCCAGGCACCCTTGCCTGGGTATGGAACAGCGCCATGGCGTCGGTCTCGCCGACCATGTTTTGCACGCCCAGCTCCGGGTATTGATTGGCGGCTGCGTCGAGGACCTGCTGGTACAGGTGGGT
>NZ_JBUZVP010000092.1:0-789 GCF_055409485.1 Pseudomonas sp. A125
CCAAAATCTGCGCGAGCCAAGGACGATCAGCGACTGCTTGGACTGATCAAACACTCCTGGTTGGAAAGCGGTGGTGTTTATGGCTATCGCAAGATCCATGATGACCTGCGAGAGGTTGGTGAGAGCTGTGGCCGTCACCGGGTAGCTAGGTTGATGCGCCTTGAAGGTTTACGTTCTCAGACTGGGTATCGACGGAGGCCGGGAAAATATGGCGGTAAACCAGCCGTTGCCTCACCGAACTTACTGAAGCGCCAATTCGATGTCAGAGAACCCAACAAAGTCTGGGTCACAGACATTACCTACATCCGAACATATGAAGGCTGGCTGTATTTGGCCGTGGTGCTCGATCTGTTTTCACGCCAGATCATTGGTTGGTCAATGAAGTCGCAGATGACCAGCGACGTAGCCATTGATGCACTGCTGATGGCGGTTTGGAGACGTAAGCCGAAGCAAGAGGTGATGATCCACTCGGATCAAGGCAGTCAGTACAGCAGCTCAGACTGGCGAAGCTTCTTGAAAGCTAACAACCTGGTAGCCAGCATGAGTCGTCGAGGTAACTGCCACGACAACGCTGTGGCGGAGAGCTTTTTCCAGCTGCTAAAGCGGGAGCGGATCAAGCGTAAAATCTACACTACACGCCAGGATGCTCGGGATGATGTGTTCGATTACATCGAGATGTTTTACAACCCAAAACGACGCCACAGTTTCAACAATCAGCTGTCACCGGTAGAGTTTGAAAAGCGTTACGCAGCGAGCCTGGAGAGTGTCTAGGAAACCCGGGGCGATTCA
>NZ_JBUZVP010000093.1:0-781 GCF_055409485.1 Pseudomonas sp. A125
GGCGGCGGCAAAAACTGAGTGCAACACCTGACCTTTCCGGTACGGTGCTGCCCCTATGTCTTATTCCGAACTCAGCGTTGAAGAACGCGCCACCATTCAAATCAGCCGTGCCCAAGGGTTCAGCCTGCGCAAGATTGCTTGCTTGATCACCCGATCCCCTTCGACCATCAGCCGGGAGCTGCGCCGCAATCGAGATGTCTGTGGTGGCTACTCGGCCCGCATGGCCCAGCAGCAGATGCAGGCCCGCCGCCAAGGCTGTCGACCGAAACGAAAGCTGTTGCCGGGTGGTGAGCGCTTTCAGTTGGTGGCCCATATGCTGCGCGAGCGTTTGTCTCCCGAGCAGATTGCCGGCAAGCTGCGCAGCATGAACATTCCCAGCCTCAGAGATGCATACGTCTGTCGCGAGACGATCTATAACGCCATCTATGCCTTGCCGGTCGGCGAGCTGCGTAAGGAGCTGATCATCTGCCTGCGCCAAAGTAAGACGACGCGCCGGCCGCGCTCTGGCGGCGTGGATCGGCGTGGCCAGATCCCCGAGATGGTCAGCATCCATGTGCGCCCACCGGAGATCGAAGACCGACTGATGCCAGGGCATTGGGAAGGCGATCTGATCAAGGGCAAGGCCAACGCCTCGTCTGTAGGCACGCTGGTAGAGCGCACCAGTGGCTACCTGATGCTGGTAAAGATGAACGACGCGACGGCGACCTCGGCGATGGAAGGCTTCAGTGCAGCGCTCAATGGCATGCCGCTGGCGATGCGCAAGAGCATGACCTACGACCAG
>NZ_JBUZVP010000094.1:0-770 GCF_055409485.1 Pseudomonas sp. A125
GTGCGCAGCACGTTGCGTTTGTAGTTGCGCAAGGTCACGTGATCCACGTGTTCGCTGTCGTGCAAGGCATGGGCGATGTAGGGCCGGTCCGGGTCGCCTTGTTCGAAGGCGATAGCCACTTCGGTGCCGGCAATCAGTGGCAGGTGCAGGCCGTGGGTATCGCCCGCGTACGGACGCGCCAAGCGCAGCCACATGCTTTCCTGGCCGGGTTTCCAGGTGTCGCGGTCGAACAGGAAGTTCACGCAGTAGCGCCCTTCCAGGTCGATTTCGGCGTGAGGGTCGTTGGCCTGCGGGCTGGTGACGCGGGCCGGGACGGTGCCGGCGATTTGCGGTTTGTCTTTCAGCTCCGGACGAAAACATACGGTTTCCGAGTAGGGAATGGCTTTGAAGCTGACGTCGAAACTGCGGTCGCGGGCGGCGCGGGTGGTCAGTTGGGTGATCACCGCGCCGGGGGCAAAGGCCTGTGGCGCGCCGCCGGAGATTTTGAGTACCTGGCCGGGCGCCAAGGTGGCACTGCTGCTGACGCCGCTGAGTTGCGTCTGGCCGTTGAGGTAACGTTCGTGGCGCAACCGGGCGTAAAAGTAGCCACTTTCACTTAGCAGGTCTTCGTCATAGGCGTAACGGTCGCCCATTTCTGTGTAGGGTTCAGCGTAGTGATACGCCTCGCCATAGGTGCCGCGGGCGCCACGGGTTTGGTCGATCTCGCCGTTCAAGTGGGCGGTGGCCACGCGGTGATGGTAGGTGCGGATATTGACGCGCTGCTCCACCAC
>NZ_JBUZVP010000095.1:0-757 GCF_055409485.1 Pseudomonas sp. A125
CATCGCCAGCGGCATGCCATTGAGCGCTGCACTGAAGCCTTCCATCGCCGAGGTCGCCGTCGCGTCGTTCATCTTCACCAGCATCAGGTAGCCACTGGTTCGCTCCACCAGCGTGCCTACACACGAGGCGTTGGCTTTGCCCTTGATCAAGTCGCCTTCCCAATGCCCTGGCATTAGCCGGTCTTCGATCTCCGGTGGGCGCACATGGATGCTGACCATCTCGGGAATCTGGCCGCGCCGATCCACACCACCAGAGCGCGGTCGGCGTGTCGTCTTGCTTTGCCGCAGGCAGATGATCAGCTCCTTGCGCAGTTCACCGACCGGCAGGGCATAGATCGCGTTATAGATCGTCTCGCGACAGACGTAGGCATCTCTGAGGCTGGGAATGTTCATGCTGCGCAGCTTGCCGGCAATCTGCTCGGGAGACAAACGCTCACGGAGCATATGCGCCACCAACTCGAAGCGCTCACCACCCCGCAACAGCTTTCGCTTCGGTCGACACACCTGGCGGCGAGCCTGCATCTGCTGCTGGGCCGCGTGGGCCGAGTAGCCGCCACAGACATCTCGATTGCGGCGCAGCTCCCGGCTGATGGTCGAAGGGGATCGGTTGATCAAGCAGGCAATCCTACGCAGGCTGAAGCCTTGGGCATGACTGATTTGAATGGTGGCGCGCTCTTCAACGCTGAGTTCGGTATAAGACATAGGGGCAGCACCGTACCGGAAAGGTCAGGTGTTGCACTCAGTTTTTGCCGCCGCC
>NZ_JBUZVP010000096.1:0-719 GCF_055409485.1 Pseudomonas sp. A125
TGCCTGCGATGCAGACACCTCGGTGCATCAGATACACCCAGTTGATGCCATCGCCGGCAAGCCAGCTCCTACAGAAAAGCAGCTCTGCTTTCGCTCTGGCTTTTAACACTCAGGTCGGCTTTCAGGCCGGCTTGAGTGTTGTAGATCAAAAGCAACGGCAAAGGCGAAAGCAGCCACGGTCAATGTGGGAGCTGGCTTGCCTGCGATGCAGACACCTCGGTGCATCAGATACACCCAGTTGATACCATCGCCGGCAAGCCAGCTCCTACAGAAAAGCAGCTCTGCTTTCGCTCTGGCTTTTAACACTCAGGTCGGCTTTCAGGCCGGCTTGAGTGTTGTAGATCAAAAGCAACGGCAAAGGCGAAAGCAGCCACGGTCAATGTGGGAGCTGGCTTGCCTGCGATGCAGACACCTCGGTGCATCAGATACACCCAGTTGATACCATCGCCGGCAAGCCAGCTCCTACAGAAAAGCAGCTCTGCTTTCGCTCTGGCTTTTAACACTCAGGTCGGCTTTCAGGCCGGCTTGAGTGTTGTAGATCAAAAGCAACGGCAAAGGCGAAAGCAGACACGGTCAATGTGGGAGCTGGCCTGCCTGCGATGCAGACACCTCGGTGCATCAGATACACCCAGTTGATGCCATCGCCGGCAAGCCAGCTCCTACAGAAACGCAGCTCTGCTTTCGCTCTGGCTTTTAACACTCAGGTCGGCTTTCAGGCC
>NZ_JBUZVP010000097.1:0-649 GCF_055409485.1 Pseudomonas sp. A125
ACCCAAGAAGCCGCTTGAACCCGGCATCAAAGACTTCGACGCCGACATGGCACAAACCCAGTTGCGTGAAGCGGCTGAAGAGTTTGGCCGAGGCTTTTCCGGCCGGCACTTCGCTGACTCGATCCCGGTACGCATAAGTCTTATGGCCGTTGTTCCCGGCGCGAATGCCCGCGAGATAGAGCTAGCCGAGCGCAAGCAGATGAAGGCGAGTGCCATGGCGAAGGTCAGCCAGCTATTTCCACCGCCCCTGCATGAGCGCAACTACGTTGACGAACACACACGCCGGAACGTCGAGGAAAGCCGCAACGCCAGCAAACCCGAAGGGCTGTTACGCGCACTGTTCGATGATCATGTTCACGACTCCCGTGCCTGGTTTCTTTACGCGGCGGGACGTGAGCCCTTCGGCAGTTATTTCAAGCTGCGCATGGTGTTCTTCGGCGATGCACGCAGAAGAGATATCGCGCTGTATCGCGAAGAAGATGGGGTGATGGTTGCGGGCGCTGAGACGCCGCTGTTCGTTGACGCTGGCGCTGTGGCGCAGCGCCCCGTGATGACTGCCGAACGCCTTGCCGACGCTCAAAAAGCCATTGATGAGATTTGGCAGGCCTATGACGACAAGGTCAAGGAGGCGAACAATGTGCCGGTTTGA
>NZ_JBUZVP010000098.1:0-613 GCF_055409485.1 Pseudomonas sp. A125
TGGGCCTGGCGCTGGAGGGGTGGCGGACGCAAGACCCATGCTCACCTGATGGTGGCCGCACACTTGGCATTACCGAGTGCGAGCAGGCTGCCGACGGCAGTGTGACGATCCGCCTCTACAAGCAGCGCTGGTCGCTGACGGATGACGGGGACATGGTGCTGGGCAAAGGTGTGCCGATAGACGTGCCGCTCAACAGCTGGATCGACGTTCGGCTCGAGATGCCCGCTGTCGAGGCGCCTCCGCCTGAAACGATCGAAGAATAACTGCCCGCCCCGAGCGGGTATTTTTTTGCCTGGAGAAAAGCAATGGCACGACTTTCTGAATCACTCGCCGGGGGCCGCAATGCGCTGGCCTTCCTCGATATGCTCGCCTGGTCCGAGGGCACTAGCACCTCGCCGGCCACGGTCATGGATGGCTACGACGTGATCGTGACCGGCATCGACAAGAAACCCGAGGTTTTCAAGGACTTTACTGATCACCCTTTTGCCAAGGGTCGCGCCTCAAAGGTCATCAACAGCAAGGGGCTGACGTCCAATGCGTCCGGTCGATATCAGCAAATGGTGAAGGACTGGCCGCACTACAAGGCGCAGCTCAAGCTGCCTGACTTCAGCCC
>NZ_JBUZVP010000099.1:0-519 GCF_055409485.1 Pseudomonas sp. A125
GGCCTTTGTGCCGCTGACCTTTGCTCTTGGCGAGGCGTTTCAGTTTGACTGGAGCGAGGAAGGCTTGCTGGTCGGCGGCATTTACCGGCGTATGCAGGTGGCACATCTGAAGCTGTGTGCCAGCCGTGCGTTCTGGCTTGTGGCGTATCCGAGCCAGGGCCATGAGATGTTATTTGACGCCCATACACGCTCGTTCGGCTCCTTGGGCGGCGTGCCGCGCCGGGGCATCTACGACAACATGAAGACCGCCGTCGACAAGGTCAATAAGGGCAAAGGCCGGGCGGTGAATGCGCGCTTTGCGGTGATGTGCGCGCATTACCTGTTCGATCCGGACTTCTGCAACGTCGCCGCTGGTTGGGAAAAGGGCATCGTTGAAAAGAACGTGCAAGACAGCCGCAGGCGTATCTGGCTAGACGCCCAGGACTGCCAGTTTCACTCCTTCGAGGAACTCAATGCCTGGCTGGGCCAGCGCTGCCGCGCGCTTTGGAACGAGCTGACGCACCCTCAATACAGCGGGCT
>NZ_JBUZVP010000100.1:0-517 GCF_055409485.1 Pseudomonas sp. A125
ATCCTGACCTGGAATCCAGTCCAGTTACCAGGAGAACCAAATACAGCGAGGTTGCTCATGCCGATGATGCCATTGGCACTATCGGGCCTGATAAAAACAAATGGCTGCTCTTGGGTTGTTATTGGGGCAGGAAAGTACGTAATAGATGAATTTCCATTTTCTTCAGTGCCCGTATACCGGCCACGACAAACCACTGTCATGCGAGAAAACTCAGAGTCGATGATGACGCAATTATCGACTGTCGATATAAACTCAAGTCCAAATTTATCTGCCATCACTTAAACCTCACTACCACAAGCCGCATGGTAGTTGTTGATATTCCTGACTTACCCCAAGGGTCGCCGCGCATTGTGCGCCAAACTCGAACAACGCCATTCAAAACCTCGGGCTCTAATTGGCGATCGTTAGTGGTTATTGTGTTAATAGGCACACAAAAAGCGGCAGCGTTTTGTGGAGTAATTCCTTCTACAGCAATGTCGAAATACTTCCCCGCTGGAAATCCAGATGTCAGTCCAGA
>NZ_JBUZVP010000101.1:0-500 GCF_055409485.1 Pseudomonas sp. A125
ACCTTCACCTGCTGGGCGAACTTCGCCGTGGCATCCCAGCCTTGCAGGGCGTCAGTCAGCGCGCCCTCTCCGTTATCCTCCCGCCAGCTCGCCTGAAGCGATTGCAGTGCAGATGCCTGGGCAGTGACCTTGCCGTCTACAGTATCGATGGACGCCTTGTTCTGCTGGATCTGCAGCGCCATGGCCTTGGTTGTCTCGGCAATGGTGCCGATATCGAACCAGTACGCGGCATTTGGTGGTGTAGTTTTTTTCGGTACCGGTGCGGTGGCTTGGTACAGGTGCTGGCCCTGTCGCACCACGTCGCCGGCAGCGTAGGTTTTGGTCGGATCGTAGACCAGGGCGTCCGTGATCTGGTCGATCAGGTCTTCCAATTCCTGCTTGGCCTGCTCCAGGCGGTCATTTACCGACCCCGGGCCGTCGCCGGAAATCAGTTCGATCTCCTTGACCAGCTCCTGAGCCAGTTGGGTTTTGCCGATCTGCCCGGCGATCAGGTCGAGGAT